>JBGUNJ010000086.1:0-31786 GCA_045117315.1 Lachnospiraceae bacterium | reverse complement strand
GGCCATGGGCACCAGCATGATGAAGGCGCACACCTTCTCCGCGACTCCAATCCCCGCGGAGGGAATGACGCCCAGGGAATTGACGATCGCCTGTATGATCAGGAAGGAAATGCCGACCAGAAAATCCTGCGTCGCAATGGGAAGTCCAAGCCTGGTGATACGTCCCATGAGTTCCCGGTGGAAACGGATATGTTCTCTTTCCAGGGTAAAAGGCAGTGTTCTCCTTCTCATCAGCAGCAGGGAGATCACGACACTGACCGCCTGCGCCCCGACAGTGGCAAATGCCGCCCCGATCGTTCCCAGGTGGAATCCGGCGACCAGCACCAGATCCCCCGCTATATTGAAAACACAGGCGATAGCCACCGTGATCAGCGGCGTGACGGAGTCTCCGATCCCGCGGAAGATACTGCCGATCAGGTTATAGGCAATGATAATCAGCATACCGCCGCCGCAGATCCGCACATAGGCTTTTGTGAGCTCAAAGGCCTCCCTGGGCGCATGCATGACCGAAGCGATGACGCCGGCTCCCGACACGCACAGAATCGTGAACACAATGCCGATACAGGCAAACAGCATGATGCATGCTCCGATCGTCTCGCCTCCCTTTCTGGCCTGGCCCCGCCCGATCTGCTGTCCAAGCAGAATGGTCGCCCCCATGGCAAAACTTGCCACCAGGTTGGTCAGGGTCAGCATGATCTGTGACCCGGTGGACACTGCCGAGACGTGTGCCGAAACGCTGCTGACGTCAGTAAACTGTCCGACGATCAGCAGGTCCACCGCGCCGTACATGGCCTGTAAAAACAAAGCCGCCAGCACCGGCAGGGCAAACCGGACCAGCGGAAACAATATTTTTCCTTCCGTGAAAGTCCGTACCTGAGCCTCTTTTTTGTCCGCGGCTTTTGCCTGTCCGCCGGTTTTTCCCTTATTTCCCATGGTTACCTCTCCCCGATGTCTCTTTCCTTTTGTCCGGGCTTCTCATGCCTGAAAGCTCATGCCTGAAAAATGCAGGCGCACTGTAAAACTGCTATTTCAAATATAGCAAAAATGGTACTATACTATCCATTAGAAATGCAACTGCAGAAAACCGGATGAAAACACCTGAAGAAGAAAACAGGCCCAAGACCGCGCAAAAACGACCGGAAAGGAAAACAGGCATAAGGCAGATGAGACGTGTCGATTTTGAAAACGGAAAAATACTGCACAACATTCTGGCAACTGCGCTTCCCATGCTAGTGGCACAGATCCTGAATCTTTTATACAACATCGTAGACCGGATCTATATAGCCCGCATTCCCGGAATCGGGACGGCGGCCCTGGGCGCGGTCGGCCTCTGCTTTCCCCTGGTCATCCTGATCACGGCTTTCACCAATATGTACGGAAGCGGGGGCGCTCCCCTCTTTTCGATGGCGCGCGGCGCAGGCCGGCGCGAGGAGGCCTACGGGATCCAGAACACGTCCTTTTTCCTGCTGATCGCGACTGCCGTTTTTCTGACTGTTTTCGGAGAAATTTTCAGCCGACCCATTCTCACCGCCTTCGGGGCATCCGATGCCGCAATGGTCTATGCCATGCCCTATCTGCGCATCTATCTGCTGGGCAATATTTTTTCCATGATCGCGACCGGCATGAATCCTTTTATCAATGCGCAGGGATACTCGACTGTCGGCATGACGACCGTCATCATCGGCGCCGGCACCAATATCATCCTGGATCCGATTCTGATCTTTTTCCTGGGACTGGGTGTGGAAGGCGCGGCGATCGCGACCGTCCTGTCCCAGGCGCTTTCCGCCATGTTCGTCCTCCGCTTCCTTTTCGGGAAAAAAGTCGACTACCGCCTGCATCTGATGGGGGCAGATGAAATCCGCACCTGCGGTCCCCGCGCCCGCAGGATCATAGGCCTGGGCATGGCGGCCTTCATCATGCAGTTCACCAACAGCCTGGTCTCCATCAGCTGCAACAGCGTCCTGGCCCACGTGGGCGGCGACATCTATGTGTCGGCCATGACCATGATCAACTCCGCGCGCCAGATGTTCGAGACTCCGCTGCTGGCGCTTGCCGAAGGCACCTCCCCTATAATGAGCTACAATTACGGCGCGCGGCGCATGCGCAACGTCCTGAACGCCGGCATAATCATGTTCGCCATGAGCTTTGCCTACAGTATCGCCATCTGGGGCGTGATGCGGCTGTTTCCCATGTTCATGCTGGGGATCTTCAGCTCCGATCCGGTCCTGAAGGAGACGGCCCTGCCCTGCTTCAATATTTATTTCTCCACTTTTATTTTTATGGTGTTCCAGCACGGCGGCCAGTCGACCTTCAAATCCCTGGGTAAAAAAAATCACGCGATTTTCTTTTCCCTGTTCCGCAAGGCCGTCATCGTAGTACCCCTGACCTACCTTCTCCCCTACGCCTTCCACATGGGCGTAAACGGCGTCTTCGCGGCGGAGCCCGTTTCCAACGTGGTCGGCGGACTGGCCTGCTTCATTACCATGCTGCATGTCGTCCTTCCCGAGCTTAAAGCCGGAGAGGCGGAAAAACCGCAGCCCTGAAGCCACGGTCCTGCAGCCACAGCTCTGAAACCGCAGCCCTGAAGCCGCTGTCTGCAGCCGCGGCACTGAAACTCTGAAACCGCTGCCTGCAGCGAGGTCCTGCAGCCACGCCAATACTCAACATGCAAAAAACAGCCTGGACAGTGCACACTTTTCGACCTGTCCGGCTGTTTTTTCTTATGTTATCTGCGAAATAATTATATCCATTTCCTCAGGGTATTGAGCACGCGTTTCTTGTCCGCAGACCATTTGGGGGCGATCAGCAGTTTTTTGGGGCCGTCACCGGTCAGGCGGTGGATCACGATGTCGTCGGGCAGAATCTCCAGGCAGTCACGGATCAGGGCGCAGTATTCTTCCAGCTCCATGACGGGAAAGGGCTCGCGCTCAAATTGTTCTGCCAGCCGGGTTCCCCGCAGGATCTGCAGCTGCTGAAGCTTGATTCCGTCGGGGCGGGGCTTCATGCGGGACAAGTACCTGACCGTCTCCAGCATATCCTCGCGGGATTCCCCCGGCAGGCCCAGAATCACATGAACGATCACTTCTATCCCCGCTTCTTTCAGTTTTTTTACAGCATCTTCGAATACTGAAAGCGGGTATCCCCTGTGCACAGCCTCCGCGGTCCGCTCGTGGATGGTCTGCAGGCCAAGCTCTATCCATACAGGCTTGATCCGGTTCAGGTCCGCCAGCATTTCCACAATCTCTTCCGGGAGACAGTCGGGCCTGGTCCCGATCGACAGGGCGGCGATTTCCGGGCGGCTTATGGCTTCCGTGTAAAGTGCCTTCAGCCTTTCCGGCTCTCCGTAGGTATTGGTAAAAGATTGAAAATAAGCGACATATTTTCTCTCGGACACAGGGATCCTGGCCGGGAATTTGCCATCGACCCGCGCGCGGGCATGCCTGATCTGCTCTTCGACAGGCAGCAGCGGCGCCGCGAATTCCCCCGATCCTCCCTCCGAGCAGAATGTACATCCGCCTACACCTATGGTCCCGTCGCGGTTGGGGCAGGTGCAGCCGCTCGAAAGCGAAAGCTTATATACCTTTGTTCCAAAGCGCTCCCTGAGCGCCTCTGACAGCATTTTCTGACGCATAAAATCCCCTGCCGAATCAGTTTTGCCGAATCAGCTGCCAAATCAGTCACCGGGGACAATGGGGACGGCTGACTCAGCTCTGACTCTTTTTTATTTCCCTGCCGGATAAGTTACAGGATCAGTCCTCACTGGCAAAAACAGTTGACGCGGTCTCATAGCTGACGATATTTCTCCATGGATCAGTCCCCGCAGACGGGGGCGGTTGGCGCAAACTCATGCATAGTGATATTTGCTCCAGGAGTAATTCCCCGCAGACGGGGGCGGTTGGCGCAAACTCATGCATAGCGATATTGCTCCAGGAATAATCCCCCGTAAAACGGGGAGCGGCGGCTTATTTTCCAATCCTTTTTTCCATCCACTGCTCCAGGTCCCTGTAAACCTGCTCCCTGCCGGCCTCGTTGAGTATCTCGTGGCGGAATCCCTCGTAGATTTTCACCTTCAGGTCTTTGACCCCTGCTTTCCAGAACATGGAGCCCAGCTTTTTGACTCCTTTTCCCCCTTCTCCCACGGGATCATCGTCTCCCGAGACGATCAGAACCGGAAGTTCTTTGGGTACACGGTCCACATTTTCCTGATGGCATACAAAGGAGACGGTCTCAAACAGGGTCTTGAATCCGTTCAGTGTAAACAGATAGGTGCAGCGGGGGTCGCTGTAATATTTGCGCACACTCTCAGGATCCTTTGACAGCCAGTTTCTCGCGGGATCCTTTCCGGTCGTATCGTATTTCAGGTTTTTGCGGAAGGCCAGGAAGGTCACCATTTTACTGCGGTGCCTCCAGCCGTAAATCTTCGCGAACGCATTCGCGATCTGAATCCCCAGCGCAGATGACCTGGGCTTTGTATAACCGCTGCCCATAATGATCGCGCCGCTGATGTCTCCGTGAAAAACGATATATTTCCGGAGCAGGAAAGACCCCATGCTGTGTCCCAGCATGAAATAAGGGATGCCCGGATACTTTTCCTGCGTGAGCTGTCTCAGGCTGTGCATGTCATCAATCAGGATCTCTCCCGCATTCTCATCCGCGAAGTAGCCCCAGTCCTCTTTTGACCGCACAGAAGATCCGTGTCCTATATGGTCATGGCCGGTTACGACAAAACCCTTCCCTGTCAGATACAGGGCAAATGGCTCATAGCGCTCTATGTGTTCGATCATTCCGTGTGTGATCTGCAGAACCGCCCTGACCTCTCCGCTCTCCGGCGTCCACCGTATCGCGTGGACCCGGGTTATTCCATCATGGGACGGGAATGTAAAATCTTCTCTCAATGTCTGTCTCCTTTCCCAAGCTTTGCACCCCCGGCTGACGTGGTCGGCCGGGAATCGATTATAGGTTCTCCGAACGCAGAGCGGAGGTTCCTATCATATAGGCAATAAAAAAAGCGCAGATTCCATGCCTTTGGTATAATTGAAGTGTCCAGAAACAAAAACACCAAAATGAGGTTTCTATGCCCGATTCATTCTACCACAGGATCAGGGCGGACAGGCCCTTTTTAATGCAATTTCCCCTTTTTAATACAATTTCCTCACTATTTTGCAAAATGGAAACAGATGCCAGACCCACAAGAGTATTTGCAGATTTCCGGAGTCTGTCCACAGAAATCCGATTTTTATCCGGAGGGGATCCCAATGACAACAACAGATGCATATATATTGTCCTGCTACCGGGAGATCGCTGTCCTCAATTCACAGCATGGCATCACACTTGTACAGCACACTGTAAGCGGGACAGTCTATGTCAAAAAAATATTGGAAACCTATAATGCGGATGTCTATAGGTATCTGTACACCCACCACGTGAAGGGGACGCCCGAGATTACGGAGATTGTAGAGCAGGACGGGCGCCTGATCGTCATAGAGGAGTATATCAACGGGCAGACCCTGCGCACGATTCTTGACAACGGCAATATTTTTACAGAGGATACTGCTGTCACCATTGTCGAAGAGCTCTGCCGGATTCTTCTGGAGCTGCACAGCGCAGATCCGCCCATCCTGCACAGGGATATCAAGCCCTCCAATATCATCCGGACTGCCGACGGAAGCATCCGGCTGCTGGATATGAATGCCGCCCGGCAGGCAGATCCGCTGAAAAAAGAAGATACGCAGTTGATCGGAACCGCGGGCTATGCTGCGCCCGAGCAATATGGCTTCGGCGCCTCCGGCGTGCAGACCGACATCTATGCTGTCGGAATTCTCCTGAATGAAATGGTAACCGGTGTCCTGCCAAAGGACGGTATGCCCCGGGGGAAACTCGGCAGAATCATCAGAAAATGTACGCGCATCGATCCCAAAGACCGCTACAAATCAGTAAAGGAACTCTTGAACGCCCTGGCTTCCTGCCGCAGTCACCCGGATACCATCGAGAGCAGCCTCTACAGAAATAATTTTATGATTCCCGGATTCCGCAGCAAAAAGCCCGCCAATATCCTGATTGCACTTTTTATCTATGCCTTTGCCTTCTCATTTTGCACGCGCTTCACTGCCAAAGCGACAGGACCCGTCTTCCAGCCCTGGGTTGAGCGTGCTATCTACCTGCTGTTCACTGTGATCATACTGCTGTTCACCGGCAACTATCTGGACATCTGGTCCTTCATGGGCATCAGCCGGATCCGGAATGCCTGGCTCCGCTTCTTTGCGGTCATTGCCTTTGACGCTCTCCTGGCTGTAATCATGCTCCTGATCATGATCCTGGCCGGTCTTATGATGGGCACCCTTCATTTTGTTTCATGACTAAAAAGGCCAGACAAAAAAGGATTCCCGGCTCCTGTAACGAAGGATTTCTCTTTTCCGTCTGATAAAATACAAGGGTACCGGCAAAACAGGAGGGATGCAGCCGCGGCCCGGCACGCTCAGCCCACGACGTCTGAAGTCACGGGTATTGCGCGGTGAAGAATAAAGCAAAACAGGATCCTCTCCCGGATATCATATCGTCCTGTAAAAGGATCCGCACACCTTCTTTCACAAGGAGAATCAAGATGAATACAAACAGAAATGCAAACTGGAATGCAAACTGCGAAAGCAGTAAAAACAGTAAAAGCTCATCCGGCAGCAGGCGTCTTCTATGCCTCCTTCTTTCCGCTGTCCTGTGCGCAGCTGTGCTCTTTATCCCCGGATGCGGTCCCGAATCATCCGGCACAGGCAGCACTGCGATCACTGCTTCCGCCTCGGAAGTTGATGATTCCGCAGCCGGCAGTCTCCCTGATACGGTGACCGTCTCTGCCAGGGGCAGCTCCTATGCGGTTCCCGACAGGGCAGAGCTGCGTTTCGGAGTCCGCACCCAGGCAAAAACCGCCTCAGAGGCTCAAACCGCCAACAGCAAGAATGTGAACGCAGTCATCAGCGTCCTGAAAAAGAACAAGATCAAAGAGGAAGACATTCAGACAACCTGGTATGACGTGTCCCCCCAGTATGACTGGAATACAGGAAACGGAGATACCATTACAGGCTACAGCGTTTCTACCAGTCTCTGTGTAAAAAATATAGAGATCAAGGACGCCGGCACCCTGATCGCCGCCTGCACTGAGGCGGGCGCGAACGAGTTCAACGGCGTCAGTTACAGCTGCACGGAATATGATAAATTCTACGGCGAAGCCCTGAAAGAGGCTGTCACATCCTCCAAAGAAAAGGCCGCCCTGCTGGCAGAGGCCGCGGGACGCACACTCGGTGAAGTCACCAGGATCAGCGAGGGATGGCAGGATACGACATTTGAGGCAAACGCAAAGGGAGTATCCTCCATGGAGGGAGCCGGAGCCCTCGATGAAGGCGCGGGCGCAAGTATTCTTCCCGGCCAGGCCGAGATCACTGCTACGGTCACCGTGACCTACATTTTAAAGTGATAAACCGTCACTTTTCAGACCGGCACGAAATCACGGGAATATAATTGTACCTGTGATATCGATATATGATCATTATCCCGGAAAGGATTAAAGGTTATGGATTATAATTCAGATTGTCATTTCACTCGGGAAGAGGCCATACAGGAAGCCGGGAAACTGCACAACTCGTTTGCTTTAAAAAACAGTCTCGTTTCTTTTATCCCGGATTTGGTGGAATACTTTTTTGTCGAAGATATGACTGAACAGGATTTTTCCGAGGTGTTTGTTTCCAAATTAAATCATGTGAAATTCTATATCTCTCAGATGTCTGAAGAGTTGATCCTGGAAAACCGGAAAGTCTTTGGAAATGAACTTCATCTTGCCGATGATATCAATGATATAGCGGGGGTGGCAAGGGATAAAAAAGTGGACTTTTTCTGTGATCAATTATTCGCGATAATAAAAAAATACAATGAATCCTGCTGCCGGGATCAATCATAGTTTAAAAAAGCCAGGCTTCATAAAAAGAGACTGCTGCTTCAGCTGAATTTTTCAGCCAGTCAAAATATCAGGACAGATACATGTCAAGACAGATACATATGGAAGTGTACAACAGCCCTCTGCGCGGATCAGAACCGCGCGGAGGGCTGTTGTATTGCTTCCAGAATCATTCATTCTTGAATCATTCATTCTTGAATCATTTATTTTTGCATCGTTTATTCTTGAATCAGTTATTCCTGAATCATCCATTCCTGAATCATTTATCTTTCCCGGATCAGTTATTCCTGCCTGAATCAGTTACTTATGCCTGGGGATTGGAGCGGAGCCACTTGACAATGTCCCTGCTCTCATAGAGAGGCTTTCCGTCTATGAAAAGGCATGGGATCTGTTCTTTCCCTCCGACCTCGATCAGCCGCTTCATATGATCCTGGCTCAGGTCGATGTTGCAGATTTCGATATCGGTCCTTCCCTCTTTTTCGATTTCTTTCTGCACCATGTGGCAGTAAGGACAAGCGGTTCCCACAAAAAGTTCAAGTTTCATGCGTCTTCCTCCTCTTAAACGCAGTAGAGCTTTTTCATCGATAATCCACTTTGCCGGCCGGTCTTTTTCAGTCCTCTTCGGGCATGCAAAATGCAAGCGAATGGTTTTTGTATGCTTGGTCATTTGTCACCTCGCGGATCACCTGGATATCCTGAGGGAAAACGGTCTCCTCTTCCTCTTCCCTCTGCTCAATTTCCATAAGTGCCTGCTTTTCCCATTCAGGGAAAATGTCAATCTCGTAATAACGGCTGTTTTCGGTCAGGCAGTAGCGGATCTTGCGGATCGGCCGTCTGGCCGGGTCAGCCTGCATCAGAAGCGAGATATATTCCTCCCGGGAAATCCTTCTCCCGGTCTCCCTTCTCGCAGTGTCGGAAATACGCCTCTTTTCCGTCCAGTAAAAGAGGTATTGACCATCGCGCCCTCTCTGCCGGACACGCATCTCTGAATCTCCCATGCTGTGGAGATATGTCTGAATGATCTCCACTTTTTCGCAGTTGGGCATCTGCTCGAGTTTTTCCACGTCCGGATATTTGATTAGGAACTTGCGCTCGATCATCATGGGGGCCGGCTCTCCGAGAACAGTGGCGATCTCCATTACAAGCCTGTCCAGCTTTTTCTTAAAAGATGTGGAATTGTCGATCACTCGAAAATGAGGGTGTCCTGTCCAGGCGGCGATCAGTTTATCATCGACTTCGATTGCCTGTTCCGGCGTCTCTGTCCTGGCGTTGTTGTTTGCCAGGGTGTATGCCTCGACCGCCCCTTTTGCCGCCGTGGTGAGATGAAAAACCGCGTCGTACTGGTCTCTCTCCTCGACCTCGTTCAGCCCCAGAGCATCCATGACGTTTTTGAACTCTGTGTCGTTCATATATGCCTTGTTGTCCATCACCCCGCGGTCACAGACGATCAGTACCTTCTCCGCGCCCATATTTTCCGCAGCGGTCTGGTATATCTCTTCTTTTCTTTTCTGAAGAGAAATCTGACATTTCTGATATTCTTCGTTAGACACCAGTGTCCAGGGAGCAACTCCGCCTGTGATCAGTTCGGTAGCTGTCTCAGCTATAAAAAGGACCTTGTAACCCGCCCTGGAAAATTTCTTCTGGATCTTTCCCATGGCCGTGGTCTTGCCTCCGCATGGACCGCCCGTAATGACTATTTTCGTAATCTTCATGCCTTTCCTCTCTGCAGGCCTGTGAGGGATCCACGTGCCCGCACCGTCTTTTTGCGCTCTGTTTCAGACACCGCGCCGTCTTTTCGGCGCGTCATTGCAGGGGCCTTTTTTCAAGCCGGTCTGCGCCGTTTTTTCCGGGCTCTGTTTCAGGTTTTTCTTCAGCCTGTCTGTCCCGTCAATTCCGCGCTCTGTTTCGGGGATCTTCTTTCAGACTGTCCGTGCTGTCATTTCCTGTCTTCCAGAATTTTCTCCACCAGCTCCGTGCACTCATAGACCATGCCGTCGCAATGAGGTTTTCTCTCGCCGCCTGCCTCTTTATTCATCCGGAGAAGGTCTCCGCAGTTAAGACATCCATTGTGATTCCCGCGGACAGTCCGCAGAAAAGTGCCGATTGTCTCCTTATCTTCAATCCCGAACATTCCCAGCACCATGAGGCCGCCGGTCACTGCTCCGCATGTCGCCGCCATTTTCATACCGTTGCCGAAATTAGCGCCGACACCGCAGGACTGTTCCTCTGTGAGACCGGAATCCGGTGCGAACGCGCACAAAATAGCCTGGGCGCAGTTATAATGTTTGCCCGGATCGTTGCGAAGTTCTTTAGCTTTTTCCAGATATTTTCCCATTTCAGTATGTCTCCTTATCTCATGCTTTAATCTTATACTTTAATCTTATGCTTTAATCTTATGTTTTAATCTTACACTTTATCCTTAGTCCTGCTGTCATTACCTGTCTTAACATTTACAGGGGCGGAAGCTGCCCGATTGTCCTGTCAAATCTTAAATTTCATACCGGCAAGCCTGGGCAGCATAGTTGCCAGAAAAGAATAGACGTATTCTACGCTGGCAATCCGAACGGCATCTCTCCCGATCTCCCCGAACTGTTTTGTGGCGGACATGGTCCTTCCATCTATCGTGAATCCAAAACAGACCATTCCCACCGGCTTGGTCTCTGTCCCTCCGGTAGGACCCGCGATCCCGGTTATGCCTACGCCGACCTGAGCTCCGTTGGCGCGGGCCGTTCCGACCGCCATCTGAACCGCCACCTCCTCGCTGACGACTCCCTTCTCCGCGATTGTCTCTGCGGAAACTCCCAGGTATTTTTCCTTGGCTTCATTTGAGTAAGTCACAAAGGACGAATTAAAGACATTGGAGGCTGATGGAATATCCACCAGATGAGCTGCTGCCAGTCCCGCCGTGCAGGACTCCGCAAAGGAAATCGTCCATTTCTTTTCAGTCAGGATATCCACGATCAATGCCGCTCTTGCATCGATCTCTTCACGGTTAATCACATATTCCATATCTCTTCCTCCAGTTGATGAAGTCCCTGCCTCCGGAAAGGCTGCAATAACCCTGCCGCATTTTCTCTGTCCCGGCAGGCCGCCGGATATCTTCCTGATGCCGCTTCGCAGTCATCCTGTGACCTTCTCCGGCATTGCAGTCACACGCTCTGCCGTCAATTACAATTCTACCACAGACAGCAGCTGTTTATCTCATATTCCGTAAATTTCGCTTTCCGTTTTTTAAATGCGTAAAGCATTTTTAAAATGCAGAGTCACAGTACTGCCCTGCCTGAAACCCGGGAGTTTTTGTACAATTCCCGGCAAACCGAATATCCAAATCGCGAATAGCTAAATCGCGAATACCCAAATCCGAACATTCGTTCTTGACCGTCATCTGTCCATTCGGTATAATTATGGTATAAACAAGGATATAAAACAGCAAAAACGGGAAATCAGACAGCAACAGGAGAAGAGACATGACAATTCAGGAAATGAGGGACAGAAAAAGAGAACTGGGTTTTTCATACGAACATCTGTCGGAGCTGTCGGGGATTCCCTGCAGTACGATCCAGAAAATTTTCGGTGGAACGACCCGGTATCCCAGGAGGGTCACAATTGCCGCACTTGAGAAGGTTCTAAAGGGAGCAGATACAAGATCAGATCACGAGACAGTTCAAAAGGTTCAAACTGAATACACAGACTCTTCCAAAATGATAAACGGGGGGGAAAACAGGAATCTGCTGAGAGAAGCAGGCAGCCGGTATGAAGCCGGGCCTGCTGAAAAAAGAAAGGTGAAGTACTCGGTCATTGACTATTTTCATTTCCCTGCCGGCAGAAACAGATGCGAACTGATCGACGGGGTGATTTATGATATGGCTTCTCCCACGGCCCTCCATCAGGGCATGAGCCTGCGCCTGGCAGCCCGGTTTCTTGCTTACGTGGATGACAACCGTGGAGAATGCCGTGTTTTTACAGCGCCGTTTGATGTCGTACCGGATCCCGCAGACAAATACACCGTCGTACAGCCCGATGTAATGGTTGTATGTGACCCGGCTAAACTCAGGAGAGGGTATTGTGAAGGAGCACCGGATCTGGTCGTGGAGATTCTCTCTCCATCCACCAGGCGCCGGGACCTGATGATCAAACATGCCAAATATGCCGCTGCCGGAGTGAGGGAATACTGGATCGTGGATATAGACACACAGACAGTCGTTGTCTACGACTTCGAACACGAAGCTCTTCCGCACATAATAGGGTTCGGGACCCCTGTCCCCGTAGGTATCTGGGAAGGAAAATGCCTGGTGGACTTTGCCGGGATTCTGGCAAAGCTCTGAAAACCGCAGCTTCTTTCAGCAGACGCAGCCTTCCTTAGAAAAAAAGGACTTTGAAAATCCGAAAAAAACGGGGGCCGCTGTATCGCTGATATATGTCAGCTGATACAGCAGCCCCACGCTCCGGGTGCGGGCATTTACTCTGTCCCTGCATCCGGTCACTTTGCAGCCGGTTATTCTGCAGCTGCCGCGAATCGCTCCGCAGCTGCTTCTGAACTTATTCCTGAGCTAAATCTGTTTTTGAATTTATTCTGCTTTTGAGCTTCTCTGCTTTTGGGTTTATCCTTCAGCTTTGTCCTCAGCTCATTCCCCAGCTTATCCCTGCAGGCCTCTCGCCTGGCGATCCATATCCTCAACGACGATGTCATAGATCTCGCCCAGGGAGCGGCAGTACTCCAGCACCAGCCAGGGTTCATTGGTGTGATAATGGATCTTGATCGGATCTCCGTCTCCGCCTACAGCCAGCAGGCTGTCTCCCTTGAAGTTGTTTGCGATATAGTCAAAGACTTCGTCTTCATCCAGGTCTTCATATCCGTCGATCAAAAGCTGTGTATCATATCTGAATTCGATTGTCTGTTCCGGTATCATACTCTCCTCCAAAATGAATTCTGTCAGTTTCCGCAGTCAGTCCTGCCGTCCGCTGCCGCAGTTCAGGCATCTGAATCATTTGATCACGCATCCGCTGCCGCAACTCAGACACCCGAATCATCTGATTCTGCGTCTTCTGCTTCACGATCAAGGTCTGTTACTGCATGGTCTGCCGCTGCATGGTCTGTTGCCTTGTCCGTTTCGTCAGGCTTCTGTCCGGCTTCCGCCGTGTCCTCAGATATATCTTCGGACATATCTGAAGATTTGTCTTCGGACGTGCCGATCAGCCTGGGCTCGGGCTTCCGGTTCAGAATGTTCATGAATTCCTCTCCGGTAATTGTCTCTTTAAAATACAGGTACTCGGCTATCTCGTCAAGCTTTCGTTTGTTATCCCGCAGTATTTTCAGGGCTTTCTCATGCTGGGTGCGCACCAGTTCCACGACCTTGCGGTCGATGAGGGCCTGTGTCTCCGCGGAGCAGGCCAGAGAGGTGTCGCCGCCCAGGTACTGGTTGGTGACCGTCTCCATCGCTACCATGTCAAACTCGTCGCTCATGCCGTAGCGGGTGATCATGGCCCTGGCCAGGCGTGTCGCCTGTTCAATATCGTTGGCGGCTCCTGTTGTGACCGTTCCGAACTCCACTTCCTCAGCGGCTCTGCCGCCCGTCAGCGTAGCGATCTTGTTTTCAATCTCCTCCCTGCTCATCAGGTAGTGGTTGCCCTCTTCCTCGACCTGCATAGTGTAGCCCAGGGCGCCGGATGTGCGGGGAATGATCGTGATCTTCTGCACAGGGGCACTGTGGGTCTGCATGGCGGCCACCAGGGCGTGTCCGACCTCATGATAGGAGACAATGAGCTTCTCTTTGTCAGACAGGATGGCGTTCTTTTTCTGGTATCCGGCGATGACGACCTCTATGCTCTCCTCCATATCTGCCTGGGTGGCAAATTTTCTGCCGTCGCGCACTGCGCGCAGGGCAGCTTCATTGATGATATTGGCCAGTTCCGCGCCGGAGGCACCGGCTGCCATGCGGGCGACCTTGCCGAAGTCCACATCCGCGCCGATCTTAATCTTTTTGGCGTGGACTTTGAGGATATCGATTCTTCCCTGGAGATCGGGGAGTTCCACGGGGACGCGCCTGTCAAAACGGCCGGGTCTGGTCAGAGCGGGATCCAGGGCTTCGGGCCGGTTGGTCGCCGCCAGAATGACCACTCCCAGGTTCTCCTCGAAGCCGTCCATCTCTGTCAGCAGCTGGTTCAGCGTCTGCTCGCGCTCATCATTGCCGCCCAGAGCGCTTCCGTCCCTCTTTTTGCCGATCGCGTCGATCTCATCGATAAAGACGATGCAGGGTGCTTTTTCCTGGGCCTGATTGAAGAGGTCGCGCACTTTCGAAGCGCCCATGCCCACGAACATCTCCACGAATTCAGAGCCGGACATGGAAAAGAAGGGGACATTGGATTCGCCCGCGACCGCTTTGGCCAGCATGGTCTTGCCCGTTCCGGGAGGTCCGACCAGCAGAATGCCCTTGGGCATTGTCGCGCCGATCTCCTTGTATTTTCCGGGATCGTGCAGATACTCCACGATCTCCATGAGATTCTCCTTGGCTTCCTCCTCGCCAGCGACATCGGAGAAGCGGATGCCTTCTGTCGATTTTACATAGACCTTGGCATTGCTCTTGCCCATGCCGAACATCATCGAGGAGGCCCCGCCTCCCGCGCGGTCCATCAGCCTCTTATTGAAATAATATCCGATTCCGCCGAAAATCGCGATCGGCAGGACCCAGTTAATGAGGAAGGCCGCCATCGGCGACGTTTCTGGGATGATATCGCTTCCGAATTTCGCTCCCGCCTTATACAGTCTCTCTACCAGACCGTCATCCGACATGTGGCCTGTGCAGTAGACCTTGCCATCCTTGTCTGTAAAAAGGATGTCGTTGGACCGGAATTCCACTTTCTCGATCTGCTTGTTTTCCGTCATGGTCATGAAGGTCCCGTAGTCCACTTCCTCAATCTTCGCCCTCTCGACAGACGGCATGATAAACGCGTTGATGATCATCATGAAGAGGATGACCAGCAGGCTGTAGTACATCATTGACCTGCGGGGTGGTTTTACTTCTTTCATTGCTGTTACTTCCTTTCCCAGCGTGTAGTATATGTTCTAAGGATGATAGCACAGTTTCCAGTTTAATCCCATAAATTTCTTATAAAAAAATTATAACCTGTCTCTTTCAGGATCTGCTTCGTGCCTGCATCGCGCAGTACCTGCCCGGTAAAAAGCCTGCTTAATGCCGCACCTGTCCGGCACAGCGCATGTTTAGCGCAATATCGCTTTAGCACGGTATCACTTTGGCATATTGTCACTTCAGCATAATATCACTTTAGCGCAGTGTCTGCTCACCGCATCACAGCCGGCCGTGGCACAGCTATGCTTTCTGGCATTTCCGGACACGGTCGGCTGTGTGAAAGGCAGTATGGAAAGTGATTATGGAAGGCTGTGTGGATGTATCTCCTGTTTCATACCGGACGGACGACTGCTTTTTTGTCGCTGTCACACACTCTCAGGAGCATGACAGCAATTGCCCTGCAGCTGACAAGGCACACCCGCTCTGAATCCGGATACTCTTCTCTCCGGCCTGATTTCAGGACTTCATCGCAGTTCATTTTTCTCAATCTCCCGGAACAGGGTCGAGAACAGATCCACGGTGTTGATAGGTTTACCCAGGCAGGAATTCATACCGGACTCCAGGCATTTTCTCTCATTGGAAGGGTCAATGTCCGCCGAGAGCGCGATGATAGGAATCGTCTTCGCGTCTTCAAGATCACAGGCGCGGATAGCCCGCGCGGCCTCCATTCCATCCATAACGGGCATCATCACATCCATGAGGACTGCCTGGAAATGATAGGCGCCGCTGCTCTTGTACAGGTAGACTGCCTCCTCGCCGTCTCTGGCAAGTTCGGCATGAATGCCCCTTGTCTCCAGGATTTTCATGATAACCTCGGCGTTCAGGTCGTTATCTTCCGCGACCAGAATGTTTTTTCCGTAGAGCATCCGGCCTTCGATCGTCGAGTTGCGGCGGCTCTGGTTCCGGATCTGATCGGGGGTCGCCAGATCGTACTCCAGTGAGACGATGAATGTCGATCCGTGACCGGGTTTGCTGTGGCAGCTGATTGTGCCGCCCAAAAGATCGACCAGATTCCTGCAGATATACAGGCCCAGGCCGGTGCCGTCCCTGAGGCCGGTTTCATTGGGTATCTCCTGCTCGAAGGGTCTGAACATCCTTTTCTGGAAAGCTTCGCTGATCCCTCTTCCGGTATCTCGAATGGTATAAGTGTGTCTGGCATGGGTCTCAGTGTAAAGAACACTGACCTCGAAATCCACTCTGCCTCCGGGCGGGGTGAATTTAACGGCGTTGCCGAGCAGGTTGACGATGATGCGGGTCACATGTTCGGAGTCCATCATGACATAGCGGTTCTCGCAGCCATCGATCCTGGTCTTCATCTGCAGGTTTGCCGTGCGCACTTTCTCTGCCATGATCGCGGAGACCTCATCAAGGACGTCGCGCTCCCGGACCGCCGAGGCGACAGTGACGACCTTGCCGGCGTTGATCCTGCTGGTCTCAAGCACCTCGTCGATCAGGCTGGTCAGGTAGTGTGTCGAAGAGAATACCTTCTCCAGATTGTCACGGATATTTTCGGGCAGGTCCTCCTTGAGAGAGAGCTGGACCAGTCCCTTGATCGCCGTGAGCGGCGTGCGCATATCGTGGCTCATGTGGGAGAGAAAGGCTTCCTTTTCCTGTCCCGACCTGACTGCCGCGCGGAGAGCCTTTTCCATCTCCTCGATCTGCTGCTGATCGTCAATCTTCTGAGAAGTATCTATAAAGGTCAGGACCAGGCCGCTGACATACTCCCCGCTCCTGAAGAGGGCCGCGTCAACTTCCTGCCCGCCTCTGCTGCCGGATACAGGAGTGCTTTCCTTCAGGACGGGAGGTCCCATCACCTGTACGCTTTCCTCCGGAAGATCTGCTTCCGCCTGCTTCTTTCCGTGGGTCCTGTAGGGAGCAATGCGGACCAGATAAGTCTTGCCCGCGACCGAGACACAGGTGAGTTCTACAGGCTGCATGCTCTGCAGGACATCATGGCAGAGCGAGATGAGATCGACTGCCGCGAAGTGATAGGCGATGTAGCGCAGGGATCTGCCCACGTCGTGCTCCGTCACGCTGAATTCATCCGCTATGTATTCTGTAAATTTCCGCACATTGAGCTTGCGGTCCACCATGACGATCCCGACCAGTGTCGTTGCCAGGAAGTTGGCCATGTCGTCATTCACGGAGGCCAGTTCTCCGACCTTTGCCTGGTATTCGGAATTGACGGTATAGAGTTCTTCATTGACCGACTGCAATTCTTCGTTGGAGCTCTGCAGTTCTTCGTTTGCGGTCAGAAGTTCCTCGTTGGCAGCCTGAAGCTCGGCGTTCACGGACTCCAGTTCCGTGACCGTGTGGCTGAGGTTGTCCTGGGAGACATGAAGTTCTTTTTCCAGATCAGCAATTCGCTGTGAGGCGGCTGTGTCCACGTTGTAGTGGTCCATATCGACCTCTTCTGCCCCGCTCTGGGTCGAGCGCAGGAAGGCGATGGCCGTCACTCCCGTATCAGCCCCCATCTTGTCAGTAATGGGCTGGGCGACAAGAGAAATGTACTCCGGGGTTTCCCCGATCTTGACCGGAATGCGGTCATAGGCGACCAGGCCCTGCTTTTCCCGGCTTTCCTTGAGTGCCTTGGAGACCGCGATCTTGAGGTCATTCCGGATCAGGGAGAATATATCCAGAGTGACATTCCCGACAGGGATCGTGATAAAGTCAGAGCATTTCCCATAGGAGTGGCAGAGTTCATTTTTCTCATTGACCAGGACACAGGCCGGCATCAGAATCTCCAGAGCCCTTGTCTCCATCTCGGACGCCTGATATTTGGAATCCATGTCGGAAGAATCCGTCCTGTAGTACTGGGGAGTCAGCTGGCTCTCAATCCCCTGCAGGGAGTAGGTGATATGCTCGTGGGACGGTGTGCGTCCCGAACTGTTGTGTACGAAAATCCTCTCGCTGGGACAGAGTACATGGAAGACATCATCATAGTCTATGACAGACTCCGAGCGGCCCAGGAAGAGGTAGCCTCCGTCATTCAGAGCCATGTGGAAGATCGCGAACAGGTTTCTCTGAAGTATATTCTGAAAATAAATCAGCAGATTCCTGCAGCTGACCAGATCCAGTCTGCCGAATGGCGGATCCTGAAAGACATTGTGCTGGGCGAACACAATCATCTTGCGGATATCATGATTGATGGTGTAGCGGTTGCCTTTTTTGGTAAAGAACCGGCTCAGACGGCTGACCGATACGTCCTCCAGGATACTGTCTCCGTAGACTCCTCTTCCGGCGACGCCGATAGAATCCCCGTCCAGATCCGTCGCGAATATTTTTACATCCCTTCGAAGGCCCATCTCGTCCATGGCCTCCGCGAAGAGAATGGCGATGGAATAGGCTTCCTCACCTGTGGAACAGCCCGCCACCCAGACACGGATCTGGTCGGACGCCCGATGGCTGGTCAGCAGATCCTTGACGACCCTCTCCTTGAGGACATCAAAATAATCGGGGTCGCGGAAGAAGGATGTGACACCGATCAGGACCTCCTTGGCCAGAAGACGCACTTCCTCCGGATTATTGGACATATAGTTGACGTATTCCTGCAGATTGCGGTTGTGCGTGACGACGATCCTGCGCTCGATCCGCCGCAGCACTGTAGTCTGCTTGTAGTAGGAATAGTTGATATTCGTCACTTTTTTCAGGATGAAAAACACCTGGGAGATCAGGTCGCCGTCCGAGAGCTGCAGGCGCTGGCCCGCGTCCGCGATCGAACGGGAGATATGGGCCATTTCACGCGCTATGCTGTCCGGATTCAGGATCAGATCGGCGAAGCCCGTCGCGATCGCGCTCCGCGGCATGCCGTCAAACTTGGCGCTCTCCGGAGCCTGGACGATGATAAGTCCGTTGCGGTCCTTGACCGAGCGGATTCCGTTTGTGCCGTCTGAGCCCGTCCCCGAGAGGATGATCGCCACCGCCCGGTTCTCGTAGGATTTAGCCAGTGAGCGGAAGAAAATATCGATCGGGTGATTGATATGCTGATGGTTGTACTCTTTCAGACGCAGCACATCGTTTTCAATCTCCATGTTATATTTGGGCGGAAGCATATAGACCGTATTTTTCCGCACATGCATTCCTTCTTTGGCCTCAAGAACAGGCATAGCGGTATATTTCCCAAGGATATCCGCCAGCAGACTTCTGTGATCAGGTGAAAGATGCTGGATGATCACAAAAGCCATTCCGGTATCCGTGGGAAGAAAAGTCAGAAACTGCTGAAGTGCCTCAAGGCCTCCGGCGGATGATCCGATCCCGACCACACAGCCGGGCTGTTCCTCTCTTCTCTGTCTGTCATACTTCATCTTCTCTGTCCCGGTCCTCCCCGAACCCTGTGGGATCCAGTTCCCTTCAGGTTCAATACTTCTTTATATTTCGAATCCTTTCCGTCTTATGTATACGTTCCGGGATGCTTTCCGTCCCGGATTTCCTGCTATTTCCGTCTTTTATTCTCCGGGCACCCCGGTCACGGCTCCGGCTGTCCCCAAGACGCTCCGGCCGCTCCATGGGAATCCGATTTCAGGTCCGGCTTCCCCCTGACGCTCCGGCTCCGGCAGCCCTTCATGTGCCGTACTCCTGCCCCCTGTCCTTCAGATCCGATATCCTTTCAGGGTTGATTTTCCCTGATCCGGCAGATAATTTCCGCCACGACATCTTCAATCTCTCCGCCGGCTTCCCGAACGATCATGTCCGCGTATTTTTCATACAGGGCGCAGCGCTCGTCATACAGGTCACTGAGGGTCTGCCCCTCGCGCAGAACGACCCCGCGCCGCTTGATATTGTGCAGACGCTTCCTGATGACTTCGTAGTCCACCTGCAGGTATATGATGGCGCCGATCTCCCGGAAATGCTGCATGGCCTCTTCCCCGTAGACAGCGCTCCCTCCGGTGGAGATCACACAGTGCGAGGCTTCTATGGATGAATTGACTTCGTTCTCCACTTCAATAAAACCATCCACACCCTTATTTTGAATGATCTCCGGGAGGCGCATCCTCTCGCGCCTCTGGATCAGCAGATCGGAGTCAATAAAATCATAGCCTATCACCTTCGCGAGAATGATTCCCACCGTGCTTTTGCCCGATGCCGGCATTCCGATCAGGATCAGATTATTCCTTTTTTCCCATCTGTCCATCCGCTTCTTCTCCTTGTTTTTCAACGATAGTACAAGTATATCACATTTTGTCAGAGTCCGAATATTTGCGCGGAAATTTGCAAAAATAATCCTTTTGCCGAAGTGTGGATATGGACGTGAAAATCCTTGGAAATATTCTTTTTTCAGGCTCCCGATATGCGTGTGGATATCCTCGGAATCATTCTTTTTCCGCCCCCGGATATATGTGTGGATATCCGGGGAAAAAATGATAAAGGTGCAAACATGTGCAAGTCGTGTTATACTTGTGGTTGTGAACGCGAGACTATGACCGCAAATAGCGAAAGACAGTAAAATTTCAGGAGAAAAAAGATAAATATGATTCCCTTCAATGTCCCCCCGTTCATCGGGACCGAACTTGATTATGTAAAACAGGCAATCGACGCGCACAAAATCTGCGGCGACGGAAGTTTCACCAAAAAGTGCCACGCTTTTCTGGAGGAGCGCTTCGGCGCGCAGAAGGCCCTGCTCACGACCAGCGGGACGACCGCGCTTGAGATGGCGACGCTTCTGTGCGGCCTGAAAGCAGGCGACGAGGTACTGGTCCCCAGCTTCACTTTTTCCAGCACGGCGACAGCCATCGTCCTGACAGGGGCCACACCGGTCTTCATCGATGTCCGCCCTGACACTATGAATATCGATGAGACGAAGCTGGAGGAGGCGATCACAGACAGGACCCGCGCGATCATGGCTGTTCATTACGCAGGAGTCGCCTGCGAGATGGACACGATCATGGACATCGCGGCCCGCCACAACCTGAAAGTCATTGAGGACGCGGCGCAGGGAGTCATGTCCACTTATAAGGGCCGGCCTCTCGGAACGATCGGGGACTTCGGCTGCTATTCCTTCCACGAGACCAAAAACTACTCGATGGGCGAGGGCGGTGCGCTGATCATCCGCAATCCCGAAAACAACGACGACGCGGAAATCCTGCGCGAGAAAGGGACCAACCGCGCCCGCTTCTTCCGCGGGCAGGTGGACAAATACACCTGGGTGGCCTACGGAAGCAGCTATCTTCCCAGCGACATGAACGCCGCCTACCTCTGGGCACAGCTCCTGGAGGCGGACAGGATCAACGACAACCGGCTGGAGATCTGGAAGACCTACTCCGAAGCCTTCGCTCCGCTCGCTCAGGCAGGCCGGATCGAAGTTCCCTTCATCCCCGATGGCTGTGTCCACAACGCCCACATGTACTACATCAAGCTGCGCGATCTGCAAGACCGCTCCGCTTTCATCAGCTATATGAAGGACAAGGGCATCGTCACGGTGTTCCACTATGTGCCTCTCCACTCCTCCCCCGCCGGAGAGAAGTTCGGCCGCTTCCACGGGGAGGACCGCTATACCACATCCGAGAGCGACCGCCTGGTGCGCCTGCCTCTCTATTACGGTCTGACACCCGAGGATCAGCAGTACGTCATCCGCACTGCCATGGAGTATTTCAAAGAAAATGAGTAATAGCACAGACAAGAAGTCCATCATCTCCTTCATCATCCCCTGTTACGCCAGTGAGGGCTCCGTCGGCCTGGTGATCGACGAGATCCGGGAGGTCGTGGCGCAGAGGCCCGATTACGACTATCAGATCGTGGCCGTCAACGACTGCTCTCCCGACAACGTACTGAGCGTCCTGCGGGAAATCGCTGCGAAGGATCCCAAAGTGGGCGTCATCGACCTGGCCAAAAACGGAGGCCGCCACAACGCCCTGATCTGCGGATGCCACTATGCGGCAGGCGACTATGTCGTCTTCATCGATGACGACCAGCAGTGTCCCGCGGACAGGCTCTGGGATCTTCTGGATCCCCTGATCAACGGGGATTATGACGTCTCGATCGCCAGATACCGCAAAAAGACGCAGTCCGGCTTCAAAAACTTCGGATCCGCCGTCAACGACCGCGTCGCCACCTGGCTGCTGGGCAAAGACCCCAGGCTGAAATTCTCAAACTTCTCCGTGATGAAAAAATTCGTCAAGGACGAAGTGATCAAATATACCAATCCCTATCCCTATCTCTCCGGGCTTATGCTCCGGGCGACAAAGCGCGTCGTCAATGTGGATATGGAGGAGCGCGTCCGCACCATCGGCGTGGGCCACTACAGCTTCCGCAAGTCCTTCTCCCTGTGGATGAACAGTTTCACCGCGTTTTCAGTCAAGCCCCTGCGCATCGCGACGGGGATCGGCGTACTCTGGGCCGTCCTGGGAATTCTCATGGGTATGCGGACCGTGATCAGAAAACTTCTGAATCCCGCAATTCCGCTGGGATACAGTTCCACCATGGCTGTGCTGCTCTTTTCCACCGGCATGATCATGTTTATGCTGGGACTGATCGGAGAATATGTCGGACGAATTTATATATCCCTGAATAATTCACCTCAGTTCGTGATCAGGGACAAAATCAATCTGCCGGATGAGGCGCCCCCAAAGCGAATCGCCTGATGGATCATGACCGCCGGGCTCCCGTCCGGGGAAAAACACCCGTCAGCTCTGCGCCGGCTCCCGTCCGGGGAAAAAACACCCGTCTGCCCTGCGCCGGCTCCTGTCCGGAGAAAACCGCCGGTCTGATGGCTGTTGGCTCCTGTCCGGAGAAAACCGCCGGTCCGATGGCTGTTGGCGGCTGTCCGGAGAATACCGCCGGTCCGATGGCTGTTGGCGGCTGTCCGGAGAATACCGCAAAACCGCCGGTCTGATGAACACTTGCGGCCATACCCCCGCATTCACAAACATGGATGATTAAAGCTGCGCATTGCTCCGCGCCTCAGACGCCCGGAAAATGTCCGAAATTGCCCGGGCAGGCCCGGCATTTGCGGCTGCAGTCCCCGCCGCTTTAATCATTTTTTATGGAGAATACAATGTCTGAGTTAAATAAGCGCAAAAAACTGCTGGTAATCGGCGCCGGCGACTTTCAGCTTCCGCTGGTGCAGAAGGCATCCGAGACCTGCGACGTGCTCCTTGCCGCGCCGGTCATTTCCGGGGCTTTTGAACCCTATATCACAGACAGCCTGATCAAAGATGTCCGCGATGAAGAGGCGATCCTGGCTTTCGCGAAGGAACATGGAATCGACGGTGTGATCACCGACCAGACCGATATCGCCGTGCGGAGTGTCGCCTATGTCGCTGAAAAAATGGGCCTTCCCGGCATCGGCTGTGAGACCGGTATTCTTTTCACTGACAAGAGCCTCATGCGGGCCCGCCTGGCTGAACTTGGGATTCCCCAGCTGAAAAACAGGACTGTGTCCTCCGTGGAGGAGGCCGTCGGTTTTTACCGGGAACTCTGCCTGGAGAGGCAGGAGAGCCGTGCCCGCTCAGAAGCGGCGCTGACTCCGGAAGATACAAATAATACCGGCGACAATACCGGGAATGCGGCAAAGGCAGAAGCAGCAGCGGCTGTTCCGCCTGTCAAAGTGATCATCAAACCCCTGGACACACAGGGCAGCCGCGGTGTACAGGTCTGCGCAGGCGAGCAGGAAATCAGGGATAAATACGATGAGGCCTCCCGCTGGTCCAGCAGCCGCGAGGTCATCGTGGAGCAGTTTGCCACCGGCCGCGAGTTTGTCGTGGAGTCGCTGGTGCTCGACTATGAATACCGCACCCTCTGCATCGGAGACACCCTCTATTTTGATATTCCCGATGCTTTTGCCGCTAAAAGCAGAATCTTCCCGACAACAGCAGATGATGCCCTTCGCAGAAAGGTGCTGGAGCTGGATGAAAAAATCATCCGCGGTTTCGGTCTGCGCCAGGGAATCACTCACAGCGAATATATTATGGAGGGAGATGAGGTCTACCTGATCGAGACAGCCGCCCGCGGCGGCGGTGTTTTCATCTCTTCCGACCTGATCCACCTCTCCAGCGGTCTGGAGACTGAACGGTTCCTGGTCAACATAGCTCTGGGACAGCAGAAGGAAATGCCGGCCATTCAGCCCCAGCTTCAGTACTGCGGCTACATGGCCTTCTATCTCCCCGTCGGCCGCGTGATCCGGGCGGACGGAATCGAAAAAGTGTGTGCCTTCCCGTTTGTGCACCGCAACCAGCTTTCCAAACTGCACGCGGGAATTGAAAATCACGAGGGCGCGACTGACAAGACTTCCCGTCTTGCCGTCATCGTTTCGGGAAAGACCCGCGATGAACTCGAAGCCAACATGCAGGCGGTGCGCAATACCCTGCAGATTGAAATCCAGTCTCCCGACGGCACAGTGAGCGGCCCGATCTGGGAATAAGGAGCCGCAGGTTCCGATTCCCGGGACCGGCCGCAGATCTCAGGCCTGCTTTAGTCCTGCTGTTCCCGGGACCGGCCGCAGATCTCAGGCCCGGCTGCAGTCCTGCAGTTCCCGGACCTGACCGAAGATCCATGGTCTTTTACGGAGGTGTTTTTTTGAATACTCATTTTCTCGACAAGCGGCGCAATGTCTTTCTCCTCGCCGCTTTCGCCGTTTTCATGGAGAGCCTGACCTCTCCCTGCCTGAAAATCGGCTCCCAGCGATATGAGACATTTTCACTCGGCTATTTCTTCTGGTTCGGACTGGCCGTTGTCATTCTCGGCATTTATGCAATCTGCTGGCAGCTCATTCTGGAGAAAATCCCGCTGACAACGGCCTATCTGCGCCGTGGTTTCAGCTATATCCTGCTGTTTATCTGGTCATCACTGATCTTCCACGAGACGATCACGCTCAAGCAGATCATCGGTATCGCCGTGATCTCGCTGGGAATGATCATCAGCGTCTCTGACGATTAGAGACCGGAGATTTCTCCGCTCCTCCGCATCCCTGAAAAGACAAAGAGGTAATCTGCCATGAGTTCCATTCTCACTCCTCAGATCTGCTACGCGGCAGCCATCATCGGCGCCTTCATCACGGCACTCAGCCAGATCCTGCTCAAGACACAGGCCAATACTACCGGCGGAAAAGGCTTTTTCAGCAAATTCCTCAATGTACGGGTCATCGTGTCCTATGGACTCCTGTTCCTGACACTCGCTGTCAACCAGGTAGCCCTGCGCTATGTCCCCCTCTCGGTCATGCCCTGCATCACAGCGACGAGCTTCGTCTGGGTCTTTGTCATGGGCTCCCTGATCCTGAAGGAAAAAGTATCCCGGCGCAAGGTTCTGGGTGTCGCGGTCATCATCGCCGGAGTGATCATCTCCAGGTTATGAAAGGCAGTCAGTTCCTGAAAATCAGTTTCTGCGATCAGCTCTTTAAAGAGGAAAATCACCTATGCGCTCAATTTTAAAAGAATTCAACGAAAAAATCGCGGGCAGGAAGGAATACTGGATCCCCCTGCTCTTTTACACATTCGGAGCCTATGGTTTCTCAATGCTCAACCGGACTGTGGGCGCGGACGATCTGGCCACTCCCCTCTATGTCAATGACACGTACTGGGTGAGAGAACTGAGGTGGGGCGCCGTTCTCTGGAAAAAGCTGTTTTCCTTCGGTGCCTGCGTCCCCTTCCTGGACAAATTCCTGAGCGTCTGCCTGCTGATGCTGGCAGGGACAGCTTTCTCCTGCATCCTCTTTATAATCAACGGAAAAAAAGACCGCCCGCTGCTCTACACGATCGCGGCCTGCTCCTTTATCACCTTCCCCATCATCTGTGAGATCTGGGAGTTCACCTGCGGCGGTACGCTGATCGTTCCGGGAGACTTCTTCTGCACCTTTGCCATTCTGCTCTGGCTTCTCTCCGTGCAGGAAAATCTGCAGCCCCGGGAAGGCAAAGACAAAGGCAAAAGTACCATCGCCCGCAGGATCAAATCTCAGCATGTCCTGCAGTCACAGGCAAAAACCTGCCTGATCGCGGGAATTCTCCTGACTCCTGTGATCTCCAGCGCCGAATCCATCGCGCCGGTCTATGTCTCCACCGTATTGATCATCCTCTTTTACCGCTACTGCGTGGGCCGGACAGCCCCCGGCCAGAAGACCGCCTGGTTCTTTGAGGGCGTGCGTTTTGCCGTTCCGCTGGTCATCGCCTTTATCCTGCGCCTTGTCATCGGATACGGGATCATGGCGGTCCTGCGTCTCACCTACCAGCACACAGGCGCCACCCGGATCAGCTGGCCGCTCTCCCCGCAGGAACTCATGGACCTGTTCAAGGGAGTCCTGATCGATTACGGCGTTGCCGCTCTCATCAACCTTCCCATCACGATCTTCATCGTGTGCACAGTTCTGTTCGCAGTCAGATGCATGATCCTCGCTGTAAAAAGAAGGAGTTTCCTCCCTGTTTTTCTGGGAATCTGCATCGGCCTCTCCCTGTTTCTGATCACGATCATTCAGGGTACTGTCATGTATTACCGGACCGCGATCACCCTTATGGTCTTCTGTGCCTTTGTCTTCTATCTGACCGCGGAAGATCTTTACAGGCTGATCGACAGCGGTATACTGAACAGGAACCGCCTGCCGGTCATCATAGGCCGCTGCGGCCTTGTCCTCCTCCTCTTTATCACCTGGCGCCAGACAGCCCACCTGCACCGCTTCCTGGCCCTCAACAACCAGCGGTATGACAATGAGGCAGCCGTCATGCAGCAGCTCGGCTTCAAACTGGCCAGCGATTACGACACTTCGAAACCGATCATCTTTGTCGGGAACTTCTCCAACGGCGACGCCTTCTACAATGTCACACACGACACCGGAAAGACCAGGGCCGGTAATCTTTACCGCAGGATCCGCCATAAAATAGACGGAACCGAGCTCTGGAAATCCCCTGCTCTCGTGCAGACCACTGTCTCTTCCGCGATCGACTGGTACCACTGGGAGTTCGACGGTGAACTCATGGGACAGTTCCTTGCTTATTACGGCTATGATTATGATGTGAAAGCCCTCTCCCGCAAAGACCTGGAGCCTTACAACGAAGAAGCCCTCAGCCTTGAAATGAAGCCTTTCAATATCGTCGACAGAGGCGATTACCTGCTTGTCTGCGTCGGCAGGCTGGACTGAGAATCAGGAATCAGGAATCAGATATCAGATCAATTACATTCAGGACACGAATCAATTGACACGAATTAATTCAATCATAGGCAGTCATGATCAAAACAGATTGGGCAGAGACAGCTCTGCGACACAAGAAAAAGACCGCCGGTTCATTTCAAATGAACCGGCGGTCCTTTTTTATTCATCTTATACCCTGTCGGCTGCCTGGCTGGCTGCCGGTCCGCGGAAGCCTTACAGATCCGCGTCAGACGGCCTATCCGGGGCAGTCAGGGAACAGCCATGTGATCCAATCTAAAAACTATAAATCTATAAATCAGATCAATATACGATTACACGGGTGCCCGTCGGTGTTACCTGATGGATATACTTCGCAATCTCAAGAGGCAGACGGATGCAGCTGTTGGATTTGCTCTTTCCCAGTGTTGCGTCTTTGGGGCTGTGTGTGTAGGGATTTCTGCAGCCTTTCTTGTAGAGAATCGAATGGAAATAGTTTCCTGCGGAGATTCTGGTTGCGTAGAAAGCTGTAGAACCCTTGAAATCCTTATAGCCGTAAGGTCCTTTGTGGCTCTTGTGGTCAAGACGGAAGCTTCCGGAAGGGCTGGGTGTGGAACGTTTGCCGATCGTGCAGGGAACATTCCTCTTGACTGCAGACCAGGAACCCTTGGAGCCGGTGTAGATGTTGACCAGGTGTTTGCCCTTATTGACAAGGATCAGATAGCGGGTGCTGCTGCTGTAGCCCTGGGCCTTCTTGTCCATGCCGTTCACATCTGTCACTGCGCCGTTGGCGCCGATCTTGTAGCCGTCAATAGTGGTATTGGTCGCGATCGTACCGTCAGACTTCACATAGTACATGGCGCTGCCATGATAAAACCATCCCTTGGTGCGGCGCTGTTTTCCGTCCTTGGAGCTGAAGAAATAGAGTTTGCCTCCAAATCTTACAAAGCCTTTGGTCAGAACCCCGTACTTTGCAGGGTTGAAATAATAGTAACCGTCTCCGATATGATAGTAGCCTCTCAGGATAGCACCACAGTTCTTGACGCCTACCCTGTTGCTTCCATAATAGGTTCTTCCATGCAGGGTGAAAAATCCGGTGTACAGATATCCGTTTTTATCAAAGCCATAATAGTACGTGCCAATCTTCTTGGCTGTATCTTTCAGGGCTTTGCCGTTGACATAAAACATCCACCTGCTGTTGGATTTTACCCAGCCGCTCTTTGCCTGCACAGACACCTGCTCTGCACCTGTCGGCGCTGCCATTGCCGCAACCGGCATGCATGCCGCAAGCATGAGCACTGCCAGCAGAAGCGCAAGTCTCTTTTTCATATTCCTGTGTCCTCCTTCCAGATCGTTATGTTCTGAATCACATGTGAGTTATCAGTACACAACTGTTCTTGTGTAACGAGGGAAGTTGTCATAGATGTACTTCGCATCTGCAAGAGGAAGTCTGATGCAGCTGTTGGAAATACTCTTTCTGAGTCTTGCATCCTTGGGGCTGTGTGTGTAGGGATTTCTGCAGCCGAGCTTATAGAGAATCGAGTGGAAGAAGTTACCCGCATTGATTCTGGTTGCATAGAATGCAGTTGAGCCGGAGAAATCTTTGTAGCCGTACGCACGGACACTCTTGATGGAGAGCTTGAAGCTGCCGGACTTGGAAGGAGAAGATTTCTTTCCGATTGTGCAGGGGATATCTCTCTTGATGATATTCCAGTGGCCCTTGGATCCCTTGTAGAAGTTGACAGAGTATTTGCTCTTGTTGACGAGGATCAGGTACCGGGTATTGCTGTCATAGCCCTGAGCCTTGCGGTCCATGCCGTAAAGATCTTTAACTGCGCCGTTAGGTCCGACCTTGACGCCGTCGATTGTAGTATTCGTGGCAATAGTGCCATCGGCCTTTACATAATACATTGCGGAACCATAGGTGAACCAGCCCTTGGTGCGGCGCTGTTTTCCATCCTTGGAGCTGAAGAAATACAGCTTGCCGCCGAATTTGGCAAATCCCTTGGTCAGAAGACCGTACTTGGCAGGATTAAAATAATAGTAGCCATCTCCGATATGATAGTAACCTCTCAGGATAGCGCCGCACTTCTTTGCTCCGACCCTGTTGCTTCCGTAATAGGTTTTGCCGTGCAGGTTGAAAAATCCGGTGCAGAGATATCCGTTTTTGTCAAATGCATAATAATATGTGCCGATCTTCTTGGCTGTATCTTTCAGGGCTTTGCCGTTGACGTAATACATCCACCTTTTGTTGGATACAACCCATCCGCTCCTGGCCTGGACAGTCACTGCCTTGTCTGTGCCATCTGCGCTTTTGGTTCCTGTTGACGCCATGACGGGCATACAGGACACGATCATGACCAGGATGAAAAGTATAGCAAGGCTTCTTTTCATTTCTTTCCCTCCTTCTGAAATAGTTGTTTCTGAAATAAATGCCTCGTTCCAATTGACTGTACCTGAAAACAGTGCAGTTTTCCGGCTGCCGTTTTACCTGCTTACTCCGGAACGGAACTGCGTCCTCCGGAGTTTTCTTCCGCAGAACGGCGGATTCCTGAAATCAGTGCCCCCGCGCAGCAAAAATGACCGGTGTCACCGATGCTGCGCTTTGAAACAGGAAATCCGCCCTCATAATCCCGGCAGACCTGCTGCCCCCGAAGCCATGGCAGACTTTATGTCTCCATGATTCCGGTATTATTCAGGCATCTACGCCAGCCGCTTTTCCAAATTATTGTGTACCATAGATAATACTATGGATTTATCACAATTTCCATATGTTTTTTTCACAGAATCTACATATTTTATCTTTTTTTTATACACAATTGTGTTCAGAAAAAGCGCATATACCATATGTAGGGAACTGTGGATTTTCCACAATAAAGACTCTTTCGCAATGCCTCAAAAATGCAGAATATCCGCCTGTCTCATGTGCCCGGTGCGTACCGGCGGGAAAGTCCCGCAGGCGGATCCGGAAATTCGTCACATTCTGGATGCCTCGAGAAGTTTCTCGCGCAGCTGGGTCTCGATTCCGGCCAGCTCCGCCTCGGCCTCTTTGCGCTTCTGCTTGCCGTCGGCCTGAATCGTGAGCACTTCATCCATTGTGGAGATGAGCATTTCATTTGTGTGCTTAAGGGTCTCGATATCGACGATTCCGCGTTCGGACTCCTTGGCAGCCTCAACGGTCGCCTGCTTGAGCGCGTCGGCGTTCTTTTTCAGGAGTTCATTCGTCATATTTGTAACTTCGCGCTGCGCCCTTGCAGCCTTGTTGGCATGCTCGACACCGATAGCGATGACCATCTGGCTCTTCCAGAGGGGAATGGTGTTGACGATGGTGGACTGAATCTTCTCAGCCATGACGGAATCCGAGGACTGGATCATGCGGATCTGGGGACCGGTCTGCATCGCGACAGTTCTTGTGAGCTGGAGGTCATGCAGCTTTTTCTCAAAGCGGTCGCACATCTCGGCATAATCCTTGGCCGCCTGCGCGTCCTCCGGAAGACCGGATTTCTGCGCCTTCTCCTGGAGAGCCTTCAGTTCTGTCTCGCGGGCTTCCTTGAGCTTCTTCTTGCCAGCCAGGATATACATCGTGAGCTCCTTGTAGTAGCCCAGGTTCAGCTCATACATTCTGTCAAGCAGGTCGATGTCCTTCATCAGCTGGACCTGGTGCTTCTCCAGCTCTCCGGCAATGGCCTCGACATTTGTCTCGACCTTGCTGTATTTGGTCTTCATCTCCTGCATTCTGTTGGTGCCTTTTTTGAAGAAGCCGAAAAACCCCTTCTCCTCTTCCTCGACATCAAAATTCCTGAGTTCGGTCACCAGGGATGTGATCATTCCCCCGACTTCTCCCAGATCTTTGGTCCTGACGCTGTCCAGGGTCTTCTCGGAAAAATCAGCCATCTTTTTCTGGGTTCCAACGCCGTAGGTCATGACGGCCTGTGTATTGGTGATATCGATCTGCTTGACAAAGGCATCCACCATCTTGATCTCTTCGGGTGTGAGTATTGCCTCTTCCGGCTCCGCCTGGGGGGCCTCCTGCTGTGCGGGGGCAGGAGCTTCCTGCACGGCTTCGGGTTCCGGCTCTCCGAACGAGAGTGAGGGCGCCGCTGCTGCCAGTCCGGCAAGCGGATCGGCCGCCGGATCAGCCTGCGCCGCAGAAGCAGTCCCTGTCATCATCTCCGCTACATCTGTTCTTGTCTCGTCTGCCATTTTTCCCTCCATGATTTACTTTTGGTTATGCTCACAGCTCACTGACTCATATGATGAAAGCCCCGCTTCACGCGTCCCGCGCTCCCGCAAAACTCACAGACCCATATGATTAAGGCTGCGCCTGCATTATATATTGACCTGTTGATCTCTTTTTTGAAACGTCATCATTCTCCGAAAGTGAGATGGATTCCGCCCGCGGATGCCTCCGCGTCTTCTTTCGGCGGCGCAGCAGCCTGCGCGGCGCCCGATTCTTCAGAGTATCCCTCTGTATACCCTTCCGTATACCCGTCCATGTAACCGGATTCCTGTGGCTGTGACTGTGCAGGCGTTCCTGCCGCAGTCTGCTCCCTGCCGCCCGGCTTTCCCGCGGCTGGTCTTCTTATCCCTTCTCCGGTCAGACCGTCCTGTTCCATCATCGTCTTCATGACGGAAATGTCAGAGGAAATATCCCATGCCATATCCTGGAACATGCTGTCGAGAAGCCTTTCGAACGCGTCGTTGATGGTGCCG
>JBGUNJ010000085.1:0-13163 GCA_045117315.1 Lachnospiraceae bacterium | reverse complement strand
GGCGGCATGAAGATCAAAGAAGAGACCGGCGAAGAATCTGCTAAGAAGCTTGCCAAGATTCTTGTGGACGCCAATATTGTCTGATAGGAGGGGATTGAAGAATGGAAGCTAAAACCAAAGATTTGTGGGTATTTATTGAAACAAACGAAGACGGCTCTCCCAAAAAGGTTGGCCTTGAGCTTCTGAATCCCGGCCGTATGATGGCCGACAAGCAGGGCGGAAAGCTCGTTGCAGTCGTTATCGGCGACAACGTAGCTGAGTCTGTCGAGCAGGCAGGCATCTATGGTGCTGACCAGGTCATCGTCGTGGAAGGCCCTGAGTACAAGCTCTACACCACAGATGCCTATGTAAAGGCTCTGTATCACCTGACCGAGAAGTATGGTCCCACCACCATCATGATCGGCGCAACCAACAACGGCCGTGACATGGGCCCTCGTTTCTCCTCCCGCGTCGGCACAGGACTTACTGCAGACTGCACAAGCCTGGATATCGATGAAGAGACCGGAAACGTTGCATGGACCCGTCCCGCTTTCGGCGGCAACCTGATGGCTACCATCATGTGCCCTGATCATCGCCCTCAGTGCGGTACTGTCCGCCCCGGCGTGTTCAAGAAACCCGAAGCCGGCGAGAACAAGGCTGAAGTTATCAAAGAAGAGTTCCACGTAGCTCCTGAAGAAATCCGCACAGTTCTCCTTGAGGTCATCAAGGAAGCTGCAGGCGAGATTGTCGACCTTGAAGGCGCAGACATCATCGTCTCCGGCGGACGTGGAGTTGGCGGCCCCGATGGCTTCGCTCCCCTCAAAGAGCTCGCAGATCTCCTGGGCGGCGTCGTAGGCGCTTCCCGTGCAGCAGTCGACTCCGGCTGGATTGCACATTCTCACCAGGTCGGCCAGACCGGCAAGACCGTCGGCCCCAAGGTTTACATTGCCTGCGGTATCTCCGGCGCTATCCAGCACGTTGCTGGCATGAGCAGCTCTGACTGCATCATCGCCATCAACAAGGATGAGGATGCAAGCATCTTCAATATCGCTGATTACGGCATTGTCGGCGACCTGTTTGAGGTTGTTCCTGCCCTTACAGCAGAAATCAAGAAACTGAAAGCTTAATCATTTTCGGACTGCCGTGCTGATGAACGGTCAGTCGATTTAAGCAAAGATAGTCAGCACCCCCCGGCGGTCAGTTCACCGGGGGGTGCGTTTTTATCGCAGGGCTGCCGTAAGGTATATTTCGCCTGACAGCGAACGGCAGCCCGCGGGAGGGCAGAGGGCGGTGTGGCCTCCTCTACCCTATTGAAACGACCCGCCGTGTAATGTATTTTCCGCCTTACATCGGACAAGGGCTGGTCGGGGGCAGAGGGAGGCGCGGCCGCCTCAGCTCTATAATAACTTTTACCTGTGAGGTTGATAATGGCAAAGAAAGACAAACAGGACAATAAGACTAACGCGATGAGGATTCTGGAAACAGCCGGCATTTCCTACGAATATCAGTCTTACGAATGCGATGAATTCATTGACGGAGCGGCAGTTGCCGACCGCCTGGGCCTCCCCCATGAACAGGTCTTCAAGACACTTGTGACAGTTGCGCCTGATAAGCAGCACTACGTGTTCGTGATTCCCATTGATGATGAACTGGATCTCAAGAAGTGCGCCAGATCTGTGGGAGCAAAGTCTGTGGCTATGATTCATGTAAAAGAACTTTTCCCCCTCACGGGTTACGTGCGCGGTGGCTGTACGTCCATCGGAATGAAGAAGCCATTTGTGACGAGGATCGACGAGAGTGCCCAGCTGTTCGACAGCATCTATATAAGCGCCGGCCGTATAGGATGCCAGATCTGCCTGGCGCCTGACGACCTCCTTACTGTTGCCTGCAAAGCAGAGTATGCAGACCTCACAAGACCGCTCTGAACAAAACGAGTTATACGCCTCCTCCCGCACAGCCGATTGGCCGGCTGCGCCATACATACAGTGCCATAAAATAGGGGGAGAGGTGGAAAACCCCTCTGCACAGGCCTTGTCATAAGGATAGGCCTTGTCATAGGAATAGGCCATGTCATAAGAATAAGGCAGAGGCGGACTTGCCGCCCCCTCTGCCTTTCCGCGGGCCGCCGTTCGCAGTCAGGCGAAAGATACCTTACGCGGCCCTGCGATAAAGACAAAAAAAAGCACCTGCTTTATGCAGATGCTTTTTTTCATGTACGTGACAAGATTCGAACTCGCGACCTTCTGGTCCGTAGCCAGACGCTCTATCCAGCTGAGCTACACGTACAACTCTTTGCTGTTCTTCAACAGCGAAATTAATAATACCTCTGTTTACGGGTTTTGTCAACACCTGATTTTGAAAAAGCGGAAAATCTATAAATCATTTTTGATAATGTCCCACTATACCACAAATGAAAATGTCCCAACATATGATACAATCACCTCCCTGAAGGGAGGTGATCAATATCAGGAGAATAGACTTAAGGATGGTTGAACAGAGAAAATATGAAGTTATAAAAAAGCTTGTGGATGAGAACGGAAGCAAAGACAGAGCTGCCCTGACCCTGGGAATCACAAAAAGGCAGGTAAACCGGCTGATCAAGTCCTACAAAGAAAAAGGAAAGGCTGCATTTATCCATGGGAACAGGGGGAGAAAGCCTTCCACGACCACACCGGAGCAGATAAGGCAGGATGTTCTGGACCTGTACCGGAACAAATACTATGACACCAATTTTGTACATTTTACAGAATTGCTGAGAAATAAAGAAAAGATAAAGCTATCGGTATCGTGTGTGACCGGGATCCTGGAATCAGAAAATATCCTCTCACCAAAAGTAACGAAACAGAAGAAAAAGAGGATAAAACGGCAGCTGGAGGAAGAAAAGAAAGCGGCAAAAAACAAAAAAGAAGCAGACAAAATACAGGAAAACCTGGTTTCAGTAGAGGATGCCCACTCACGCCGACCCAGATGCGCCTATTTTGGAGAAATGGAACAAATGGACGCATCTCCATATGAGTGGTTTGGAGGTTTTAAGAGCTCACTGCACATAGCTGTAGATGATGCGACAGGCCGAATAACCGGAGCCTGGTTCGACAGAGAGGAGACACTGTCAGGCTACTACCATATATTTCACCAGATCCTGACCCGATACGGGATCCCGTACTCATTTTTCACGGACAGGCGGACGGTATTTGTGTATAAAAAGAAAAAAGCCCCTGATATCGGGGAAGACACCTGCACCCAGTTCGCATATGCGTGCAGGCAGCTGGGTACGAAGATAGAATACAGCAGTGTGCCCCAGGCAAAAGGGCGTGTGGAAAGGATGTTCCAGACTCTGCAGTCACGCCTGCCAGTCGAGCTGCGGCTGGCAGGCATAACTGAGATCGAGGCGGCAAATGAATTCCTAGACTCCTACATCAACGAATTCAATGCCAGATTCGCCTTACCAGTAAATGGTATCAGATCCGTATTCGAAAAACAACCGTCCGAGGAAAAGATCAACCTGATCCTTTCCGTCCTGACACAGCGGACGGTGGACAGCGGCCACTGCATACAGTTTCAGAAGAAGCACTACCGGATGCTGGATGGAAAGAGCCGGCAGGTCCATTACAGAAAAGGAACAAAAGTCATGGTGATACAGGCTTATGATGGTGGGCTTTACTGCTGTGTGAACGACAAAGACATCTATGCGCTGGAAGAAATCCCTGTCAGGGCAGAAAAATCGAAGGAATTTGATATAGAAACGGGAAAAAAGGAGCCAAAAAAGCGCTATATACCTCCAATGGATCATCCCTGGAGGAGTAAAGCCTTCTGGAAATTTGTAAAAATGCAGGAGCATCATTGGGACGACATGTCAGATCTGCCGGCATAATCGCCGCGGAAGCGGCTGCAAACCGGGAGGGGGTGTTTCATGTATTGACTGTAGGGGGACACGGGTTTAGGCTGCGCGTAAGCGCCGGCAGGCCCAGTACCCGCCCACGCTTTTCAGGGCGGGTGCGGGGGCTGCCGCTGGCCTGCTCAAAAACCCGTGTCCGGGTTCATGCAGTCAATACTTTAATCACCCGCGACAGGTTTGCACAAAAACGGGATAAAGCAGTTAAGTTAGATATGCTCTACACGGGCATGTTTGAGCGGGGGTGGGGGCCGGATGCGTTGGGCAGAGCTCAACGTGGAGGGGTGGGCGAAAACATGCCCGAAAAGCTTGCTGCTGAAGGCGCGCGCCCATAAAAGGCGCGCCTTCGCAGCAAGCTTACTCCCCTGTATCATTAACTGATCCCGGAGAAAGAAAAAGCACCGGAATTTCCGGTGCTAATGTTAAAAGATTTTTGGGACATTTTCAAAAATGGTTGACATTCAAGACTAATCGCATGTACTCTCCTGTACTCTCCATTGGAAACTGACTGCATGTACTCTTCAGTACTCTCCATTGAAGACCAGCTGCCTGTACTCTTCGGTACTCTCCATTGAAGACCAGCTGCCTGTACTCTTCGGTACTCTCCATTGGAGACCAGCTGCCTGTACTCTTCGGTACTCTCCATTGGAGACTGACTGCCCGTTCCCTTCTGTACAAGAGACTCCGCAATTAAAAAGCCATATAAAAAGCCCCATGCAAAAACTCTGCATGTGAAATCCAATGAAAAAATCGAATATAAAAATCGGCAAAAAAGCCTTCCCCAAAAATCTCTGCGAGAACACTTTTTCACCGATTGGATCTTCTATTCGGACTCCGACGATTTCAACGATTTTATCTGTTAATCGGATTCAGGCTGGTCTTCCGGGTCCGGCGAAGAGTTCTGCCGGTCCTGTTCCGCCTGCCTGGCCCTGGCCAGCTGCTCTTCTCTTCTCTGCTCCGCTTCCCTCTCATATTTCAGGTATTCGCTGAATCTGGCTCCGAGAACATTGAGCAGGGCTCCGCAGGCAGCGAAGCAGATCATGCAGATTCTGCCCAGGGTGCTTCCGAACAGGATCAGGAGCTGACCCATGGCCGGGATGTGCCTTGCGACAATGCCGACCATATTCTCATAATCCACTTTGCTCAGGTCCTCTACGTCATTCGCGTCGCCCTTTGTGGTGAAGGTACCATTGATGACGTCATTTTCTTTCACACGGTGCATGACGACGCTGTCTCCGCTGTTAAACACAATGACATCGCCCTTGTTCACATCGGCCGGGTCGATTTCCTTCACGTATATAATGCTGCCGATCGGTATCGCCGGTTCCATTGATCCGCTGACGACATTATAGATATCATACCCCATAAACTGGGGTACAGTGAGCGGGAGAGCCACCGCGATCACTGTGATGAGCATCAGGGTCCCGATCAATGTGCAGAAGGCAGGTACATACATCAGCAGCCCGCCCTTTTTCTGCGAGGGATATCCGTCTGCATCTGTCCTCTGCTGTTTTTTCTTTTTCGGATGTTTTTTTGCCATTGCCGCCTCTTATAGTCTGTTTTCCGCCTTAATACCGGACTGTGATAATGTTTCCGGGGACAACTTCGTCGACTTGGTTTCACATGCCGTTTCGATAATTCTCTTTTCAGTTTTTATTCGTCTCTACTATTCTAAATGTTTGCGGCGTAAAAAGCATTCACTTCCCTGTAATTTTTTTAATTTTTATGCGGAAGCATCTTCATTTGGGATTGAAAGCCTTGTTCCACCTGCAAAAACCGTCCTCCTTTTGCAAAAATCCCCGCAGACCGGATCGTCCGCGGGGATTCGATTCATTCATTTGGCTGATACCTGGCAAAACGCTTTACACCTGGTCGTCATCGGTATCATCATCGTCATCGGTATAGCCTTCAGAGGAAAAACGCTTGAAGAAGAACCATCCCGCTCCTCCGAGAAGGAGAACTATTGCGGCTCCAAGGAGAACCTTGACCGGTGTAGACATGCCGTGAGCGCGTACCACACCTTCCAGTTCGCTGTTGGTCGTAGTCTCGGAACTCTTGTCCTCTGTAGGTTCCACTTCCGCAGTATTGTTGCCTGAACTGCTGTAGTCTTTCAGGTTTGTATTGGGATCATCGAGATTTGCAATCTCTTTGGGAGCCGGGCTGGTCTGAGCAGCTTCATTTCCCTGTGCGCCAGCCGGAGTTGTCCCGGGTGCCGCATTACTTGTCCCGTTTGTTACACCCGAAAGTGTGTTGCCGGGAGTTGTTCCGGCAGGATTGGTACCATTGGCAGTGCTGCCGTGAGTTGTTCCGGCAGGATTGGTGCCATTGGCAGTGCTGCCGGGAGTTGTTCCGGCAGGATTGGTACCATTGGCTGCGCTGCCCGGGGTTGTTCCGGTAGGATTGGTGCCGTTGGTTGTGTTGCCCGAATTGGCAGTAAATCTGTTGCCGGTATTACTTCCGGGGGTGGTTCCTGTGGTATTTCCGCTTGCCGTGGTTCCGGAAATATTACGGGTAGTCGTAGTAGTACTTCCCGAAGTATTCCCGCCGGTCGTAGTGCCGGCAGAATTGCCTGCAGCTGTAGTTCCCGCAGGATTGGGTGTATAGGATCTGGTCGTCGTTGTAGTGGTGTACGAAGACGGGTTGGTGTAACTTGAAGTCGAACCCGACCTTACAGTGGATGTCGAACTGGACGCAGTCCCCACGCGTCTGGTAGTTGTGGTTGTCCGCCTGGTTGTCGTTGTAGTCCGCCTGGTCGTTGTTGTGGTTCGCTTTGTTGTTACAGTCCGCTTGGTAGTTGTCGTGGAATTACTGTTTTTTTTTGTGCTGCTTGTAGTTCCGCTCTTGGTTGTGGTAGTTGTGGTTCCTTCCTTCGTAGTGGCCTTTGTAGTACCGGTACCTGCTATCTTTGTATAGTAGCAAGTGAAAGTCATTCCACTCTTCAGCTTCACAGCAGTAGTAACCGGATCTTTAGGTGTATAACCATCTATGTAGATGTAAGTAGGAACAAACTCTTCACCTTCATTTCCGTAATATGTAAGTGTAGCCGGCTTGTGAAGCTCTTTGTTTGTCCCCGCTTCCAAATACTTAATTGTGTACTGAATGTCACTTCCTTTCAGTGCATAAGACACGACAAAGTCCATGTCAGAATTCACTACGATTGGCTCTGCAATCGTCTTTGGATAAAGGTTGTTATCCTTTCCGCTCAGCCTGAAGCCCGTTGCTTCATACCTTGAATCCGTTACTTTTATAAGCTTCTTAAGCTCGTTCCAGTCTACATTCAGCTTTTGACCAGGGGTGACAGAATATTCTTTGACGTCTTTTCCGTCAATTGTACCCTGTTTTCCCGCGAAGATACGCACTGTATATGTGTAAGTATCTCCAGTCTCACTTGCCAGTGCCGGGAGTGCCAGAGCCGCGATCATGCACAGAGCAATGACCACTGCAGCTACGCGTACGAAGAGGCTTCTGCGCTGTCCCGAGGAAGATTGTTTCATCACATTCCGTCTCATGACCTGCCTCCTCTCTGTCTGCGTCTCTCATGCAGGCTGTAGAATGCAAGGAACAGGAGGATCATGCCGCTGACACCGGCTGCGATCAGATACGGAAGAGTATCGGTATAATCGCCGGTCTTAACGGTTGTAGATTTTTCAGTAGACGTGCTCTTCTTTATATATTCATCTTCCTCTTCGGTGATTGTTTTCTTTTTCTTTTTCTCTACCTCTTCTTCAGGTTCGTCAGGTTTGACAGGTTTGTCAGGCTCTTTTTCGGGAGTCCTCAGTTCAACCGCAAAGTTCATCTCCAGGTCCGCAAGAGTATCCTGATAGTCGTTGCCCTGTGTCTCGCCATCAAGGCCCACCCGCAACGTGACCGTTCCGCCTTCACCTTTACTCAGAGTATCAATGTAGAACCAGTCATCCAAAGCATCTGTTGCCTCGTGCAGGCCCTGGCCTGCCTTGCTGACATTCTGTCCTCCGACTGTATCGCTTGAATACAGTACGACGTCATTATCACCATCCTGATTTCCCTTGTACTTCAGAATATAGGTATAGGCGCCGCCATTGAGTCCCTTATCATCTGAACGTGTATCTTCAAGCGAATCAATGACCTTGTTGGTCATGTACCAGTCTGTGGTGTTTTCATTATCGTTTTTAATCTTCACACTAAAGTCAACGTAGTCCCCGGGCTGCAGGCCCTTGAGATTATCGTCCCATACCTTATTATGGAAGTTGCTGCTCATTTTCTTGTCAGCGGTGAAGGTAACTGCCCAGTCATTTTTACCGGCATGATTCTCGGCCAAAGCCGAAATGCTCATAGCCAGGACCAGAATCGCTGCGATCAGAGCTGGAGGAAGAATTTTGTTTGTGATTTTTTTCATCATTCAGTCCTCCTTTCCTCAGTTCTTCAGCGAAATCCGGCCACTGTCATTGACCGTGAGATCTACGCCCCATGCGCTCTTGGCAGCATCTACGATGTTATGGTTCTGTACGGCATCGACCTGAGCTTCAAGGCAGAACTGCCAACCGTCATAATCATAGGTTGTCTGAATTCTCGTGACACCATTTTCGTCTGTGGTCTTCTTCTGGGTTGCCTTTTCCGCAATCGACGGGTCAATTCTGATCGTATCGCAAAGTGGTTTCGTATCTGCATCGACCTTTAAGAGATCTTTGTAATAGAAAACCATTCGCTCTTCAGTACTGGCCTTCTTATCAAGAATCCAAACATCTTCATTGATCAGATGCAGATCAATCAGAGCCGGAGAAAGGCCCTGTGTCGATGTTCCCTTCTGATTAGTGCCAAATACCTTTTCACCCTTGGGGTTTGTCCAATACCTGCGAATCGTCATACGGACATATTCATCGATATGGCCCGAGTTTCTGGCACTGATTGCCTCCTTATAAATTTTTCCGGGAATAATTGCTGCATCTGTGCCCAGAAATCTTTTTGTATCCCCACCTTCACCGCAGCCAAAAAGAAATCCTTCTTCATTGCCATTCCACTTATCACCCGGATTCTTTTTGTCATTCCGATGAGCATGATCACGGGATGCTACCGGTGTAGGTGCAGCATCGCCCTGGCTCTGCTCAAGAAGAGATACGCCTATACAGCACTGCTCTATACGAGCGCCATATGTGGCTGACCTGTATCGCAGAGCTGCAAGTACCGCGCCGACTGTTGTAAAAAGAAGCAGCGCAGCTGACAGTACAAAAAGTATAATTGTGGCTTTAGGAGAGGCGAGCCATTTCTTGAATTTTTTCATCTTCACTCACCCCCTCAATTACCATTCTGCTGAACTCTCTGGGTCTGGACCTTCTTCGTCCAGTCAACCTGATCCCAGGTAAGCTCATTTCCGTCTTTATCATACTGCACTTCAGTTGACTCATAGACGATGATCACGTTAAATTCATCGCCGTCCATAGCGCCTTCTGTCTGATCAGCAGGCACGTCTTTGATCTTGACATAAAGCGGTTTCGCCGTAGCGGTTCCATCTTCATTGCTTTCATCTGCATCAGCATCGGCAGGATTTATAAGTTTCGTGTAGTACCACCATTCTCCGTCTGCTCCAAGCTTCCAGTTTTCATGAGGAAGCTGTTCGTTGTCAGTGGCTGCATCAGGGATTTCCGCATCACTTAATAACAGCGGATACTCATCGGACCCGAATGCCCGCGCGCGCAGATAGACCGGTCTGGAATCTTTCGAAACCGTGATGCTTAATGTCTTCTCCCAATTCTTGAATTTCTCGTCATCATGTTCTTCATGTCCAAGTACGATCGGATATCCGCCCTTTGCTCTGGCATAGGTGGTGAAGTATGCCCATGCAGACCCCATCACAGCACTCAGCACCAGCATCACAGCCACTGCTGTGAGAAGCGCTGTGCGGAGGGCGTTCCACTTTTTCTCATTCATCATATGATCATTCATATGTCACTGCCCTCCTGTCACTCAGTCCTTATTAAAAGGTTTTACTACTGTAGACCCGGTGCTGTTATCGTCTACACGATTTCCTTCCCACCCGGTCTCGTTTGAAAACTTGAAGTTGTTGACGAAGGATCCGCCGCCGCCCTGAGTTTTGTCGTATTTGTTCTCAAATTCAACATAAGCCACGTCGTCGGGCTGAATCACCGCGTCCCTCGCTTGCACTGTTTCCGTATAGCTTCTTCCGGAATAAACCTCTTTGACTATCACATAGGCGCCGACCGGAAGGTCTTCGACAATCGCGTTCTTGGTGCCGCTCTCGTCGTTGTAGTTGATCGTTATATGGTTATGGTAGATCCGGGCAGCATCTCCCAGTTCTTTGTAGCTGGCCTCACTCTCATATGCCGTCACTTCGAAGACGAATGTTGCGTTATCCTTGATATCACGGGGATTGTCACCGACCTCTTTTTTGCGGTACTCATATAATTCGAGATCCTTGATGATCACCAAAGACCCGCCGCGTCCGCGAATCTCGGGTTTCAGGACTACAGCGGAATCATAAATCCACTCTCCGCGATTGGCTGTATTGGCCTCACCGTCCTCTTTATCTTTTGTCGGTACAGCAACCATCTCAGCTGCGAACTGATACGTGTATTTTTCGGATGTGGCCAGTGTGACCGTTTTTGTCATATACTTATCCGAATCGCTGCCATCGAATTCATGTGCGCAGACATATTTGTCGACATTCCTTCCGCGGGCAATGATCACATAAAAGCCGCTGGGAATGCTTTTTTTCTCCCCCAGCTCCACTCCAGTGATCTTATAGCTGGTCGTATCCACTGGATTTCCAGGCTTATACTCCGTGAAAGAATCAGCCCGGCCTCCGGCTTCCGAGGGAGTCCACTGCGTCTGGCCTTCAGGAGCCTCTCCAAGAATCTTGTCAACCAGAACTTCCGTCACTCCCTTCCAACCTTCCCAGTCTTCGCTGTAAGTGTTCTCCGGCAGAGAGACATCAGACAATGCATCAGTAGGTGCCCAGTGATATGTATCATACTGATCATCAGGAATAAGGTAGGCCACCCTGTAGAGATCGACGACCACGTTTCCCTCATCCTCACTGCTGACCCCGCTGCTTTTAACAGTCAGGGAGCAGTCCTGGTATACATCTACCGGTTCCGGATCAGCCGCAAAAACAGATTTTCCGAAAAATGGCATGGACACGGCAATGAGCGCCGCTGCCAGTAATAATGCCGCAGGGCGCCACCTTGCGCCCTCCGCCCGGTGATGCCGGACGTTTCTTTCGTCTTTCATGGATTTCATTCCTCCTCTGTATTTGCCGATGTTCCAGATCTTGCTTCTAAACTCGGTAGTTGAAAACTGCCTTTTGTTCTTGTGATGTTATTTATGCTGCTTTCCCAGAAAGTTGTCCCTGATGAATCTGTTGATCAGTCACTGTTTTTTATCTTCCGGATTATCTTCAGGAGTCGTCTCCGGTCTTATCCTTTTTCTTTCTGGTTTTCTTTCTGCCTTTTTTGTCGAGGTCGGACAGTAAAGCATCTGTCTGGTCGGGTTCCGCCGCGATCTCGCCGATTGCCTTATGCAGCTCGTCCTTGGGGCGGCGTCTCTTGCGCTCCCTGTTCCACCTGCTGGTGGAGATGAGCATGAAGATCAGCAGGATGAACAGAATCGGGGCCGCCACCAGAGGCGCCACGATTACAGGCTCGAATCTCATGGCGTCTGCAGTGACACGCGTCTCATCCGTCTTGTCGTTGTCCACGCGGTGGCCGCGCACCAGGAGACGGTGGGTATTGACACCGTAGGGTGTGCAGGTGATCAGCGTGCAGTAGTCCATGTAGGGATCGATCTCAAGATCCTGCAGTTCCTGCGGAAGGACGATCCGGATCTGATCCACCTCGTAGGTCAGTGTGCGGTCGAGGATCTGAAGCAGGAATTTGTCGCCGGCCTGCAGCTTATCTATATCTGTGAACAGCTTGGCGGACGGCAGTCCGCGGTGTCCTGATACAGCGCAGTGCGTTCCCTCGCCGCCGATCGGGAATGACGTTCCTATGATATGCCCGATCGCGATCTGCAATACTGATTCATCGGTTCCATGATAAATAGGAAGCGATACTTTAATGCTCGGGATATCGATATATCCCATAATGCCTGTTCCCGTGACGTCCAGAATACTCTTGTAGTATTTAATCTCCTCATCGGTGAGCTGGAAGCGGCCTGAAATATTTCTCAGTTGCTCATTAAAGTTCTCCGCCTCTGCCCACATTCGGTCGAAATCTTCCTTGTCCATGTTGGCGACCGCGGATGTATATCCCGCGATTGCTCTTGTCTGATGGAAAGAGTTCCACCAGTCACTGAACGTGGGATAAGCCAGAAGACCGAGACCAATCAGGAGGATCAGGACCAGTATGGCATTGCTTATCTTTCTTCTCATCTTTGTCCTGTATATATTTTATGAAAGCCGAAAACCGGTGAAGATCCCAAAGGGGTTCTTTTTCCGGAAATCATTTATTCGTCTGCACGGTTTCAGTTACCGCGCGGGGATAATCCTCCGTCGTCCAGAGTCAAAGAAGATGCGGAAATACTGCCTCCGCAAGCCTGAGTCCCACAGGATCCGGGGACATGCTGCGGCTCCCTTTTCCTCCGAACACCAAAAAATCCGCCGTGCTAATATGCTCGTTTGATAGTTTTGGTAATATACCACTCTCATTAAAACATATCCGGCGTCAAAGATTCCGTCAATAGACCAATATAAATCGCTTTTTCTTTTTGCATTCAGTCGTTTCTGTCAATTATGTACAATTACTCGGCTGTTTATGCACAACCCCCAGTCAGCTTCCAAACAGCACTTTTCTACTTAATTTTATATATTATTTTTAAAAAGCCGCAAATCCGAGGGCTGTTTTTTCTATATCATATGTCTAAAATCTCACATTTATTATGGCATAAATGATTTTTGAGTCAAGATTGAAATCAACCTGAACTCTTTTACCGTCTCCGCGGGTGATGATCCCACGAATGGCTATGGCCGGCCGAAAGGAGGTGATGTGCATGCCTATTACGCTGACTTTTCATGTGTTTGGTATTACCCTCACAATTCGCGTAAAAAGCAACAACCGCCACTCTGCCAAGTGACGGTTGTTCAGGTAAATAACCAATAACTGTTCTATGCTGAGGTCAACCGCTTGTCGCAGTGCTCCTCTTTCGTCATTATACAGTCGTCTTTTTTCATCTGTCAATATAGCGTCAACATGGACAGGCTTTCGCTTGATTTCGGTGTTACTGTTCAGGCCCACCTGAAAATAGATAAAAATAATCCCAACAAAAATTAAACGCTTTTTTACCCATGCAGCAGCGGCTTTCG
>JBGUNJ010000084.1:0-9967 GCA_045117315.1 Lachnospiraceae bacterium | reverse complement strand
CGTCTGCCATTTTTCCCTCCATAGTCATAATTCACTAAATCTATATGTATATTTACCTGTTGGTCCCGTTGCGGCTTACGGCGTCATCATTCTCCAAAAGTGAGATGGATTCCGTCCGAAGGAGCTGCTGCCGTGTCTTCTTCCGGCGGCGCAGCCGCCTGCGCGGCTCCCGATTCTTCGGAGTAGCCTTCTGTATACCCTTCCGTATACCCGTCCATGTAACCGGCTTCCTGCGGCTGTGGCTGTGCAGTCGTGCCGGCAGTGGGCTGCTGATCAATGCTGTCCGGCCTTGCTCCGGCAGTCTGTCTTATCCCTTCGCCGGTCAGACCGTCCTGTTCCATCATGGTCTTCATGACGGAAATGTCAGAGGAAATATCCCAGGCCATATCCTGGAACATGCTGTCAAGCAGCCTCTCGAACGCGTCGTTGATCGTGCCGAGCGCATCTCTGATCTCCTGCTTGGTGGAGATGATATTTTCTCCCTCCACCGGCTGACGGTCCAGCTCTCCGTAAGCCTCCAGCAGTTTCATCGTCGTTGGAAGGTAATAGACCATCAGCCTTCTGAGGTTGGATGCGCTGGACGGATCCTTGCGGACCTGATCTATAATGCGCCTCATCGTGACCTCAAGGTGAGCCAGCTGGGAGGAGATCTCCTCGTCTCCGATATTCATATTAAAATTGCGGATTTTTCCGATATAAAGGAGTCCTTCCTCAACGATCGCCTTAGCCTGTGAAGGGAGCTTTTCATCTTCCGGCCTAAGCTTCAGGTCATCGTCAACCGCCTGCGCGGCTGCCGCAGGGGCAGATCCTGCCCCCTGTGCCGCCATCCTGGCTTTTGCCTCCTCGGCCTCGTGCTCCAGGCGCTCCCTCTCCAGTCTCAGGTACTCATTGTAGATATCCTCCGACAGCATGAGAGTCGTCTTTTGTCTGTCAAACCAGGCGGCGGGCAGCATTTCCTCGCTCATCATCTTCTCGAGGTTGTTCAGAACGGTCTCACGGCTCTCGCCCACAGCGCGGGCCAGCTTACTGATCTCAATGTACTCGCTGGTCCCCGCGACTTTACCATACTCATAATATTCCCGTATCAGCTGCCTGCGTTCCTGTCCCTTTTTGACCAGAATCCCTCCCAGGATTCCCAATCCCACGCAGAAGATCAGCGAGACAATGCTCCAGGCCGAAAAGACTTCGCTTCCTACGGGAGAGAACAGCCCCAGGAAGCCCGACGCGACCGTTTCGAGGAAAGCTATCCCTGCGAATACCAGGCTGGTGACGCCTCCTATGATCTTTCCGATCCCGCCCGACTTGCTCACCTTCCTCTGGAGAAAAGGCGAGATTCTGCTGGTATATCTCGTGTGATGCCGGGCTCCGGGCGCCCTGTTCATATACTCTTCTGTCAAATTCCCGGAGGATCTGCCAGCATGTCCGTATGTTCTCTCCTGCTGCGGTCCTCCCGCCGGATATCCCTGTCCGCCGCCGGACGGTCCCCCGTTTCCGTCTCCTCCCTGCAGATGTTCCTGCAGCCCATGGAGCGCGTCAGCCGCTGTACCCGCCGCGGCTCCGGTCACATTGCGGAGCGTCTCGTTCAGACCCGAAAAATCACCCCTGTTGACCGCATCGTCCACAGCATTCATAATGTCGCTTCCGACACCGATAATATCTTTGCTATCCATAATATACCACCTGCCTTCCGGCACAGATTCCGGCGCCGTCCGCTCCGTCTGTATCAGGGGCGGCCGGCACTTACATAACCTGACTCTTTATTATACCCCATCGTAGAACAAAAAAACACTGTCTGAACAGGGAAGAATCTCTGAAGAATCTCTGAAGAAATAATCAGAGAAATTATCCCGACAGCCGGTATCCTTGCCTGAGATGTTGCACTCTCAATTATAAAAAGGATATAATGAGTAATCAGAGAGTGCCCCTTCCATCAGGAAGGGCAATCCATGTATTACAGCGTGGCGGCCCATGTGTTTCAGGAGCGGCAATCCATTTTCCCAGGAATGGTAATCTATTTTTTTCAGGAGCAGTAATCCATTATTTTATAGAGAGGACATTGATATGCAATTTATTTATCCGGCAGTATTCTGCAAAAAAGAAGACGGCAGGTATCACGGTTATTTTCCGGACCTCGAACAGTGTTTTGCCGAGGGTGATACCCTGGATGAAGTACTTAACAGCGCCATTGAAGAGGCAAGGACATGGATCCAGGTTGAGCTTGAGGATACTTTTGAACTCCCTCCCGTCACACATCCCAATGACCTGGTCCTGAAAGAGGGAGAATTCGTCAGGTCGATCGCAGTGACTATCCGCCTGACAGACGGCTGGGACGAATAACCCACTGCTGTGCCTTCCGCCCGGCAGACGGCCGGGACGAATAACCCACTGCTGTGGCCTTCCGCCCGGCAGACGGCCGGGACGAATAATCTGATTCCAGGCATCCCGGACCCGCAGGGGTCCGGGATGTCTGCGCCCTGCCGCAGTAAGGGAATGAGGACATTATTATGCAGCAAGACATGACGAAAGGAAGTATTCTCCCCGTTATTCTCCGGTTTACCATGCCGCTGTTTTTCGGGAATATCTTCCAGCAGTTTTACACTATGGCTGACACGGTGATCGTAGGCCGGTGTCTGGGCGCCTCCGCTCTGGCGGCTGTCGGCGCGACCAGCACGGTCTCTTTTTTGCTGCTGGGTTTTGCCATGGGACTTGCTTCCGGTTTCGCCGTTCTCACGGCGCAGCGGTTCGGAGCCGGCGACAAAGAAGGCGTCGGGATCAGTGTCGCCAGCGGTGTGCTGCTCACGATCCTCTTTTCCGCTGTCCTGACTGCCGCCGGTCTTCTGATAATCCCCGGTCTTCTGCGGCTCATGAAGACTCCCCCGGATATTCTCGCGGATTCCCTGAAATACATGATGATCCTGTGCAAAGGACTGACGGCCTCCATGTTTTACAACCTCTTTTCGGCATTTCTGCGTTCTGTCGGGAACAGCCGGGCCCCTCTCTTCTTTCTGGTCCTGTCCTCCTGCCTGAATATTTTTCTGGACTTCTTTTTTATTGTCCGCCTCGGAACAGGAGTGGAAGGCGCGGCTCTGGCAACAGTCGCCGCCCAGGGCGTCTCGGCCCTGCTCTGTCTGCTCTACATTCTGTTCTTTGTGCGCGTCCTGGTGCCTTCCTCCGGACAGTGGAGATTCCACAGAGAAGCAGCGAAGCACCAGATTCATATGGGAGTGCCGATGGCACTCCAGTTTTCCGTCACCGCTGCCGGGACGATCGTGATGCAGGCAGCGATCAATCTCTTCGGCTCCACGGCCGTCGCGGCATTTACAGCTGCCTGGAGGGTCCAGAACGTTCTCACACAGGGTATGATCGCCATGGGGCAGACCATGGCCGCCTTCTGCGGACAGAACTTCGGCAGCAAAAACTTCGGCAGGATTCAGGAGGGTGTCCGCACTGCCGTGCGGCTGGAGATTGTCTATTCCATCGCCGCAGGGGCTGCGGTCATTCTCTTTCTCCGCCCGGTCATGGGCCTGTTTTTCTCCTCCGGCGCCGACCTGGAAGCCCTTATGCCCTGGGCAATGACTTACACCGTGGAGAGCGCGGTCTGTTTCATTCCCCTGAGCTTTATTTTCATCTTCCGCAACGCCATGCAGGGCTGCAGCTACTCTTTCCTTCCTCTCATGGGGGGCATTGTGGAAATGGTATCGAGAGTACTTTGCGCCCTGGCCGGCATGTACTTTCACAGCTATAAGCTGTCAGCCGGGTGCGACGCCGCCGCCTGGATCACCGCCGGCCTCTTCACTCTCCTGGCCTATCGCTGGATGATCAGCCGCCTCACAGCCGGAATCACAGGAGAGTCTTAAACACTTTTTCAGCGGTTATCTGTCATCTTTCCAGTGGTTTTCTGATCGTACCTGTCGCCATGGGCACAAAACAAGAACGAAAGATATATTAAGTAAAGAACCTGTATTAAAAACAGAACACATCTTGCACGAATCGCGAAAGACCTGTAGACCTGTAGAGAAGAAAAACGAAAACAGTATTCACGAGGAATCTACAGAAAAGAGAAAAGACAGCCTTCGCGAAATATCTGCAGAAAAGAGAAAACACAACCTTCGTGAAATATCTGCAGAGAAGATAAAAAACAGCCTTCGCGAAATATCTGCGGAAAATTCAAAATACACATGTGCCAAACACTTATGGATATTTTTAGTTTAGATAAAGAAAGGACGGAAGACACCTTGAAGGAAAATATCATGGAAAGGACGAAAGACACCCTGAGCGAAGATCCGGCGGATAGAAGTACTAAGGGAAAGAGGAACAACAGTATCGAGCTGCTCCGCTTTCTGTTCACCGCGATCATTATCTTTTTTCATATCAATCTGGACCTGTGGGACCAGGGCAAAGTCATCGCGGTCATCCGCGGCGTCCCGGTCACCTTTTTTATGCACGGGAACCTGGGGGTCGAATTCTTTTTCCTGGTGACCGGATTCCTGCTGGCCGGGTCGGTCCATAAAAAAATACAGGAGGACAGAGTTCATCCCGAAACATCCGTCGGCCTTTGGCAGGAAACCATGCAGTTCATCATTCACAAGGCAAAAGCTGTCTTACCCTGCTATCTGACTGCCTGCGCGCTGACGCCTGCCGCGCGCCTGATCGCCGGGAAGAATCTGGGCCTGGCCTATTTCCTGAAAAGGCTCCCCTCCCTCTTTTTCCTGCAGCGGCTGGGGCTGGGCAAGCCTTTTATCGGATGCACATGGTACCTCAGCTCCCTGTTCATCGCGCTTCCCTTTGTCTATCCCCTCTGCAGAAAATATTACAAGTCCTATACAAGGGTGGTCTCCCCGGTTTTGTGTGCAGTTCTTCTGTGGTCGATCATATCTCTCACGGGATCACTGGGGGATATCGATGACTGGTTCTTTTTTACCTACAAGACCAATATCCGCGCCTTCGCTGAAATATCCATGGGTACCACCGCTTTCGAGCTGAGCCGTTTTATCCGGGGACGTGTGCATTCCCTTCCTGCCCGCTCGGCACTCACTTTCACGGCACTGGCAAGCCTGGCGCTGTCGCTCATGTATATGTGCAGCGCAGCAGACAGCAGATACGGACTCCCCGTCTTCTACCTGCTCTTCCTCCTTGTCGTGATCACTTTCAGCGGAGAGGGACTGATCAGCAGGGCGGATCTCTTCCGCAGCCCTTTCTTCACATGGCTGGGGGCGGTCAGTCTTCCCATGTATGTGACACAGACCATCATGCGTATGTTGGTTCCCTGTGTCTTCGCAAAATCCTCCCAGTGGGCACAGTGCTTCCTGATCTATGCAGGAACCCTGCTCCTGGCGGCAGGCCTGCTGACTGCCATATCGTATATAAAAAGAAAAGATCTCCCGGTACCCCTTTATATGCTGCGCAGGCATGCGGCCGGGTAAAAACTCTGTAAAAAGCCTCCCGGCATCCTGGGGAAACAACTGTGGTTTCCCCGCCGCCCGGGAGGCTTTCTTGTTTTTGTTCTGTTTTATTCTGCTTCTTATATATTCTACAGCTTATATATTCTGCATCGATTCTTCCCCGCGCAGGACTCGCTGGCGAGCCCCGTCAAGAGGAGTGTACTGCATCAGTTTGCGCTGGCGTTGGGCATAAAGGATTCCATCGCGCTCAACATGGCCGCGACAGACTCATTGTCCCCCTGGTTGCAGGCCAGCTCCCAGGAATAAGTCCCCAGCGCGGTTGTCTCGATGTACTCCGCCTGATAGAGATTTCTGGCCCCGTCCGCCGACGCGTATTCGTACTCTATTCCTGTCAGCTTCCTCTCGCCCAGTTCCACAGTCCTGACCGAGGGTTCTTCGAGAAGTCTTGAACCCAGGTTTGCCTTGATTTCTTCGGCCCTGTTGGAAAGGTAGTTGGAAGGCTTCTCTTCCAGTTCGATCTTGTCCACCACAAAATAGGCGCCCTGCATGGAGCCTCTGGTGTAGACCGTTGTCGAAGTGTCTTTAGGAACTACCAGCCACTTTTCGTCGATGTCGAAGGAATATGCTCCTCCGAACTCCTCTGTTTTTCCTTCCTTCTCGTCTGTGCCGCCGCCTGTCAGGTCGGAGATGCCGACTGTCTTAGCGCTGTCTTTCTTAGAATCTTTCGAGTCCTTTGAATCTTTTGAATCCTTAGATTCTTTCGAATCCTTCGAGTCCTTTGACTTTTTGGAAGTGGAGGATCCGGCTGCATCCGCAGTCGATGCGGCATCTGAACCGGCGGCCTCCCCCTTTCCTCTGACAATCTTCAGAGTGCGGATAGCCAGCTTCAGGGCTTCATCGGCGGGAGCCGTATCTCCCCTCATGGCCTCTGTCTTAAAGAAGATGTAGTGGCCTTCTCTGACTTCGATGTAGGAGGCGCACTCGACAGTTCCTCCGGAAGGCAGGCTGTAGGCCCAGGTCTGTCCGGTCAGGTCATGGTCGTCCACTGTGAATCTGCTCTTTTCAATTCCGGACACCATGGCATTCTTATATTTCTGATTGACGTCTCCGGCCTCCTCTTTGAGGATCTCCGCCGGCTCCTTCATGCCCTCCGCTGAGAGGCTGCTGACGAATAAGCCCGTCAGATTCTTCTCTTTGCCGATCACCATTTCACAGGCACCGGTCTCTGTGTCTTTCGCTTTATTGGCCGGGTCGTATTTGAAGGAAAAGCCCATTTTGGAACTGGTAAAATCGCTGAAGCCGGCATATTTGTCTTCTTCAGAATTACCGGACCCGCTGCTCTCATCAACGCTTCCTCCCCCTGCCTTTTCGGTGAGGGCGCCCTTGTTTCCGGCTTTCTTTTCCGTGCTGCCGGCTGCGGCAGTCTCAGCGCCGGTCCCTGCTGCAGCAGCGTCAGCCGCTTTTCCTGCTGTGTCACCGGCTCCGGTCTTTGCTCCCTTCTTTGCTGCGGCATCAGCTGCCGCGCCGGTCCCGCTTCCTGCAGCCGTCTCTGCATCTTTCTTTTTCGCGGCGGCGTCAGTGTCCTTCTTTTTTGCGGCTGTCCCGGCATCCTTCTTCTGTCCTGCAGCATCAGCTGCCGCGCCGGTTCCGTTTGCCGCTGCCGTCCCGGCATCTTTCGTTTTCGCGGCGGCGTCAGAATCTTTCGTTTTCGCGGCTGTCCCGGCATCCTTCTGCCCCGCAGAAGCATCCACGTCCTTCTTTTCCTCAGCGGCATCAGCTGCCGCGGCAGTCACGCCGTCAGCACCGGCAGAGTCTTTTCCTTCCTCTCCGGATCCATTCTCCTGACCGCCTGTCCCGCTGACCGCTTCCGTACCGCCGCCGTTATTATCTGTCTTTGCCCCGCATCCGGATACCAGAAGCGCGGCCGCCAGCGCCAGAGGCAGAACAAAGGCTCCTATCCGCCTGTTCCATTTTTTTCGCAGACATACTTTCGCCATTGTGGGGACCTCCTCGTACCTTCCCTTACCTTCTCTTACCTTTTTCCGTTTATTGCTTTAAAGATTTTTCGCCCCGCCCTTGCCCGGGTCTGGCTGCAGCGACGCGTTCAGCGATGCATAGTACTTTGCCAGATGAGAAATCTCATACCGCTCGTCGCCGGTCACTTCTTTCCTGATACTTAAAAATGGAGGAAAGTCGATCTGCTGGTCCTCATCCCGCAGAGAGACCTCCAGCAGAGCCTGATCCCCCCACATCTCATACAGATCTATGTCAAAATTGGTTCCTCTCCAGTTCAGGCGGTAGCGGGTTTTTTTCAGCCTTCCCCTGTCCGGATCCGCATGCGTCAGCATTTTATGATAATTGTGAGCTGACAGCCTCAGCTCCGAATCAAGGCGTCTCTTTCCTTCGGACAGAAGATACCTGGTCTCATAGAACATGCTGTCCGCTCCGCTCTTCTGGCTCCGGATGCGGATCTCCACATTCTCCGCGGACCGCAGATATGCCTGCTCGATCTCGATCCGGTGGCAGTCCTCAAGGCCTTCCAGCATATCCGTATCAGGATAGTCGATCAGATACCTGCGCCGTATCTCGGGCGGGACCGGCTCTCCCAGACAGGCGGCGATCTCCGCGACCAGCAGCCTCATCTTGTCCTCGAAACCGCTGAAATTTTCGATCACCCTAAAGTGCGGATGCCTTGACCAGGCCTCGATCAGGCGGTCGTCCAGCCTGGCCGCCTCTTCGGGCGTCTCGCCGCGGACCGCGTTGTTGGCATTTCCATAAAATACAGTCGCGTTTTTTGCCGTTGTCTCCAGATGGAAGACCCCGTCATATCCCGCCAGGAGCTTCTCCTCCGTGACATTCAGCTTTTCGAGCACCTGCCTGAACTCCTCATAACTCATGTAGGCCAGGTTGTCAAAAAAGCCGCGGTCACAGACGACCAGCACCTTTCTGGGGACAGGAGGCATCTTCCCCTGTACCTCTGTGCCTTTCTCCCCCGCGTCCGCATCCGGATGCGCGTAAGCGATATCCAGCGCCGCCCGCTCAAAAAGCCTTTCTTTTTCATACTGGAGTTCCATCTGAAACTCCTGGTAAGCCATAGGGGAGGAACAGCGCGCCGGCGTGACTCCCGCCGTCATCATTTCCGTGGCAGGTTCCTGCAGAAACAGGACTGTGTAGCCCATTTTTTCAAATGAATTCTGGATCCAGGTCAGTCCGGTCGTCTTGCCGGCACAGGGTCCTCCTGTGACAACAATCTTGCGGAACTGCCGTCTGCGGCTCCTGTCTTCCATCATTTACCTCCCTGCCGCGGTGCGCCGGGCCTTTATCTGTTGTTCCCCGATCATTCTCCGAAAAGAGGAGTGGAAAAATATCTCTCGGCTGTGTCGGGCAGCACTGTTACGACTGTCTTGCCCTCGCCCAGTTTTTTCGCCAGCTTCAGGGCTGCCGTCACGTTGGTTCCCGAAGAGATGCCGACCATGAGGCCTTCCTCACGGGCCAGTCTCTTGGATGTCTCGATGGCCTCGGCATCCGTCGTGACACAGATATCATCATAGATCTCCCGGTTGAGGATATCAGGGATAATGCCGTCGCCGATTCCCATCTGAATATGTGTCCCGATCGTGCCTCCCGCCAGGATCGCGGCGTTTTCGGGCTCGACCGCCCAGATCTCGATCTGCGGGTTGTGTTCCTTGAGGACTTCACCGATTCCGGTCAGGGTGCCGCCGGTCCCGATGCCGCTGCAGAAACCATCGATCGGTCCGCCCACCTGCTCCAGGATCTCCAGGGCGGTATAATTTTTCTGCGCAAGGGTATTATTGGGATTGGAGAACTGCTGGGGCACAAAGACCTTGGGGTTCTTCTTCTGCATCCGGAGTGCTGTCTGCAGGCATTCGTCGATACAGGCGCCGATGTCGCCCGCGTCGTGGATCAGACGGACTTCCGCGCCGTAGTGACGAACCAGCTTGGCCCTTTCCTCGCTGACCGAATCCGGCATGATGATGATCGTCCTGTATCCCTTGACCGCTCCGACCAGAGCCAGTCCGATTCCCTGGTTTCCGCTTGTGGGCTCCACAATAATCGTGTCGGGTCCGATAATACCGTCCTTTTCCGCCTGCTCGATCATATTGAGAGCTGTTCTGGTCTTGATCGACCCGCCGACATTAAGGCCTTCCACTTTGACCAGAACACGGGCGCTTCCAGGCTCGGGCATACGCTGCAGCTCGACCATAGGTGTGTTACCGACTGCCTCCAGAATGTTTTTGTAAATCACGTTGTGTCTTCCTTTCTGCTCTCTATATCTATTATTGTAAAAACCAGACTATGGGTTTTCCATCGTCCTTTGGGGGTTCCCGCTCAGAATACCATTGAGAGGCAATGATTGCAAGACATCCGCCCCCAATAGCCGGGGTTTTGCGCCGGAACTTTGCACCGGAGAACGCACAAAATGCCTCGTATTTCAGGCGGATCTGTAGTTTAATAGAATTTTCGTTACTGTCCACGCCCTATCGAAGGCGTGGACATGTAACGACGCGTTTGGCGATTCCAATGCGCTTACGCGCCGCCAAACG
>JBGUNJ010000083.1:0-4971 GCA_045117315.1 Lachnospiraceae bacterium | reverse complement strand
CTCACTGCTGCGGCAGTGTGACCGCTGAACTCAGGCTGTATGGTGGAGAGGCAGTCCGAACCCCGAAAGGGGAACCAGCCGCAAGGCAGGCAGTAGGAAGCACGCGACTTAAGTCGTGTGAGGCTTCACAGCAGAAAAACAGCAAAAAAATACCGGGGGACTCTCTTTTCAGGAGAGACCGCGCAGGTATTTTTACAGTGAAGACCTGTTTATTCATGCTTGTAAACGAGATCATGAAGACAAGGAATAAAATAATTTTCTTAAAAAAAGATAAGAGGCTGTAAGTGGACAAGTGGTACAATCCGATGTGTATGGGACATGCGGCTGAAGTGCGGATATCGTCCCGGGTTCATAAGCGTAGTAAAACAAACACAAATATCTGCACAAATATATGAAAAATACAAAAAACAGGGTATCATAAGACTATGCCCGACAGATTCCGGATGCCCGGGTTCAAGTGCCCGGGGCAATGCGGGAAAGTGCTGAGAGCACTCGGAATATAGCCGGAAGAAACTCTGAAGGAGGATGATAAATGTCTCACTCGTCGTTAACCGACACGCCGCTTTATCCCCTTCTGGGAATTGCGCGCCATCGGATAGGGATAGACGGAAACGGTGTTACTACACTGGTCGCCGGAGCAGGCTGTCCTTTGCGATGCAGGTTTTGCATTAATCAGGAAATACTCAGGAAAAAGCCCGGCAGTATGGTCAGTCCTGAGGGTCTGTTGGAACGTGTGGAGATTGATGACCTGTATTTTCGCGCGACAGGAGGCGGAGTCACTTTTGGAGGCGGGGAGTCACTGCTCCATGCAGCCTTTATCAGAAGCTTCCGGGACCTGTGTCCTTCTGAATGGAAAATCCGCACGGAGACCAGTCTGGCTGTACCAAAGGAAAATGTGAGGATTGCCGCGGCAGCCGCAGACGAATTCATCGTAGACTGCAAAGAACTTGATCCTGACCGCTATTTCGCCTATACAGGAGGAGACGTATCCCTTATGACTGACAATCTCGGCCTTCTTCTGGATCTTGTCGGCCCGCAGAGAATTATAGTGCGTGTTCCCCTTATTCCCGGTTTCAACACGGTCTCCGACCGGGATAAAAATGCCCGCATTCTGCAGGATATGGGATTTGAAAAGCTCGACCTGTTTGAGTATGTGATCCGCAAAAACAGCGGGAATGATGATTCTCCGCAAATCTTCTGATATTTTCGGATGCCGGGAGAAGAGATGGTTTTATGACATTTCCGGATGCTTTAAGAAGAGGTGGTTTTGTGATATTTCGGATGCCGGGAGAAGTGATGGATTTATGACATTTTCAGTAACATTTCATTTGGTTCTGCGACCTTATATGTAAGATGAAATACACAATATTGAGAGGAACAGTTCGACAGATAAATATAAATGCCGGACAGATCAAGGAAAAATGCCGGATTAATAAAGAAAAAGCCGGACAGATCAAGGAAAAATGCCGGATTAATAAAGAAAAAGCCGGACAGATTAAGGAAAAATGCCGGATTAATAAAGAAAAAGCCGGATAGATCAAGGTGAATTGCCCGACAAATGATATAAATGGAGGATACAGAAATGCTTGGCAAGCAAAAATGCAGGATTTTAAAAGAAATCCGTCAGAAGATCGCGGATGAAAATGATATCCCCTATGTCACAAGGGAATGTTCGTTTCAGGGAGAGTGCAAAGGGACATGCCCCAGATGCGAGAGCGAGCTGAAGTATCTGGAGCGCCAGCTGGCCCTTCGGGCTTCTCTTAAAAAAAGCGTGACCGTCGCGGCGCTCTGTGCCGGAATGGCAGGACTGAGCTTTGCCGCATCAGGCTGCAGCGGTCCCAAAGAAGTGGAGACTATAGTCGGCCAGGATGATCTCTCAGGAGCAGCCCCTCCCGAAGAAATTGAACTCAGCGGAGAAGTCGACAGCTCTTACTATGAGTACAGCGGACAGGGCGCCACAGCAGATTCCGCCATGCAGGCTGCCACAACAGATTCTGCATCTTCATGCGCTACATCTGAATCCGCATCCAGGTTTGTCACATCAGAGACCGCAAAAGATATAGATAATTGGGAAGTAACCACCGGAGAATATGTTGATCCGCAGTTCATAGATCCTCAGTGAGGAGATTCTGTGCAGAACAATGGCCTGGTGTCTCCTAAAATGACGCTGAAGAAACAAGGTCCTGAAAGCCGCTTTTAAAGTTCTTTTCTCTGAATTTCCGGGAAGAAACAAAGAAACAAAAGAAGCAGATGCGTGTGTCGGTACCGGACACATGCACCTGCTTCTTTTATGACACGGCCCGTGCAATGTATTTTTCCGCCTTGCGGCGGACACGGGCCGGTCGGGGCAGAGGGCGGCGTGGCAGGCTTGGTTTCGCATTTTGTGCGGTTATGTGGTATGCTTTCATCAGACAACAACCAGACATTAAACGCGGCTGAAGACAGAAGGAATAATGCCGTGTAAATGGAATACTGCCCGCAGCAGCAGGGCACGGGAGTGTATATGCAGAAAAAAATCGACCGGCATCTGTATTTGTGCCGCTATATTTACTCAGCCTTCTGGATCAGTGCAGCGATCTTCTTTTTTGTCTGTATGGGAAGGAATATATGGCCCTTTGGAGACCGCACGATCCTGAAGGTGGACTTGTTTCATCAATATGCTCCCTATATCGAGGAGGTCCGCTGCAGGATCCTTGCCGGCAAGAGCCTGGTCTACAGCTGGGAGACCGGAATGGGCAAAGATTTTATAGCCCAGACGGCCTATTACGCGGCTTCTCCCCTGAACATTCTGATTTTCCTTTTTCCGGAAAAAATGATTTCCGAGATGATCGCCTTTCTGATCATGCTCAAGATCAGCCTCAGCAGTGCCTCTTTTACCTATTACCTGAGGGAACACTTTCGGAGGAATGATCTTTCTATTCTGATCTTCGGACTTCTCTACGGATTCTGTGCCTTTGTCACCTGCTATTACTGGAATATCATGTGGCTGGACACAGTGGCGCTTTTTCCGCTGACAGCACTCGGCTGCGAAAAACTGATCCGTGAAAACAAGATTACTCTCTACTACGTTGGTCTGACGATGACCATGGTCGTAAATTTCTATCTGGCTGTCCTGGTCTGTCTGCTGATCACCTTGTACGCCGCTGTGACCGCCATCATCAATGCCCCTGACGATGGCTCTGACCTGATTCACTATTATGTCCGGACGGCTGTCCGCTTTATCATAGTCTCAGTCCTGTGCGCATTGACCGCCATGATCATACTCGCACCGGTTGCCTCGGCCCTTCGGGAGACCGAGGTGAGCAGCAGCTCCTTTCCCCCTTTTTATATGTATCCCAATGTCTGGCAGCTGGTCAGCGCTCATTTTCTGGGAGCAAGAGACGCGGTCCTGGCCAGGAATGAGGATATGCCAAATGTCTACACTGGCCTTCTGACCCTGGCGCTCCTGCCGCTCTATTACTGCAGCAGAACTGTATCCCGTCTGGAAAAAGCGCTCTACTCTTCTCTTCTGGGAATCATGCTGCTCTGCTCCTGCTTCAGCACCCTGGATTACATGATCCACGGCTTCCATTTTCCCGCCAACCTGCCGCACCGGTTCACTTTTGTCTACAGTTTTCTCCTTCTGTGCATGGCTTACCGGGGAGGGGCGGAGTATCTGTTTCCAAGGCGAAAAAGTATTAATAATAAGGTCATGGAAACAGCCTCAAGTGCCGAAACCGAAACCGGTGTGACACCACAGGCTGCCGATGCTGCCAGACCGGCGCCTGGACCGCTCAGGGCTGTCTACATATCCGCAGCCGCCGCTGTGGCGGTCATCTGCTTCTATGAGCTTATCATTGCGCCTGCTGTCATTGATATCGACCACGTTCTTTCCTGGACCGATATTCTCCTGAACATCCTCCTGATCGGAGTTTATCTGGCCATAATGACATGTGTATTTTTAAACCGGGAAAGCCCGGGAGATAAATGGTATCAAAGGACAGTCTCCCGCCACGTACTTCCTATTCTGTTTGTACTGGTCATCGTCGAGTGTCTTTTTTCTTTCTACCAGAATATGTATGACACGGGGGACCGGGAAAACTATATAGCCCGTATGGACAGTACCGCTGCCGCGATGGATTATATGGAGGAAAAAGAGGGAGGAACTTTTTTCCGCACAGATTTCCGGCGCTTTGTCACGATCAACGAAGGGTCTCTGTATCACTTCAACGGCTTCTCTCAGTTTTCTTCTCTTGCACCGGGCGGAATCTGCTCGCTGCTGCAGAATCTTGGGGTTGCCGCTGAGAGCAACAGCTTCCGCTACTACGACAACTCTCCCCTCCTGGATGCCATATTCAGGATCCGCTATTGTCTCAACGAGGACACGGGATTCCCACGGGCGGATCTGGACTATAAATACAAGGCAGACCGGCAGGAGGGAAATATAGCGATCGGCAGGAACGACAGGGCTCTTCCCCTGGGCTTCATGGTTTCCGACCGGATTCTGGACTGGAACACATCGTACTCTCAGCCCTTTGATGTACAGAACGATTTCCTTCATCTGGCTGCAGGAGTAGACGGGGATATTTTTACCACTCTGCCGCCCGATCTGATCCAGGCTAACAACATGGAAGTCTATGACGTCAATGAAGTCGGAGATGTTTTCAGTTACTCCCTGTACGATCCCTACGACCTGACTGTGGAGCCCTCCGTCCATGCGGAATTCGTTGCAGACAGGGACCAGTACCTGTGCCTGTATGTGGACGCATCCAACGCGGAGCGATTTATCTTTGAGGCCGGCGACAAAAAAGAGGACAGGGAGTTATCCGCCGGACGAAGTACCATCAATGTAGGCTTCGTCTCTGCCGGGGAAAGGATCAAAGCGGATTTCCTTCTGACCAGACGGGGAGAATTTGACCAGTCCTATATTCCCGGGGGAGAGATCAGGATCTTTGCCGCCGGCTGGAATGATGATGTCTTTCAGAAGGCCTT
>JBGUNJ010000082.1:0-12942 GCA_045117315.1 Lachnospiraceae bacterium | reverse complement strand
GTGGATCCGTCATCCTCATTCCGGGATCCTTCCAGAGAAAAATTGACAGCCGGTCACGGCAGTTCGAACACTCCCTTATATGGGGAAACAAAAGCCAGCTAACTCATGACTGAAGTCACAAGAATGCGCTGGCTAGTCTTTCAATCTGTTTACCCTGAAGTTCCCTTTAAGAGAGGGCACTCAATGCTTCCTTTTTTCTTCTGTCCCACAAAGAAAGCTCCTCATGATCTTTTCCTCAGGTCCTTCAACGCATCTATGGAGGATCTGTCGAGGACGAAGACATTGGAAGGGAAGATCACCTTTATAAGCCAGATCAAAAAGGCGAAGACAAGCAACGGGATAATGCAGGCGGTCACGATCATCACAGCCAGTGACTCGAGCAGGTTGTCAATGAAATTGGTGATCCTGTCAATTGTGTCCGTTGTGATCGAAGTCAGTTCACTGAATAATCCTGTGTCGGAGTCCCCTTCGATTTCCAGTTCATTGTAATCCTCAATGGCTTCGTTCACCTTGTATTCCTGGGTCTTATAGACCATATCCGACAGTTTCACACTCGCGGGAACGATACAAAAGATGATGCCTCCGATTAATGCCATCCTCACCGCTGTTCTGGAATGTTCCTTCTTTTCAGTCACCACAGCCAGTCCCAGGAAAAGAGCCGCGAGCGGTATCAGAATCATAAAGGATATATAACCTGAAAGGGTGATGAGAAACTTCTCAAGATACAAGGCGCTCAGTATCAGAAGAAAATATTTTGCAAGGTCAGCAAGCTGATCCGCCAAAGGAGTGCATATATCGCCGGGCAGCAGGGAGAGGGTAGCCGAGGTGGCCGCGGCGCCTCCCGACAGCTTCATGACCGATGAAATCTTGTCTTCTGTCATCTCAATTGAATGCCTGTGTCTGCCCGGATCTGCTGCCTTCGGAGCTATCACTGTGAAGGATCCGACAGCCAGCAGGATCAGCAGGGCAATGATCATTATTTTTTTCAAATTCATAAGAATCCCCCTTCTCACTCAGATTTCTCTCTCAGATCTCTCGTTCAAATATCTCTCAGAGCTCTCACTCAAGAATCTCTTTGATATCTCTCTCAAACACCACTGTATAGCCGGATGCATTCGGAAGGCTGCCGATAAACTCACTCACCAGTTTCTGTGCCTGTGCGTCCGATCTCTCCAGGATGCCGTTCTCGAGAGCCTTCTCCTTTGCCGATTCCTCAAACTCGGCGAGCGAGATATTGTAATCTTCCAGCTTCAAGGGGTTCCACAGGGATTCTTTTTCCGAATAGATTTTGAAAGTGTCCCTGTCAATATTGACGCTCTGTATCTCTGAAGGCGGGAGATCCACGGTGATGATTTTCCTGTCTTCATCCGTTTTCACGTCGATTTCTCCGAAATCCACTCCCGCAATGACGCTTCCGTCATAGCTGTAGGTGAAACCCGATTTTGTGGGGATGACTATGAAAATATTCTTTTCCTTTGTATAGGTCTCCACCTGTGTAAAATAGTACTCCTGTGTGATCAGGACGCCCATGTTGGACAGGCCGTCCTTGATGACTGCGGTGTTTGTGGATATGAGGACCTTATCTTTTTTTTCTTTTTCCTCTATGGACGTTACAGTCCTCGTGGATTCCTCCTCTTCCGTCTTTTTGTTGACACCGTAACTCACAGCCAGGATGGCAGCGAGGACTATGGCGGCTATGGTTACGCCTATATAAATCCTGTTTTGATTCTTTTTAAAGACATTCATGACACAAGGACCCTCCTCTGATCCGCCTTTCTCCATAAACAGGCATGCCGTGGATTTCCGGCTCCATCATTCGTAAAAGCTCTTCGGCTATATTCTCCTTTTGACTTTTTATTCTATTGCCTCCATGCGCCTTTTGATTTTATGCGCCATACATATAGTATACCATCCCGGGAAGTGAATAAACTCAAACAGCAGCGAAATAGCAGGCCTTATTTCGCCAAAAATACAAAAAAACAGTTCGCATTATGTACGGAGAACTATTGGCGGCAGTCAATCCGAACCCATCCAGCCGGACGGCCTGTTTACTCTTTAAGTCGCAGCAGTGCATCAGGCAGGTTACATCACCCCGCTTGAACAGAGGCGCCCGGGCAGCCTCCATCCCCTGAACGTCTATTTCCTGGACGACTATTTTCTGAACGACTATTTTCTGAACGCTTTTTTCTGAACATCTATTCCCCAAACGCCTTATGTCTAAAAAAACCGGCAGGTCGGTTTCCCAACCTGCCGGACTGTTTTTCAAAATCTTTATCCCGGGATATTCTGTTTTAAAACAAAGTCTATGTCTGTGTCCCCGGACCCGGTACAGCTCCAGGTGCAGTTCCCGGTACAGTTTCCTGTGCAGCTTCCTGGTACAGTTCCCGGTGCAGTTCCCGGTACAGTTCCCTGTGCAGTTCCCGATACAGTTCCCGGTGCAGCTTCCGGTACAGTTCCCGGTAAACAGAACAGTGCTTATGCTTATAAAGGCTCCTTGTTGTTAAAGACCTTGATGCAGTGTTTGACGTTTTCATAGACTCCCTGGACGATTGCTTCGTTGAAGCCATAGTAGTCGTGCTCGCCGGGCTGTGCCATGTAGGCGCCTGCGCAGTTGATGCATGCGTCCATGCTGGCTGTCGCGATGTTGATCTTGCGGACTCCCAGGGTGATGGCATGGCGGAAGTCTTCGTCGGAGATTCCGGAGCCGCCGTGGAGGACCAGAGGAAGGCCCACTGCATCTTTGAGTTCAGTAAGGCGCTCAAAATTCAGCTTGGGGATTCCTTTGTAATGACCGTGCGCATTGCCGATTGCCACCGCAAGGGCATCGATATCGGCATTAGCCGCGAATGTTCTGGCTTCTTCGACGTCCGTATACTTGGAGACTTCTTCGCGCTCGGTAGCTTCCTTGCCGCCGATGGTGCCCAGCTCTGCCTCAACGGAAGCGCCATATTTTCTTGCCACGCGCGCAACCTCGTTAGTCTTGTCAATGTTTTCCTGCAGGGAATAGTGAGATCCGTCAAACATGACGGATGTATAGCCATATCCCAGAGCTTCCTGAGCTTTTGCCAGGGTGAGGCCGTGATCCAGGTGAACAGCGATTTTCACTTTAGCATCCTTTGCTGCCTGCACCATCAGAGGTCCGATCATGTCAAGCGGTGTATGTTTCAGACGTCCCTCGGCGATCTGAATGATGATAGGTGACTGCATCTCTTCTGCCGCCTTGATGGTTCCCATGGCGATTTCCATATTAGGGCAGGTAAAAGAGCCGATCGCTTTATTTTCCGCCTCTGCAATTTCCAACAGTTCTTTCAGTGTAACAAGCATATTCCCCTCCTGTTGTCTTGTAAAAAATATTTGCCTGCAGAATAATTTGATAGTTAATTAACTGCCTGATTTTATTATAGTTATACCTTTAAAAAATGTAAACACCGCTCTCATCAGGTTCTGTTGCAGTCCTATTGCAAGCCTGGGGAGACAGGGGTCAGCTGCTTTTTCCAAGCAAGGCATCGATCTCCTCTCCGGTAATCTTGTTTTTGCTGAGCAGGGTTGCGGCCAGAAGGTCCAGGTCTGCCCGATGGGCTGTGAGCTCTTGTACTGCCCGTGACAGCTGTTCCTGCAGGATCGCGTTGATGCGGGTGTGGACCATTTGAGCCATGGGTCCTTTGATCATGGCGTCGGGGCTGAATGCGGCAAGGCCGAAGTCCTCGTCCATGCCGTACTGCATCAGAAGGGCGCCTGCAAGCCGGGTGGCACTGGTCAGGTCCCCGGAGGCCCCTGTGGAGATGCCTTCTTTCTCTCCGTATCGGGCTATCTCCGCGGCCCTGCCGCCCAGGGCAATGCGGATCCTGCCCAGGAGTTCCTCTCTGGTCCGGAGGGGCGTGTTCTCCGTGTCGGCATGTTCCATATATCCGCCGTGGCTGCCGCGGGCGATGATGGTGACATAGGAAGGAGTCCTGCCGCTCAGGCAGGAGATCAGGGCGTGGCCGGACTCATGGTAGGCAATGCGCTCCATATAATTCTCGCCCCAGTTCTTTTCACTTCCGTGGCGGGTGCGCTCATAGGCCTCGTCCAGGTCTTCGTCAGAGAGCGGGCTGTTTTTGCGGACAGCCAGACGGGCTGCCTGTTCCAGCACGGCGCTCAGGTCTGCCAGGCTCATGCCGGCGGACCGGGCGGCCAGGCGGTCGATCATGGATTGAGTGACCCTGCTGCCTGTGCCGATCATTTTCTGCAGGTAAGCCTTTCTCTGATCCTGGTTGGGCAGTTCCACCAGGATCTTGCGGTCGAAACGGCGGGCCAGGGCCGGATCGATGCTGCCGGGAGTGCCGGCGGAATCGCCGTCCACGCTGTAGTTGGTCGCGGCCAGCACGAAGACCGGGCGTCTGGGATCCACGCGGAAACCGTCCATCTCAGTGAGAAGGGCATTGAGGGCCATCTCCTCCCCGTGACCGGTGTGTCCCTCGCCCCGCTTGCGCCCGATGGCATCGATCTCATCAATGAAAACGATGCTGGGGGCGTATCTGCGGGCTTTTTTGAAAAGATTGCGGACGGACTCAGGCCCGCTGCCCTGCCATTTGGTCACAAAGGTGGTCGCCTCGGTGGCGATAAAGGCCGCCTCTGACTCGCCCGCCATGGCCCTGGCGAGCAGGGTCTTGCCCGTTCCGGGAGGACCGTAGAGAAGGACTCCTTTGGGCGCCCGCAGGCCGCGGGAAAGAAAGTCTTTGGGATTTTTCAGATAACTGACAAAAAATTTCAGTTCTTCTTTGGCGTCATCGGCTCCGATCACATCGTCGAAGTGGACATGGGACCGCTCCACATCGTCCAGGATGCTGCCGGTGTCCTCGGCACTGACAGCGCGCCGGATCGCCATGTCGGTCAGTTTGAGGATAGCAGTGTGGCTGTCCTGGCTCATCACAGAGTCGCAGACAAAGGACAGAATCTGCTGCTCCGCCCCCATCAGAGAGGCCGTCTTCTGCAGATAGCACTGTCCTGCTATATTTTCCAGCTGCTCGGCAAAGACTTCCGTCTCTCCGGTCGGTGTCAGCAGCTTTCCGCGGACACCGATGCGGGAAAATGCTCCCATCAGTTCCTCATCGATCCGCATCTGGGCTGACTCCAGCAGATAGACAGGCAGGTCTGGAACCCTCTCCCTCAGCTCTTTGAGGAATGAGACCTGGCGGTGGATACCCGGGGAGGCAAAGGGGATATTGTCAAAGGTGGTCACCATTTTTTCCTCGGAGGAATCGGTGAGCAGCCTGGTCGTGACCTCGTCGTCCCAGCCGTCCTCGGCAAAGGGATCGTCGAAAATATCCTTGTCCGGAAATCCCGCCGCCTCCTGCGGGTCCCTTGCCCCCTGCAGCCCCTCTGCGCCTGATTCCTGTGTCAGGCTCATATCCGCCAGCATGAACAGGGGCTCATTCTTACCCGCCAGCGTGAAGGCCTCCTCGGGAGTGGAGGCGCACAGAATGCGGAAGCCGGGGAGGCCTGCCGCGAGGATCTGCCCCAGTTCCCGGCTGCCGCAGAACAGGATCTCGGGCTTTTCGGGATTGACAAAGAGCCTGCGGACATTTTCAGGGCTTTTTTCAAGATCGATCGTGAAATGGATGCTGCGCAGCTCCGCCAGGGCTTTTTCAAAATGATCCTCTCCCCAGAGGCCGCACAGGCGGTAGATCTCATTTTTGCAGAAGAGTTCTGCCTGGGCCCGCAGGATGCGGGCGTCCGCCCCTCCTCCCTCGGAGAAGAGAATGGCGGCGGGCAGCAGGCGGTCAAAATCAACGCTGATCCCGTACTGATTCTCAAAAAGTGCGCAGAAACGCTTCAGTTCCGCCTCGCAGATCCGCTCCCTGTCGTAGGCGCTCAGGTGATTGAACATGAGAAGGAAGCCCGTTGACAGGCGGGAACAGATGGGGGCGGGGAAATAAGGCTGCTTTGTGGCGGGATCAAGGTCGGTCATGAGGGCACTCAGAATGCTCTGCCTGGGAAGCGATGCCAGACTTCCGGCCGGCGCCTCCTCGTAGAGCTGCCTTCCCGCATTGGTGGTGAAAATGATCATGGTGTCGCGGAAATCGACATCTTTGTCCGAAAAATCATCATGCAGGCGGCCGCCGTCCAGAATCTGCAGAAACAGCTGTATGGTGTTGCGGTGGGCTTTTTCCACCTCGTCAATCAGGAGCAGGCAGCGGGGATGTTTTTCCACGAATCCGGTGAGCACGCCCGGCTTGGCGTCCTTGAAGCTGGGAGCGAAGCCGATCAGGTTCAGGTGTGCCTGGTGGTCGGCATAGGTGCTCATATCCAGCTTTTTGTAAGGCAGGTGCAGGGCAGTGGCAGCCCGCTCAGCCATAAAGGTCTTGCCCACGCCGGGAGGTCCCGCGAAAACAAAAAGCGCCCTGGGTCCCTTGCGTCCTGTGTCGGAGGCAGCCAGAACCTCCGCGCTGAACAGACCCTCTGCCAGGGCGTGGACAGCGTGGTCCTGTCCGTAGACAGCGCTCAGGAGCTCATACCGCATAGACCTGATGCGGGAGGTCAGAACGGGCAAAAAGGCGATTCCCTCGGGCTCCGGCGGCGCCTGCTCCTGCTCCGCATCATCTTCCTCCGCTCCGGCTTTCTCTGTCTGCAGGGGGGCGGTGGGCGCCGTGCCGTCCAGCAGAGCCTTGATCATGGGAGAGGGGTGGCGGAGAATGGCGGACAGCACGTCAGCTGCCGTTATGAAATCAGCCTTTTTGTCATGCTGGGCGTGCCAGGCGGCACTTCCCAGTACCAGACTGACCTCCTGCTCCGCGTTGCGCGAGACAGCCTCTCCGGACAGATAGCTTCGCAGCTGCTGCCTCATGGAAGCTGTATTCCAGTTTCTGGAGCGGGCGATATCGGCCACCTCTGCGGCCTCTTTGTCGAATTCTTCTCTTCGGGACCTGTCCTTGACGACATCGGCCCCTTTTACCTCCGGAACCTTCAGGATCCCGAGGAAGATGTGCTCAAGTCCCATATTGCCGCCGCTGAAGGCCGAGGCCTCCTGTGACGCCCGGAGCAATACGTATTCCATAGTCAGACTGATGTTCACGGTTTTTCCTCCTGCATGCTTTCCTCTCACTGCGCTTCATCACATAAGCTGCGTGATGCTCTTTTATCTTCTAAAATGGTCTTCTTTTGTTTTAAATAGTCTTCTGCTGCCTTAAATGGTTTTCTATAGCCTCAAATAATCTTCTATAATCTTCTATAGTCCTTATCGTCTTCTATTGTCTTAATCGCATGTGTACCGGTAATCAAACTGCCAGATCCGGACGCCTCCGTCCTCTGTGTCTGAGCGCAGAAACTGTCCGTCCTCAGAAAAAATAAGGGCGGTCACGGAAGATTTTCTGCCGGTCAGGACCTTGAGAATGCGGCCGTCATCCGGATCATGTACAAGGATTGTCCCGTCTTCGCGTCCCGAGAGCAGAAAGCCTCCGGCGGGATCAAAGCAGAGCCTGGTCGCCATATGGCCTCCGGATTTCTCCCAGCATATGCGGCCGTCCCTATTCTCCAGGACAATCAGTTTTCCGTCAAAAAAACCCAGGGCTGAATATTTCCCATCCCTTGACATGGCTGCCGCGCATACACCCCTGCGGCCTGTCCTGATCGTGCGGCTGCTGCCGTCCTTTCCCCGGATCAGGACATCTCCGTCAAAGCTGGCGGTCAGAGCTCTGCCGCTCTTTTGGTCCGTGCAGCGGCAAGGATCCTTTATGTCTTCCCGAAGCGTACGGTCGATCCGGGTATTCTCCCGGTCTGTCCCTCTGCTCCAGACATTCTGCAGGGAATGAATCCGAAGGCTCTTTCCCATGGCCGCGTTGAGACGCAGGTAGGCCTGGTTTCTTTCATAACCGTGGATTGATCGCGCCAGATACAGATTTTCCAGGGCCAGTTTTTTATCACCTTTTTTCCAGAGATCCGCCGCCCTGTAGATCAATTCCCGGAAATGATCCTGATCCTGCCTCAGCCGCCGGGTCTCTTCCGCCCTACATAGTTTCCAGAGCGCCTTGTATTCAAAATGAGGGATTTGCTGGTAATAAATCCCGTCGAGTTCTCCTGCCGAGAGAAAGGCTTCATTTCCCACAGTCCGAAGGCATCGCACGCCTCCCCTGTGGGGAGCAAAACTGCGCAGGCAGCGCCCGGAGGGCAGTTCCCAGAGCCTGACTTCAGGATCCTGACCGGAACTGAGCAGATAATAGTCCTGAATCTGAATCCCCCGGTTCCCGTCAGTAAGACCTGAACCGGAAAGAACTGAGCCCGGAAGAACTGAGTCTGAAATGCCTGAGCCGGAAGGGCCAGAGCCGGAAAGAACTGAGCCGGAAGGGCCGGAGCGGGAGGATTCAAGAGAGGCGGGCGTTTGCCGCCGGAGGAAGGCGAGGGAGCAGCATCTGCCGACGTGGAAATGTGTCAGCGGCCTTCCGTCCTCCAGACTCCAGAGCCATAAATTATCTCCTGCACATGCTGCAAGCAGTTTCTCGTCCGGACTGGAAGCTGCACACCGGAAAGTAGTATTACCGCCGCCCGCTTCAGCGGCCTTTTCGCCCCGTTCCGAAGCACCGGCGCCACTATGCCGGTCGGCATCTGCCGGCCTTGCTCTGGATTCAGATTCTGAATCCGGAATTTCAGAAGGGCGATAGGTCTGTCTGACCCTGCCCCTGGCAGGATCTACGCGAATAAGTCCTGATTCTGTCGGAATCAAAAGTTCTCTCCCATCCTGCAGGGGAAGAAAAAATCCGGGACCATTGCTGTCAAAACGGAGCTTTGCCAGTCTTTTTCCGGTGCGCGAATCAATCCAAATGGCATAATTGCGGGTAATTTTTTGGCCGCCCTCTACGTCTTCACGCCAGGCATAAAACAGAATCTCTTTTCCTTCTCCGCAGAGAAAAAGACGATCAGGGGTTCCTTCCCGAACCGGGACCAGTTCTTTTCGCTTTCCGTCCCCGGAAAAAAATGTCAGCCCTTCCCCGGAGCAGGCACACACGGTGCCGTCGGGCAGGAGCAGGGCATCCAGAAGACGGGAATCATCTGTCTCAAGAACAGAAATACATTTATTTTCGCGGAAATTCCAAAGTTCTGCTGTCCGGTCGGCAAAGAGAAAAACTGCCTCTGATCCGGAAACAGAAAGGGATCTGGCCGGTTTGGACATAATCAGACAGCGGCGGTCCTGCAGGCAATCCTTCTGAACGTCATCACGGAGATCTGCCCGAGACCGCTCGGACATGCCTTTTCGCTGTTTCTCACTTCCCTTCCCGCCGAAAGCTGCTTTCCCTGCTTCCCGGACATGGCTGTTTTTGTTCCTGTCCGTATATTCAGAAAGCAGGTCTCTGCCATAAATCCCGCGGAGCTTCAGAATGGGCTCAGTGCTGCCTCGCTCGGCGAAAAAGCGGGCCAGAAGTTCTGCATTTTCCCTTATGGGTTCATTATTGCAGGCGTTCTGCAAAATCCGCATAGTCTGGAGATCATCTGTCTTCGCGGTCCGCCAGCGGTACATGGACTGATTGTAAATGGAGGACATGTGACCCGGATCAGACTTGATGGCCTTTCTCCAGCATTCCTCCGCATCTGACTGCATCCCCAGGTCCAGATAACTGAGGGCGCGGTTGTTCCAGGTATCTGCAATCAAAGCGCTCTCTCCCGGATCCCTGCGGGGATACTCCCTGCCTGTCAGGCTCCGCCAGCAGTTTCTGAGGGCGCTGATGACTTCCTTAAAATCCGCAGGCCGGCGGTCCGGCTGGGGATCACAGCAGCGCAGGATCAGTTCCCGCACCCCCTCCGGCACAGGAACAGCCGGTTGGGACAGCCAGAAATTCAGACCGGTTGGAATAAACAGGCTGTTTTTCCAGCGGCGCTCTCCCAGGAACATTTCCAGGAGAATGACTCCGAAGCTCCAGATGTCGGCGGCGGGACCGATCTCTTTTTTCTGGTGCTGTTCCGGAGCCGCGTAGGCAGCCGTTCCGAATCCGGTAAAAGCATCTGCCCCCGAACCACGCAGAACGGCGAGGCCGAAATCCGTGACCTTTGCGGTCCCGTCCCCGGCAAAAAGAATATTGGCCGGCTTCAGATCCCTGTGTATGAGTCCCCGGCTGTGGGCATAGGCCATGCCGCTTGCGATCTGAATGCCGATATCCAGTATCTTTTTCTGGGCTGTCAGGACATCTGTCCCCGCTTGTTCTCCTGGCTCTGCTTGTTCATCTGTCCCTGCTCGTTCTCCTGGCTCTGCTTGTTCATCTGCCGCCGCCTTTTTATATAAAAGGCCGGAGGCGATGCGTGTCTGCAGATCGCCTCCGGGCATCCATTCGGCAAAGACCGTGGGAACGCCCTGAAGAGTCCTCACGTAGTGACACATCACGATATGTTCGTGCATGCCAAGCATGACCCACAGCCTACACTCGGACAGGAACATTTCGATAGCACGTTTATCCTCAAGCATCTCCGGCAGAGGCTGTTTGACAGCGAGCTGTGTGCCCCATTCCCTGTGCAGCACACGATAGACGCTGCCCATACCTCCCCTGAAGGGTCCTTCCTCGATTTGATATACGGGCGGAAGCAGGACAGATGATTTCATAGCCGGGATTCCTCTGTGTCAAGTCAATTCTGTATCAGGTCAATTCTGAGTTGAATCAACTCTGCGATGAATTCATTCTGAGTTGAATCAATTTTGGGGTTGAATCCATTCTGTGTTGAATCAATTCTATGTTAAATTCATTCTGAGTTGGACCCATTCCGTGTTGAATCAATGTTCAGTCATTGTTTTTGACTGAAGCCGGCCCGAAGTAAACGGCAATGCAAAGAGCATCTGTCGTTTACTGCCGGACCGGCCATGTGCCGTCTCATACCGTTTCAGTCTTTTTTTCAATTGCAGACGGCTTTGCAGACGGCTGCAAAGACTGCCTTATTTACGGTTTCTTCTGCGTATCCACAGGACTGCCGCGAGGCCGGCCATGCCTGCTATCACGCCTCCGATGAGAAGTCCCAGAGGTGTGTCGTCTCCGGTCCCGGCACTCTTTTTGTCCTTCGATTTTTTGTCGTGTTTCTTTTTCTTGTCAGTTTTATTGACAAATTTGATGTTCTTTCTTTCCTGGTCAGCCTTCGCAGTTATTGTTCCGTCGCCATTGTCTGTCACGGTCACCTTCACGGTGTAGACTTTGGTGTCGTAGTCAATATCTTCCTCATCACCCTTGACTTCTTTCACCTTATAGGTGTAGACCCGCTTCGATTTTCCGCCCAGATCCGATCGCTTATAGGTAATCTTGCCGAATGTGAAGTTTCCGTCGGCATCGTTGCGGGCTGTGTCGATCTGCCTGCCGTTTTCGTCAGTCAGTTCAAACTCGAACTGGTCTTTTTTCAGGGTCTGGCCCTCGTACTCCTTTACGCCTCCTAAAGTGATCGAAGTTTTCGGGTTGACATCTTTGTGGTGACTTTCATTCACGAACTTCAGTTCTCCGCCCTGATCGATCTCCTTTGTGACTTCCAGAGTCCCGTCTTCATTATCTTTCAGGCTGACCGTGACCGTATAGACTCTTTCGTCATAGGTCACGTCATCCATGTCTCCGGCCACTTCCTGAACGGTGTAGGTAAAGGGTGATTTGGCAATGTCCGCGTACTCATAGGTGATGATACCAAATGATACTTTTCCTGCTGCGTCGTTCTTTCTGCTCTGCAGTACATTTCCTTCCGCATCCCTGAGTTCGAAGGTAAACTCTCCGCCCTTGAGGGTGCCGTTTTTAAATGTTTTCTCTGCATCGAGCTTCAGGATCCCTTCGGCATTGTATGCATTTACAAATTCATAAACAGCTGCCCCGGGCTGCTCAGATTCCCTGTTTTCATCAGCCTTCTCTGCATCAGTGCCCTCTGTGACCCTTGCTGTAATGGTTCCGTCTCCGTTGTCTGTCAGCTCCACTCTGACTGTATAGGTTGTTCCGTCATAGGTGTATCCCTCGTAGTAGAAAGTTCCGTCTCCGTTGTCTTTCGCTCCTTCGGGAATCACTTCATTGATGGTGTAGGTGTAACCGGTCTCGTCTTTGATCTTGTATTCACCGGTCTTCTCATCCTTTTCATAGATGTCATCCTGTGTATACCTGATCGTGTCGAAGGTCACTTTTCCTTCCGCATCGTTTTTGGCAATCTCTTCACTGCCGTCCGGATATGTGAGTCTGAATTCGAACTGGCCTTCCTCCAGGGTCTTTTCACCGATCAGGGTCTTTTTGGCCCCGAGGACGATTTCTCCTTCAGCCTCATAGGTATTGGTAATGGTATAGAAGCTTGCCTCGCTTCCGTAGCTTTCTCCTCCGTCAGTGCTGTAAGTCACTTCAGGATGCAGCAGGTGGTCCTGATCGGGCTGTCCGACCTCTATTTTGACAAGGAGCTTTTCAGGGTCTGCTGTCCAGCCGGACTCGAAACCTGTCGCGGTCTCGGTGATCTCATAGTAATAGGTCTTTCCAATATAATCCTGATCAAAGGAGATTTTTTCGAAGCTCTTCTCCCCGACTTCTGTCAGGGGATCTGTTTCCGCAGGGTCGGGCAGGGGCGCCTGCTCGTTGTCTTCGCCTTCCCGGCGGGCGATCTTAAAGGTCACCCGGCCGTCTTCGGGCCATGTGCTGCCGCTGACTTCCTTGGCCGCCCTGACCGTCGCTGTGCCTTCGGCTTTAGGGCTTTCATAGGTATTGGTAATGGTATAGAAGCTTGCTTCGCTTCCGTAGCTTTCGCCTCCGTCTGCGCTGTAAGTCACTTCAGGATGCAGCAGGTGGTCCTGATCGGGCTGTCCCACCTCTATTTTGACAAGGATCTTTTCAGGGTCTGCCGTCCAGCCGGACTCGAAACCTGTCGCGGTCTCGGTGATCTCATAGTAATAGGTCTTTCCGATATGGTCCTGGTCAAAGGAGATCTTTTCGAAGCTCTTCTCCCCGGCTTCTGTCAGGGGATCTGTTTCCGCAGGGTCGGGCA
>JBGUNJ010000081.1:0-45945 GCA_045117315.1 Lachnospiraceae bacterium | reverse complement strand
TCCTGGTCAAAGGAGATCTTTTCGAAGCTCTTCTCCCCGGCTTCTGTCAGGGGATCTGTTTCCGCAGGGTCGGGCAGGGGCGCCTGTTCGTTGTCTTCGCCTTCCTGCCGCGCGATCTTAAAGGTCACCCGGCCGTCTTCGGGCCATGTGCTGCCGCTGACTTCCTTGGCCGCCCTGACCGTAGCTGTGCCTTCGGCTTTATGGCTTACGTAGGTGTTGGTAATGGTGTAGAAGCTTGCTTCGCTTCCGTAGCTTTCTCCTCCGTCAGTGCTGTAAGTCACTTCAGGATGGAGCAGGTGGTCCTGATCGGGCTGTCCCACCTCTATTTTGACAAGGATCTTTTCAGGGTCTGCCGTCCAGTCAGTGTCGAAACCTGTCGCGGTCTCGGTGATCTCATAGTAATAGGTCTTTCCGATATGATCCTGGTCAAAGGAGATCTTTTCGAAGCTCTTCTCCCCGGCTTCTGTCAGGGGATCTGTTTCCGCAGGGTCGGGCAGGGGCGCCTGCTCGTTGTCTTCGCCTTCCTGGCGGGCGATCTTAAAGGTCACCCGGCCGTCTTCGGGCCATGTGCTTCCGCTGACTTCCTTGGCCGCCCTGACTGTCGCTGTGCCTTCGGCTTTTTTGTCTTCCTTATTTGTAATGATGATCTCGCCGGATCCATCTGCTTCGACGCCTGAGTTATTTGTATAGGTTGTGATAAATCCCTCAGGGGCGTCTGTTTCTTCGACAAAATAGTAATACTTATGTCCGCTCGCATCCGTCCTGTCCAGTTTTTCCCAGATTCCATAGAAGCCGTCCCGGACCGTCAGTGTTTTCTGATCCGCAAAATCGGGATCCACGACTGCCTCCTGGCCGGTTCCTGTCTTTCGTTTGAGCGTCACTGTGATGCTCTTATCCATGAGCTCGCTGTCAGGAATATCCGATCCATCCGCCTTTTTCCAGTTTTTGCGCACCAGGACGCTGCCTTCCGAAATGTTGACAACCTCTTCAGAGGCGCTGCCTTTGTTTAGATCGATTGCGTTATTCTCTTCAGCGCCTGCCGGAGCCTGTCCGCCTTCGGAGCCGAAATAGAAATAATACTTGGGCGCCGGGTCAGGAACTTTATGTCCCTCCGGAGCATCTGTCTCGACGACATAGTAAAGCGTATCTTCTTTCAGGATGCTCTGGCTGCCGTCTGTCCTGGAGATGGAGAACCTGCCGTCCAGACCTGTCGTATACGATGTGACCGCTTCGGAGTCGTCTTCCGCCTTATACACGCTGAAAACAGCTCCTTGGAGAGGTTCCTCCGTTCCTCCGCTGATCTTGGTGAAATAATAAGCTGCTGTGGAATATTTATTTGTAAAGATCACATTCGTTGTCTTTTTTTCGGGGACCGGAGCCTTATCGACAGTGACTGAATCCGCACCGATCACAGTCTGGCCGGTGACCGTACTGCCGTCCGAATTGACCGAATAGGACGTCTCCACCAAAACATTGTCGGCAAGGCCAAGGCTGTCCAGACCGCCTTCATACTCTTCCGTCACTTTGTAGAAGCCGGTTGTAAAGGTGAGCTCGCCGCTGTCGCCGGCAGTTTCTTCCGTTATGGTGTATTCGTCATTCTCCAGATCTGAATATACCAGTGTCTTCTTATAGGCGCTCTCACCGGTCACGGGATCTCCGTCCTCATCCACCTTTTGAACGATAAACCGGATTTTTGCCTTCTGTTCATCCGTCAGGGAGACATTGCCGGCAAAATGTTTGGTCACTTTCAGGCTCTGGGTTTCCGGCATATTTCTGATCTTGAGAATATCTCCCACGTAATAGACCCACACGCCGTCTTCGCTCGAATACTCAGCGTCCGCGGAATCCAGAGAAACCATAAAGCTGTATAATGTGGGATCCAGCTGGTAGCCCTCCGGGGGCTCGATTTCCTCCAGATAAAACGTGGTGTTCTTTTTGATCGTCATTCCGTGCTCATACCGGCTGAGCATGATGTGAAGCACACCGTCGGAACCGGTCGTAAAGGTCACTTCTTTTCCGACCATGGCCGGATCGTGAGCCCTGCTGGTATAGCGGACGACATTCTTTTCACTGTCAAGCAGACGGAACTTTGCGCCTGCCAGAGAGCCGTCCTGCATATTTTCAGAGGCATATTTGAGCAGGTCCAGATAAACGATTCCCGCTCCGCCTTCGCCCTGCGAATCGATGATCAGGAATTCCTCGTCATCATCGGAGTATTTGGCGTTCAGAGTCGCCTTATTATAAATACGGACAGTGCCGACGTCCCCGATCACGTTGCAGTCATAGGTAATCGTCACCTTTGTCTCATCAGGGACCTTATAGACACCTTTATTTCCGTAATAGTCATAGGTCACCCTTTTGCCCGACGGATCTGTTGTGACCCTGATCGAAGTGTAGTCGATGGAGAGCGTCCTGGAGAACTCATCCGTGAGAGTCATATCATTGCCGTTGTTCAGTCTGAGTTTATCAGGATTGATGACAATCGTATAATGTGCCTTTGCCGGCTTCGACTCCTGATCCAGGACTAGGCTCTTGTCGACAATCGGATTTCCGTAATCAAACTCCACTTCCGACTGGGCGCCGTCCCAGTTGACAGCATTCTTAAATGTTATTTTTCCGCCGGCCTGCATGGCTTTTTCGGCTGCGATTTCCGGATGCTTCATCACCAGGTAGTATCTGATCATATAGCATGGATACAAAATCCCCGACGACTGCCTGTCCAGCCCGCCCGTGCTGATCACTGCGCCCTGACCGGTAGAGTTAAATGAAACAGTATGCGAGTCGACTTTTTCCTTGGTGGTGGCGTCTCTGCGGTCTTCGATATAGCCGTGCCCTTCGTTTTCCGGCAGAAACGGATTATAGTTTCTATAGGTGTTCTGATCCAGCTCATCCAGGTTCATGATCTCAAACACTTCCGTGTCAAAGGTATCAAAAATCTGAAGCCGGTCATCGGACACGCCTTCCATCACAATCTCATACAAATAGCAGGGGTAGGTTTTGCCATCATTGAGGACAACTGTCCTGTCCAATTTTTTCGTTTTGCGAATGCGCTTGAGGGCGGGCTCGGCATCAGCCGTTGCCCTTATATCTCCGAATTTTGCAGTATTAATGTGCTGATAGTACCACCAATAATGCTCAAGTGCGGCCTCAAGCCATTCCCTCTGGTTTTCAGTCACTATTTCCGCGTGAATGATCCTCTCCGCTCCGGTCGCTTTTAAACCGGGAACCTCGCTCCCATCCACCATATGATAAAAGTCTATGTAGACCTCACCGATCACGTCGTCTGCGCTGTGTGCGGTCGTGTCCTCATAAGAAAGAACAAACTGCTTGTTGACCATCCTGCCGAATCCGAACGTGACTTTATAGGATTCATCGGAATCAAGCCCTGTCACGGAACAGGATTTATATTTGTCCAGAAATCCTCCCTGGGTATTCTGAGGAATGTAATCGGTGATTCTGGCAGCAGTCGTGCCGGTAGGGGGTATCGTCAGGTCGATGCTCCACGACACTTCTTCCTCGCTGACAGAGTTCACGCTTTTCACAATGGCCGGTTCTTCATAGTCAGGATCGACGATCGTTCCTCCTCCGCCGCTGTTATGGCCGTCTTCTACGTCGTTATTGACAGTGACGGCTTCCGTCAGGGCCGTGACCTCGGCAATAGTCTGGTATGTGATTTTATAGGACGCTTTTCCGTCCGAAGCCGGTGGATTATAGGTCCATGAATAGTCGCTGTTTTTGACCAGCTTTCCGTTCGCTCCGTCTTCTCCCCAGCTGAGAGTCCGGGTCTGTGCCGTCCCGTCTTCTTTGGTGACCTCGACTGTGATCCCCGTCCCGTCCATCTTCATGATGGTCTGTGAGTCGTTGCGGATCGTATCGGTTATGTGGTCGACAGATGTCTTCCTCTCGTCGTTGGCTGTCACCTCCCAGGTGATTCTCCTGTACTTCTTTCCGCCCTCTTCAAAAATATCCGAGACTTCGGTGAAGTTTTTCACAAGGGACGAGTATTGGATATTGTATTCATAGCTGCTGGACTCTTTGGGAGGCCCGGGATTATCTTCATAATCGAGCAGGACTGTATTATTTGTCTCGGAATAGGTCGTCCTTCCGTTTCTTCCGAGCTCCCCATAATTCACGCTCGCCGAGTACTTGACTTCATACTTGTCCCCGTCCCCCATGTCAGGTAGACGCAGTTCAAAAGAATTGCCGTTTACAGTCAGGCTGGACGCGTCCACCGTGATCGGTGTGCCGTTCTTCAGGATTGTAAGGTCACCGATACTGTGGACGTTGGAGGTGAGCGCGGATCCGGTAATGGTATCCGTGATCTTGATTCCGGTCGTCGTTCCCTCCGAAGTGACTGTCACTACATAATCGATACAGTCCGTATCTTTATTGTAGGTTCCCTGCTTGACGATATTCGCGTCGTTGTGATCTTCCAGTTCCAGAATCGTGGAGATTTCATCGCTCCACTGGATGTTCGTGCTGTCCGTATCAAAAAGGCAGTGCAGACTGATCGTAAAATGCGCGTTGTCCGCTGCGCGCAGGATTTTCAACATGTCCGGATCACTGGTGTTCCAGTTTACTTTGAGCTGATTGCCCTCAGCCGAATAGGTATTGTTCTTTAAAGTGCCCAGGCTCCCGAATTTCATGTCAAAGGTTCCGCCTGTACTTCCGACAATATTGAGATCAGCGGGCAAGGTGTAGGTCATGGTCGTATCATCGTCGACAAACTGATAGTCATCCGTCTCCATGAAGTTCAGATCGATCCTGTACTCCACTCCCCTGATCAGGGTGACCTGTCCGTTGGCGTCAAAAGTCTCCCCGTTTCCTGTGATCGTGACACTGCTGAGCACTTTACTGAGATCTGTGGTGGTACTGCCCGTCTGATTTGCCGGTGGATCCGTCACCTCGATCAGGAATTTGGCCCCGTCATTCATCTCAACCGTCAGGATCTCCCCGCTTGTGAAAGAGGCAAGACTTGTAAGCAGCCAGTCTCCGTCTGCCTGCTTTTCTACTTTCAGCAAATCATTATCGGTGAAAGATACGGAACTCACATTTTTAACGGAGAATGCCTTGTCATAATCCTTTTCATAGAGTTCCAGCCTCTCTGCCAGCTCGCTCAGAAGGATACTGTCCTCTCCCTCCATGGAATATTTATAGCCCTCATAGGTAAAATCAACCGAATAGAGGACGCCGTATACGGAGAAAGAATCAGCGTCAAATGTGATCTCATCGACTTTGCTGCCGCCGCCGGTGTCCGCGTCTATTACATCCGCCTTGTGGGATCCGTCCTCGAAATGTACGGCCGTGACTTCCCCGCCATCAGCTACGTCAATTGCATCCTTATAAGAAATATTCACTCTGACGGCAGTTTTGGGCTGGATCTCTTTTCCATCCGACCAGATCGTAATGTCAAAAAAGCGCGCTTCCGCCAGGCCCTGATCTGTGACCGCCTGCGCGCCCTTCAGATAGGACTGGTATTCGGATGATCCTTTGGAGATCTCACGCACTTTGAGTTTGGCGCCTGCGGGAATCTCAGCGGTCTCGTCGTATTTCATTGTCACTTCATAATCAGATCCATGAAATACGAGTTCCCCCGCTGTAAAGACTTCCGCGGCAGGCAGTCCGGTCGTGGCGGCCGCAGCTGCCTGCTCAGTGGCAGCCTCGCCCGGCGCCCCGACTATATCCTGCGTGCTCCCGGCTTCTGCCTCCCCGGCTTCCTTCTGCGTGGACGTCCCTGATCCGGCTTCTGACGAATCGGCTTCCTTCTGAGTCGATGACCCGGATCCGGCTTGCGACTCCTCCGCTTCTTTCTGCGTGGAGGCTCCGGAACCCGATTCTGACTCTTCCGCTTCTTTCTGTGATGATCCGGATCCGGCTTCTGACTCTTCCGCTTCTTTCTGTGATGATTCGGATCCGCCGTCTGACGGGCCGTTTTCCCCGTCGGCATCAGGTGCGGACGTCTCATCTGTATTTTGGGGCTCGTCTTTCCCGGATTTGTCCTTGTCCTCCTCCGATTTGGACTCATCCTTCCCGGATTTATCCTCTTCCTTCTCAGACTTGTCCTCATCCTTCTCGGAATTGTTCTCGTCCTTTTCAGACTTGTCCTCGTCCTCCCCGGATTTGGCCTTCTCCTCCTCAACTGTTTCCGCTTCAGCTGTCACCTCACCTCCGACATGCTCTGATGCGAAGCAGGCAGAATAACAAAGCTGAAATCCCATTAGTAATGCCAACACAACTGCTAGTACTATTTTTTTCCTAAATATCATTGTTTTTCCTCCTGTTTTCGCTCTTCCGAACATGCCGGAGCACGTCAGTGCGCAGGCATTATAACAGTAAATTGTGTGAACAGCTTTTCATTTTTACCATACATGCCGATGGTCAGAGCGGCATCGCGGGGAGAAATCCCGGAAGGGGGGCTCCGGTACAGTCCACGGATGCCTGATCCGCCTTGCAGCAAAAACATCCAGAGCGAAAAATAATGCATTGGCATTATTTTTCGCTCTTCCTGTGCATGCCGGGGCAGATCAGTGCTCAGGCATGGTAAATACTTGCAGCCCACTAATCCTTGGAGACCAGTGTCCCGATGGTCGTGAGTACATATATGATTCCATAAATGACAAATATAATGATCGCCCAGATCTTCAAGGGCAGGGCGTGGAAAAACTTCAGGCTGAGATAGAAAGCGACGGGGGCGCTCAGCAGGTAGCCCTGCATCATGATGTTTTTCCAGAAACGCGGGTGGGGCGTACCATGTTTGACACAGCCTTCAGCCAGTCCGATGATGGCGTAGAATACCGCAGAGATCTTCAGAAGCATCCTTAAGTATTCGAAGAATGTAGGCAGTCCGCCGCGGAAATGCCCGACCAGTGTCAGGATTCCCAGCAGAACCAGCGGAGGAAGTATTCTGGCAATGAGAGTGCCTATTACCTTGGGATAATAATCGGAGGGCACGCGCCGTCTGGGCGGTCTGGGCGGAACAAATGGTCTGCCGCCGCCTCCTCCCAGGCCCACTTTCTTCCTGGCAGCATCGGCTTTTTTATTCAGACTGCCGTCAATCTTTATCTCAAGCAGGAGCAGCAAGAGCCCCAGTTCCATAGTCTTGCCGCTGCCGGCAGGGAACTTGTAATCACTTGGCAGAAAGCTCGCTGCCAGCTCCATGGCAGGTTTGTAGGATCTGTTGAATTCGTAATCCGATGTGTTTTCCTTGGCATTGAGGGCGCCGATAAAGGCATTTCTGCAGCAGGCTTCCGCAAGGGAATAATAATTGTTGTTGTCGCCGACATCCTCCTCGGGATGTTCCAGCGCATAGTTAATGACTCTTCTGAGCGCATCTAATCTGGCTGATGTTCCATCAGAAGACTCCGCGAAGTCCGCCAGGGCTTTCAGGCCGGGACCGGCCGGGGGAACGGGAAATCCGCCTCCCCCTCCTCCGATCATTTTTTTATATCCGCCCACTGTCTTCAGCTTCTCGTCCATTATGGGCTCGTCATCCGGATAGCATTCAAGGAATTTCTCCTGAAGAGGAAGACTCATTTTACTCTGCTGGAGGGTGACGATCAGATTCTGGAAGAGATGCCGGCGCATCTCTTTCTGGGGCACGCCGACCATGGGGGTGCCTTTGACCTCGTCATAGAGAGTCCTGCCAAGATTGCGCGCCTCGGTCTCGCTGGAGCAGTTCTCCAGTTTGCTCATGTACTCGCTGCGGATGCGATTGGTCGTGCACAGGCCGATGATGTCCTCCCGGTGCAGGGCTTTATTGTCACCGGCACGGGCGATCACAACATCGTCAGGCATCAGAGCCACAAGGTTATCGGCGTATTTTGCCAGGGAGTGTTTATCCCCGTTGATGACGTCTCTTACATAAATTGCGCACTTCTCATAAAAATCACCGGCGGACTTTTTGACAAGAGGTGTGCCGTTTTTATAGAGGTTTTCGACCTTGAGCTTTCCGATCCATTTGATCAGCGTCGTCACACTCTTTCCGCTCTTCTGCAGGCGGTCCGTCTCATCGGACATGACGGAGAGCATAGCCCGCACACATTCCTGGCGGGTATCCTTCTCCACAAGCTGCTCCGGGATTTTTTCATAGAGCTTTGCGGCATCATTCAGGGAATTGGAGGATTTGAGAGCATTGACATAGGGGATCAGGCTGTCACTGAGAGCCCGCTCCACAGCCGTGCTGTCCACTGCCATGACGGAAGAGGAACTCAGGGCGTCGATGCAGGCTGTCACACTGGCCGGCTTTCCATCCCTGATATAGTCTTTGATGCGGCTGACAATCCCCTCCACCAGCTGTTTGCGGAACTGGTTCCAGGCGGCGGCAGTATCCTCTTTGAACTTTTGCTCGGTCTGCAGCTTATAGGTCGTGGACTGTTCGACACTGGCCATGGAAAAGAAGCGGCCATAGAGCTTGAAAGCCCTGTCCCATGCATCGGCGGCCTTCTTGGCGTCTTCCGTCTCGCTTGCTTCCGCAATACGGGCACAGAGAGCGGCATAGGCCTGGACCCTCCAGGGGTCGCTGAGAGAATCGACCGCTTTCCTGACAGCAGGTGCTTTGACGGATTTCCATGTGGATCTCTCATTTTCCGGCAGATTCATATCGTCCATGAGTTTTTCAAACTCACCTTTAAAAAAACGATAAGGGATCGGGCTTCCGGAAGCCCCGCTGAACATACCGCAGAACTTTCTGTAGGCGGAATTGCTCTCATCAGGACCGGGTCTGCGGAAGCGCAGCGTAGTCAGTTCATCATAAAGACGCACCTCGGGCACCAGCATTTCCGCGCGGTAGCTGTTGGCTTCATCTCTGGAAATGGCAGTCTGCATTTTGACGTGCATTGCCATATCCTTATTGGAGAGAGTAGGAGGCGCGAGCATTGCTTCAAATCGGTTCATCTGTCATTCCTTTCTGTGATCGCTTATTGCTCCGCAGAGGGAGATGATCACTTATTTTTCTGAAAGGGGGGAATTCAATCACTCCTCCGTAGGGGGAAACATTCCGGAAAACCGGGAAAAATCGGGAAGGCCGCCGGAAAAAAAGTCATCCGGAAGACCGGTTCCGGCCCCTGGTCCGGCAGATGCCGGAGCCTGTCCGGACGCAGGAGGAGTCTGTGCGGATTCAGGGCCGCTGTCTTCTCCTGTCGTCACATCCGGATCTGACCCGGACATGCTGCCGCTGTCTTTTGGTGTATTCCCCGAACCATTTGGCCTTCCGCCACCTCGGTCCGGCCTGCTTCCGGCATCGTTTCCCCGGTTGGGCAGACCATTTTCCATCTGGTCCAGGCGGCGTTCCAGACGGTTCAGCAGTGCCTGGAGACGGTCATTCTGTTCCATGAGTTCCCGTTTGACCACGGCTCCTGCATCGGCCTGGTCCCGATCATATTCCTCCACCAGGAGATTGAGCTGTTCTGTCCGGCCCTCCGAGCTGTCAAGCTCGACCAGATCCATCATCAGCTCCAGGGCGCGCTTTTTATTGCCGGAAGCATATTCCGCCCGGATCCACAGGTCCAGGATCCCGATGTCATCGGGACGGAGCGCGTGAGCACGGCAGAGCAGGGAACCCGCGTCCGAAAAGCTCTCCCTTCTCATGCACTGCAGTGCCTCGTTGAACAGGAGATCCGGCTGATATTTTGCGTTCAGATAATCGGTCAGCTCCGCTCCGCAGCCGGGGCAGGTCGTCTCTCCGGCGGGAATCGCAGCCGCACATAAAGGACAAAGCATTCTTTATCTCCTTTCCGTTTCTGGGAAGGTTCTTTGTTACAGCCCCGCATGAAATCCAAGATGTTTTTCGCCAAAATACAAAGCTTTGTTTTTTAGCAAAAATGCCAGGCTTTGTTTTTTAGCAAAAATACGAAGCTTTATTATTTCGCGAAAACCCGGGTCTGACGGCGCACGGCGGCGCGAATGTGCATTGGAATCGCCGTGCGCATCGTTACATGTACACGCCCTTTAAGGAGGCATGTACATGTAACGCCGGTTTTTATCCCGCATAAGTCTGTATCGATCACGGTGCTTTGGGCACGGGAATGTTCATCAGCTTGCCCGCGCTCTCCCAGCGTGGATACATCTCGCGGATCGCCTGCAGATGAGGCATGCACTCCTCATCGGAGGGCATAAAGCGGCAGGCGCTCTGGATATCCCGGCAGGTACGCATGTCGGCCTGGATGTAGGGATCAAACTCCTTTCGTGCCGCCGGAGGAACTGCCTTGCTCATCTGGTATTTACCGATGAGTTCCATAACCTGCTGGGAGAAGAAAGTACATACCATCCACATGGGAGGTCTTTCCTGATTTCCGGGTCCGTGCGGGTCGTCTTTGAAAATCTCCCCGATCTCCTGCAGGGCTTTCCATGCGTTGGAAAGAGCTGCCTGGTCTTCATTGTCATAAGCCCTCATACCGGCTGAAGCAGCAGCGCGGATCTCCTTGGCAATATCACTGTTGCCTTTTTCATGCTCGCTGTTGATCTTTTCCAATTCACGGACCTTCTGGTCAAATTCCTCTTTGGGAGGCTGAAGAGCGTTGGATTTGGGCGGCTCAATCCCGATCACGGTATCCAGTGCCTCTTCCGCTCTGACCGCGTCTCCGGCTTCAACCGCATCCTGCAGATTTGCGGCCATACGGTTGAGCATCTTTTCCGCCACAACACGTTTGCCGGGTTCCGGGATCATGGCTATACGGGATCTTGCGGCAGCGACCGCGTTATCGACATCGTCTGAAGTAGGCAGCGCGGGTGCCGGGGAGGATTCCATCTCGATGGCGATCTTGTTGGTTCCGGCCTCCGCCATGACTGTAAAGCGGCTGGACCTGTCGCAGGAGATGGACAGCTTAATCTCTGTTCCGGGCGGCAGGGCTTTCTCAAAGTTCATCTGAATCTGCTTGAGCAGCTTTTTCTCCTCGAAGAAACGAAGGTGGACCGCATAAGGGTTATCTTCATTGATCATGAAGGTATAGTCCTGCGAGCAGGGCAGCTGGGTTCCTTTTGTCATGAGCTTGACCAGCTTCAGTTCTCCGGTGAACTCATTGACGGTCTCGATGGAATAGTTGCGGGAAAGCACAACGGGAGGTGTGGTGATAGTACCGGGAGCGGCATCAAATCCCGCCTCCAGCAGCACCTTGCCGCCCGCCATGAATGTGCAGGTGTAAGGCTCTTTTTCCTCTTCCGCCACCAGTTCCTCGAACAGGAAGGTGCCGTCCTCGTTGACCATGTATTCCTTCTTGAAACCTCCTGCGGCACGGGTGACTTTGGCGTAAATGCCGTCGGGAAGTTTTCCGCCTTCAGCCTGAAGGCTTCCCTCAACATTACTGATGCCGCCGTAGCCGACACCGGGGGCAAAGTGAGCCGTGACAGAGATGCTTTCGCCTCTTGCGGTCTCCATCTTTGTCTGCTGCTGTGTTCCGATAGAAGCGGCCGCGATGGCGGCTCCGTATCCGACAGCCATATCAGGCTCATCGATCAGAGGCTTGGGCAGCTTGGTGTGTACGGGCAGGGAGGGAGAAGTGAAGTTCTCTTCTATGATTTCCGCGACAAGCGGAATGTGGGTACTGCCGCCGACCAGGAGGACACCATCGATCATATCGAGGGTGATGTGGTGCTGGTCCTCAGCCTCCCGCAGGGCTTTGTGGCACTCCTCCAGAGTGCTCTCGATCAGGGGACGGATCAGATCCTCAAAATCATCGCGGCTGACCGTCGCGGCCAGGTTGACTTTGGCTCCGCTCTTGTCCTCAAAAATACCGTCGGTGGACTCGAAAAATTCCTCCTGGGAACTGAGTGCCTTCTTGATTATCTCCGCGCTGAGTTTCAGCCTTGTAAAGCGGCGGCGGTCATCGTCGTCGCGGTTGATGTCCATATCTTCGAGGTCGTACCCTTCATCCGAATCCTGCAGCTCTTCCAGAAGATAGCGGGCCAGGGCATCGTCGAAGTTATCGCCGCCCAGATAGTTGTTGCCGGCAATACCAAGAACGAATGCGTCGCCCTCGTCCAGACGCACGATGGAGACGTCGAAAGTGCCTCCGCCCAGGTCATAGACCATAAAGATTCCGTTATCTATTCCGTTTTTGAAGCAGTAGTACAGCGCCGCCGCTGTGGGCTCCTGCAGAGTGAATTCCACCTTCAGCCCGGCAAGCTCGCCGGCTTTCGTCGTATTTTCACGGGCGTTGGAGGCGAAATAGGCAGGAATGGTGATGACGGCACGGTCCACTACATAGTCCGCATACTCCGGAAAACCGTGGAGATAGCTTTCCATCTGAGCTTTCATCTCTTTGAGGACCTCCGCAGAGACCTCAATGGGAGAAAGGGTCAGGGGACCTGTGCTCACCCGGTAATTGGGATCGCCCATGTGGCTCTTGACCGAGACAATGGGTTCCGGCACTGTGCCGCGACGGTTAAAAGCGATCTGACCCGCGCGCACGCCCTTGGTCTTCCTGTCATAGACAATGACAGAAGGGAAAGTCTTGCGCCCTGCCTTATCCGTGCGGCAGACGATCGTCTTATTGTCATCTGCCATCATGGCAATGACACTGTTAGTGGTTCCGAGATCGATTCCTACACATTTGCTGATTGGCATAATTTATTCTCCTTCGTGCAATGTAAAATCTCTGTGGTTATGAACCCGGGTCACAGACCCGCTTATTTTCAGAAGCTTCGCATCGCTGCGCAAACCTCTTGAGGTTTCAATGAACATATCATCAGTTTCTGCATTTATATGATTTATACGGCTTTTGTCTTCAGGCAATTACAGTAATTAAGTAATCTCTGAAAAAAACACTGTGCCGTGGAAAATCTCATTTAGATTCGCCCGAAAGCCAGCTGCTGATCCGGTCCAGGATCCTCCGGAAAAATCCGGCTTCCTCCCGGGCATCTTCGTCATCAAAGTTCTCCTCGTCATCGATGTCTTCCCCGTCGTCGAAATCTTCCCCATCGTCGGAGTCTTCCTCGTCATCGAAGTACTCCTCTTCGCCGGAATCTCCCTCGTCGTAAAAGTACTCATCTTCATCGAAGTCTCCCTCGTCGTCGAAGTACTCCTCTTCGCCGGAGTCTGCTCCGTCATAGGAGTCCTCATCAACATAGGAGTTCTCATCGGGCTCAGCTGCCTGACTCTCATCGTCGATAGAATCACCAGCGGGTTCTTCTGCTGCTTCCGCTGTCTCAGCGGCTTCCTCAGCTGCTCCGGCAGCCTCTTCAGGCATTTCCTCAGGCTCTTCTGAGGCTGTTTCTTCTGCCGCTTCCGCCAGCTCTGCAGCTGCCCCGGCAGTCTCTTCAGAAGATTCTGCAGGCTCTTCAATCGAGTATTCTTCAGCATCTTCAGGCTCTGCAGTTCCCGAAGGCGCCGCCTGGTCCTGCGCTCCGGTTTCCTCTGCCGCCTCAGCCGTTTCAGGCATTTCCTCAGTATCCGCTGAGACAGACTCTTCTGCCCCGGATTCTTCTGTTTTTTCATCCGGCTCAGTCTCCTCCGCTTCAGGGACTGTGGATTTCGACACTGCTTCCCCTACTGTTAATTCTTCAGGGGTTTCCTCTGCCACGTCTTCGTCGGCCTCTTCGGCGGCCTGCCTGCAGGAGAGCTTGGCCCGGTGCAGCAGCTGTCCATGCCAGTGGATCTCCGGTTCCAGAGCGTCCACCACTCTGTCTGCCGTGTCCTCCCCCGGAGGGAGCCACTCCACGATATCCGCCTCGTCCTCCAGGGTATCCGTGACCTCCTCCCCTACATAGGTGCGGAGGATGATCCCTTCGTTTTTCAGAAGCTGGCGGAGTGACATGACAAAGGGGTCGTTTTCAGTAAAGCGCTTTTTGTGCACCAGCAGGGCCAGCTGTTCCGCCAGCCGGTCCGCCTGCTTCTGCACATCGGAAAGCTCTTTCCGGTGCAGAGCATCCAACGCGTCATGCTGCCTGAGCAGCTTCAGGGCCAGCTCTTCTCCGCTCTGTTTCTGAACAAAAGAAGGCAGCTCTCTTTTCTCAGGATAGGGGCCAAAATTCATACGCTCTTCCTCCCTTCTCACTCTCGCCTATCGTTTTTTCTTTGCAAACAGACGAGCAGTACCCGTCTGTCCGTTCTTCAGATACAGCACGCACATGGCGTCAATGATCTCATTATATTTTGAGGGAGTGTGAAAAAAGACTCCCGTCCTCTCCGCCGTCTCCAGAGCCTCGGTATAGGACTCCAGTGCCTCCGCAAAACGCCCCTGGCCTCCGAGTGCCTTGCCCAGGGATTTGAGGAAGCCGATCCGCTCCAGGTCGTCGTGCCTTGCTCCGGCAAGGGCTTCCCTTGCCAGCTTTTCCGCGGCGGGATAGTCCTCGTCCAGAAGGGCCATGCGCAGGGCTTCCGCGGAGTCTGCCCCCTGAAGGGCGTGCAGCACTTCTTCCGCGCTCTGATAACGCGCCAGTTCAGACACTTTCAGACAGTTGGACAGGATCTCGTCCAGGCGGGGAGAGGGGTCTGTTCCGGGAAAGGCCGCTCCCGGCTTGAATACGAAATCGATCCTCTTTTTTCGCTCCTCCAGCATGGATCCGGCTCCGAAGCGGTCCACAAAGGGAGCGCAGCCGGTGTAGAGCTCATAAAACATCAGGCCGGCCTGATAAATGTCGGAGGCGGCTGTGTATCTGCCGTCGAAATTCTCCGGCGCGTAGATGCTCATAGTCGTTTTGAGGGGAGTGTCAGGCCGGTCCAGATATGCGCCCATGCCGAAGTCCATGACCCGGACGACACCGTTCTGGACCATGACATTTGCCCCCTTGATATCCCTGTGGAGCACATTTTCCTTGTGAGCCAGCGACAGAGCTGTGAAAAACTGGGTCATCAGATCCACGATCACAGACTCGCGGGGAAAATGCTTTGCTCTCTTACAGCGCTTGATGATGTCCTCAAGCGTATCGCCGCCCCGCACCAGTTCCATGGCCACATAGGCGCACTCTCCGGCAGGAGTATCCATTTTTCCGAAAGAATAGATAGAGACAAAATGACGCTTGTGCTCGATCGGGGCATCGGAAGCCATGATCCTTGCCGGCAGGGCGCAGTCCTGCAGCATGCCCTCAACATTTCCGGCTTTGGTTGCCTCGGGCGAATAGAGTTTGAGGGCCACCTCTCTCACAATTTGTGAACCCATCATCTCCTGGGCCCGGTAAACCGTGCCGAAATTGCCGTTTCCCAGACGGATCAGCAGGCGGTATTTGCCGTCTCCCACTGTCTGTCCGCTCAGTTCAGAAACATTCATACTACTTTCCTCCTGCCGGGATTCTTTTTTCTCCTGATGAGGATTACATTCCTGATATTAAAAATCCTGCTCTTCCTTTTGAGGATCACATTCCTGCTGATCAGAATCCCATTCTTCAGCTGAGTATCTCATTCCCGCAACCCGGGATTCCGTTCCTGCTGATTGAGATTCCATTCCGCCTTGCCTGAAATCACAGGATCATGCTGACCTCCGAGAGGAGGGCGTTGAGCTTGGTTAGCTTGTCCTCGCTCAGGTCGGCGATCAGTTCCGGATCCTTCATGGAAATACTGTCGAAGCGCCTGGTCACCTTGTCCACCAGATTCATGCGCTTTTGCTGCAGGAGGACCTCCGCGTCCGCTTCGTTGTAGACGGGAACGATGGAAGTATCGCTGCCGCTGCGGACGACCCGGACCAGGGGAACACCGGCCAGCTGCCGCAGCTGTGAAGCCAGCTTCTCCTGAATATACTGATTCATCAGGTTGTCCAGCTCACGTCCTCCGAAATATCCGTTGCCCCGCTTGATCGCCTCTTCATTTTTGTCAAAGACGATCTTGGCGATCATTTCCAGGACATCCTCGTCGCAGACCAGACGGCTGTCGTGGGTCTCGCTGTAGTTGCGGGCGATCTTGTTGAGATTGTGCTCCGCAATGCCTTTGAGGGCTTCCAGGGAGAGAGCATTGAAAACGACAATGCCGCCCCTGCGCATGATTCGTCCGATGAATTCAGGGCGGAAGCATTTCTCGCCGGATTTCTGATGGACCTCTGTGTTGAATTTATTTTTAACTATATTTTCAATCTCTTCCGTGGGTCTGCCCCGCCTGAGCATATCGGCGATCTCATACTGGCCGATATTGGAGGTCAGAACGAAAAAGGCCTTGCTGCCGGAGGCGGAGACGCCGCGCATGTCCGTGATGACGCCCTCGTCAAAAAGGTTGAGGAAGGGATCCCAGACGGCGGGATGGGCTTTTTCCACCTCGTCGAGCAGTACAACGGAATAAGGGTCTTTGTTGAGGTCATTGATCAGCTTGCCGCCCTCTTCGTATCCGACATAGCCGGGCGGGGTGCCGATCAGACGGGAGACGCTGTGGGACTCACCGAAGTTTTCCATGCTGAAGGTGATCAGCTTGCGGGAGTTGGCATAGATCTGGGCGATCTGCTTGGCCAGCTCGGTCTTGCCGGTACCGGAAAGGCCGGCGAAGACAAAGACAGCGGCGGGAGCTTTTTTGTCCACCATGCCCTTCTGGATCAGGTCCAGACGGCCTGCCACTTTGGCAACTGCCGCGTCCTGGCCCACCAGATTCTGTGACAGCAGGTAGACATAGTCCTTGTCCGCGCCTGTTCCCAGGATGGTCTCGGCGGGAAGACCGGTCTTGTCTGCCATTGATGCCGCCAGGTTCTCCTTGTTCACAGTGGGATTTCTCTTTCCCCTCATTTCGGCCTCTGCGGCTGTATCGGAGGCAGTCATGGACAGAAGCTGGATCGCCTTTTTGGGGAAGCGCTGGGAAATCAGATAGTCGTTGGCCATGCGATAGGCGGTCTGGGCGATGCCTTTGGCGAACTCCACGCCGTATTCCCTGGAGATCTCAGGCAGCGCCTGCTCGATCATTTCCAGAGCCTCCTGTTTGCCCGGCTCCGCAACGGCGACGGGGGCGGCGCAGGCCCTCAGCTGTTCTCCGTCCTTATCCAGTTCTGTAAAATCAGTCTCATCCGCCACGATCATCAGGCGGTAGGTGTTGTGCTGCAGACGGCGCGCGATCTCGGCGCTGTGCGTCTTCATATATTTGGCGAAGCCCTCCAGGACATAGATCCGGTCCGGCTCGTCCTCGAAAAAGCGCAGAAGCTTCTGTACAGCGGGCTCGTAATCGGCGTCCTCCAGGGAAGAGAGGTCAAAACGGATGACCTGGATCTGCCTCAGACTGGGATAGCGCCCTGCCTTAAGTTCAGACGCGATCATATCAGCGACGGTGCTCAGTCCTATGCCGGACTCCCCGTGCAGCAGGACATTGCGGCCTTTTTTGCGGAAAAAGACGCGGACGACAGCCTCGACGACATCACCGCGGATGATGACCGGACGATTTTGCGAGCTCAGATTCTTGCACTCACAGATCTCCAGCGGAAGGACCGGCTCGATCACATCCGGTTCCCGGACACTCCCGATCACGGAGAGAATCTCCTCAGTCTTCATATGGAGGACAGTTTCAAAGAGATACTGGATTTTGGGCTGGTCACATCTCACAACAGCCGCAAGGATCTCACGCTCTCCCCCTCTTGTCTCTCCCATTTCCAGGGCGGCCTGTACAGCGGATTCCAGTACCTGGTCGGCTCCGTCTCCAAAACTTGAGCGGACTGCCGGCAGCTCCGGGGCCAGACGGTCATCCTGCGGAAATGTGTTCTGCAGGTAGGTGCTGATCTTGGTCCCGGTCGTGGCGACGCCCATTTTACGCAGGATCAGATGCGTATAACTCTCTTTACAAAGGAGCATGGCAGCCAGCAGGTGGGCGGGCTCCGCAGCTTTTTCTCCGCAGCGGGCAGCAATGGCAAGGGCCTCGCCTGTCAGATACTGGGCCCGGTCCTTCAGGCTCTCCATGACGAGGGCTCCGTCTTTGTCAAAGATCTCCACCTTGACTTTGGAAGCCCGGATGGCCTGATACAGTTCCTGGTATCGGAAAAGTCCGGTGAGCACGACGCTCTCCGGCATTTTTTCCGCATTTTCAAAAATCTTCTCCACCAGATCGGAGACCCCTGCTCCGTCCGGCATATCGTCCAGCCAGTTTCCTACCGGCTCTCTGAAGAATTCTCTCAAAAAAGGATTGGGCTGGGAAAAGCCGGGTTCCAGGCAGGCCTCAAAGGCGACGCGGCAGTCGCGGACCCGAACACCCTCCGCCAGGAAATTTTCCAGAAGACTGCGGGTGCGGGTAAGCTCCAGGCGGTCTTCCTCCGCCAGTTCCAGGAACTCCCTGCTCACAGTATCCACCGTGATCAGACTCAGCAGAATATCGGCTTCCCCCAGGAAGCGGAGTTTGTCTCTTACCGACCGCTCCATGGCGTTGTCGAGCAACAGTCCCAGAGAAGGCTTAAAGCGCCCTGTGTCCAGCTCCTGCATCCCGTTTTTCCACATAAGTCCCCTCCTTTCCGGCAGCTCTTGTGTCCGTACCCTGCTCTGAGTATTTCTATGTATTCTGTGCTGTCACAGGACTCCGCACATTCATTTTTCCCGGTCTTTTTTACGCATTCTGCGCTGTCACAGGACTCCGCACATTCATTTTTCCCGGTCTTTTTTACGCATTTCGCACAAATCTTTTTTACGCATTCTGCGCAAAAGATCTCCACTTGCCCATGTGCGGCGCATTCAGTCCGCTTCCTTCATCGCCTCCCGGATCCTGCCGCTCAGTTCGGACGCGGACAGGACACGCAGACGGGGCTGCTCCACCAGTGTGTAATCCAGCACCTCCGCCAGAGCAGGCGGAAGGTCCGGTCTGAGGCTGCGGACAGGTCTGACCCGGGGAAAGGTCCCGTTCCCGGCTCCCCCGAAAAGGTCTCTTCCTCTTGGGGGCTGGCCTGTGAGCATGTAAAAAAGGATCGCCGCCGCGGACCAGACATCGACCTCCGGACCGCTGTAGCGGAAGTTCATATGCTGCTGCAGACAGGCGAAATCCTGTGTCCCGGTCGATACATCCCCGACAGAGATTCCGGACAAACCCGCCATTTCATAAGCTTTCGAGAGACCCCAGTCTCCCACCTTGATCTGCATGGGTTTCGTGTGTCCCGCAAGGAAAATATTCCCCGGGTGAATATCCCGGTGAATGACCCCGTGCAGAGTTTCTGTCGCGCCCAGTATATTCTGCGCAGTGACCTGTACATTGTGGGCATAATCCAGGGCGTCCAGAATCTGCAGCTCCAGGTTCACGCTCAGTTCCACCGGCAGCTTCCCCGCGTAGCGGATCCAGGATCGCTCGATAAAAGAAAACAGGCTGCCGCCGGCACAATATTCCTGAAGCATATAAAAGCGTCCGTCGACGCTTCCCGACTTGTAGAGCCCCACGATATTGGGATGATCCAGCTGAGAGGCAATGTTCATCTCGCGCTGGAATTTTTTTATTTCCAGATCCTGGACCGTCGCACGGTCCAGCATGACCTTGAGCGCCATGTGCCTGCCCGAATCAAGCTCTTCCACCAGCCAGACCGAGCCGAAAGAACCCTCTCCGAGTTTCCGCAGAGACCGGTATCCCTTCAGACCGAAGGCTGAGACTTCTTTCTCTCTATTTCCAGACGGTGGTGCATCTGCCAGCAGGAATCGGAGGACGGCCTCCTGGTTGTGATCCATGCAGTGGGGGCAGATATTGACATCTTCCAGCCTGTCCCGCGCGGGAAAGATCCTCCCGCACAGTTCACACCGGCACTCCCCGGATTCCTCCTCCATAGAAGACCCGGCATGCGCTTCTGAATCTGCATTTTTTACGGGAGTTTCCGGCTCTCCGGCAGACTCTTCTTTTCCTGAGGGAGCCTGCCGCTCAATGGGAGACTCCTCTTTTCCTGAGGGAGCCTGCTGCTCTATGGAAGACACCTCTTTTCCTGAGGGAGCCTGCTGCTCTATGGAAGACTCCACATTTCCAGGGCAAGCATCCAGGTTTCCGGAATACTCCCCTTCTCTCACAGGAGCTTCCTCCAGTCTGTCCGATGACTCTTCTTTTACGAAATCTTCCTGCTCTTCGGAAAGTTCCTCTGTCTCCTCATCGATAGAGATCCGAAAGCTGCACCTGCCGCCGATGGTAAAAATATCATCGTCCCTGAGCAGGGCTTCAGATACCGGCATTCCGTTCACACTGGTTCCGTTGGTGCTCCTGTTATCCCGGAGAAGGATCTGCTTTCCGTCTGAGATAAGCTGGCAGTGATATCCGGATACCGTCATCTCCCTCACAGTCAGGTCGCAGCTCTTTCTCCTGCCTATCTGACATGTTCCCGTCCCCGGGAAATGAAAAGAAAGACCTGCCAGAGGTCCGTCTATGCATTTCAGTGTATATTGACTGAACATGAGCTGCCTCCGTTCCTTTAGATACCGCCTCCCTGCCGGAAGGAGTAGTTTTGTGATATTACAGCGGAGAAAAAACGGCTGACGCAAAGAAACAGATATCCGCTGTATTATCAGAAGAAAAGGATTCTTTCCCCCTTTCTATTTTATCTGTTTCCACCAAATATTCGTTTTTATTTAATCGAATCTTAAACATTTTTTATAATATCACACAACAATATATAATTAAAGTAATGACTAAATATTGACAGCCTTCTGTCGCCTTGTTTTATCATCTGCGGGCAGAACCATTGCCTTAAGGAGGCCATCCGGGCGGTATATGCAGTCTGAACTGAATGTATATTTATGCAGTATTGTCTTTTATTTTTAACCTGCAGTTGTATTTTTCTAACTTAACTATAACGTCCTTTAAAACTCATGTCATTTTACTGGTAGTATAAATTTCAGGGCTTTGATATTTCCCGGTGAACGCCTCCCTCTGCCCTCCACCGGCCTGTACAAACTGGATAGAGACCGATGTCTCCCTCTGCCCCCTGCCGTCCCGCGTTCACCGCAAGGCGGAATTATTCTTTTCACGGGACGTGTCACAAAAAACCGGTCCTCAGATTCCGCAAAGAACCTGAGGACCGGCTGGTCTTAACAGTATTTGTAGTTCGCTTTATTCGTTTGTTTCGTCCGCGGCCATGAGATTTGTCTCATGGCCGCTTTCTGTTATCAGTTGTTTCCCTGATCCAGTCATTCATTCTTTCCTACCATGCCGGAGCACTCAAGTGCAGAGGCATCGTCACTGAATCCTTCTCCGTTGCAGGGCACATCCTGCCGAATCATTTGACCTTTAAATGTTTTGAATCATTTGCGGTTCTTTTTTCGGTAGATTGCTGTGCCGCCTGCTCCGGCTGCTGCGAGAACTTTTAGTGGGGTCTGATATCCTTTTTCTTTCTCCATTTAACAAATGGATTTTCTCAATTAATTAATGGTACTTAAAAAGCACACCGAAATGCATTAAATTCTATTATGGAATCATTTTATTACGAAATCATCCTATTGTGGAATCAGTTTCCCAAGTAAAAGGTGCCTTCCATTGGTAATAATATCCGAACACGTAGATAAAGCGATGACATGGTCACCATACTGCAGATCAGCCGGTCTGTACTGAATGGATACGGTCTTTGCATATTCTTCGAAAGAAACCAGATCTTCATTTGTCTGGGCTTCCTGTGAATATATTATTGAATCATAGGCATCTGTAAACACACAGGAAAAAATTTCAATCCTATATGTCCTGTCTTTGGTATAAAGAGTTCCTGTCGTGTGTTCCTCAAAAAATGATCTCTTCTCAAATAAATCAATATCGCCGAACATTGCGCCATTATCCATGTGGTGGCCGTAGATCAGGGTGTATGGATCGCTGAAATCCGGAGCATTGGTCGTGCTCATAAAGATCGAACCGGACAGTGAGTAATTTCCCATCGGGTCCTTGTTCAGATATTCATAATCATATTGCCCCTGGACAAGCGGATAATCAATATGTGTTCCGTCAATCGTGATCCAGCCGCGCACATCGGGATTGAGCGCCATCAGCTCCTGCAATGTCAGGCTGTCCTCCTCCGTCGGTTTAAAACTAAGCATATCCGTGCCAAAGGCCACATGATCGATCACCCAGTTATGCCAGAGAGAGAAGCCGCCATACGACAAGAGCAGCAGAATTAATATCAATGAAATCCATGAGAGGATTCTGTTGCCGATCCTCGCCAAAAGTCCTGCTGTCTCCAAATTTCATCCTTTCTGTCCACTCTGTGAAACACTTAGATTATTGAGGTTGATACCACCCGTGTATACTTATCTGTGTATACTTATCTGTGTATATTTATCTGTGTAAACTTATCTGTGTAAACTTATCCTTGTATACTTATCCGTATACACTTACTTTATCTATCGTGAAGTCTATGCCTGTGCTGTGCAGAGTCTCCGCCGCCTGCAGACTGCCTCCGCTATTCAGAGTCTCTGCCTCCTGCAGGCTTCCTGTGCTGTGCAGAGTCTCCGCCGTCCCTGCAGGCTGACTCTGCTGTGCAAATTCTTCCGCCGCCTACAGACTGCCTCTGCGTATTACAAATATTGCGGATCCCTTGATCTGGCTAAGCTTTACCGGTCCGTAATAGCGGCTGTCCATCGCTCCCTCTCTGTAATCGCAGAGAACAAATACTTCATCCTGCGCAAGTTTCACCGGAAAATCGATACCTCCCTGATAAGGCATAGTCACATAAAATATATCACTTTCTATGATCGTATTATCATTGATCGAGAGAACTCCGTCCCTGCTCAGATCGACAGTATCCCCTCCCACGGCGATCAGGCGGGAAACCTCTTCCTTTCCGTTCACGTCAAATACCAGAATATCATCCAGATGGTATTCCTCCGCCAGTCTGTAATAAAAAAGCAGATCGCCTCCGGATATCCGGGGCTTCATATCATCCGTTTCCACCAGCTTGATACCGAACAGTCTCCAGAACAATACATAAATAAATACTGCCATGAAACACAGCCGCCATAGAAAACTGAGCAGTTCTCCCCTGTTTCGGATCCTCAGCCGGCGCTTCAGTATCACTTCTTCCGGTGTCGGTCTATGGCTTCCGCTCTTCTTTCCCCTCATTTCTTTTCCTTCTGGAACAATACGTTGTTGGAATAATGCGTTGTCAGTTTTTTTCGTTTTTCATTCCGTTCTCTATTAAGGACAGACGTTCTTCCAGCTGTCTGATCCGCTCTTCTCTTTCCCTGATCCTTGCCTCATAGCCTGCCGCCTGACGGTCATACAGTCTGCGGTATTCATTCTGGACCAGCTCCAGCTTTTTCCAGATATCCGCTTCCGAAACTCCTCCTATGAGCTGCCTTCGGAATTTTAAACCAGAAAACAGCTGCGCAATCTCCTCCATATCCTCTGATGCCATAAATATCTCCCGCCTTGGTTTTATTTAAACGAAAAAGCGCATCTGAAGAAATGCGCTTTTTGTATCCTTTTTTAAGCTGTATCCTTATTTGCGCCGCTTCAATCCTGCCACTATGAGAATTGCCGCGACAGAACCGCCTGCCAGCAGAACCCACAAGAGGGGATTCTGACTGTCTCCCGTCCTCACACTGCTGTCGGAGTGACTTTTATGCTTCTTATGGCTTGTATGTGTTACCGTCTTCGTCGGTTTATCATATTTATTATGGAAGTTGAAAGACGCAGGTTTCGTCACTTCGGAAGGTTTCTCATCTATAGTCCCCCTCCAGCCGCCGACAGCCGCGGCAAGGCCGCCCGGCGCCGCGGGATCCTCCACCACCCGGACAATGATTGTGTATGGTCCATCGGAATCATATTCCACATATTCCTCATCGCCCGTCTCTTGTGTCAGCGTGTAATAATAGTCACCTGCCTGGGTAAACACAATATCATCAAAAACGACGGTCCCGGACTTATATATATTTTTCTCAGTGACGGCAGGAAGAGGTGCCTGATCTACAGCTGTAAGAACCACTGTAAACGGTATCCCGGCCGGCATATTCTCAGACGATATGACCTTGGCTTCAATACGGGTTTTAATCTCTTTCTGCGCAGCAGCCACTCTCATAGAGAGGAGAAGCGTCAAAACCGCTGCGAGCAGTATCACAGCCCGCGTTTTTCTCCTGTTTAGCCTCATCTGTCCGTACCTCCTGCTACTACATTTTCATGTAACCCCGGTTCAGTCCCGTATTCACAGGGCTGAACCGGGAGTCAGCTGTTTCTTTAACAGGATCTGTCACGATCATGGCCCCCATCGGGGTCATAGACCGAAATATCCTATGAAAGAAAATTCTTCATTGTCCACTGCATATTCAGAGGCGGATCAGATCTCCTCTCTCCTGCGGCGGAAAACGAGTGCCAGAGCTGCCGCTGCCGCGATCATGGCGATGTAGGGAGCATAGCTCATAAAGATACCTGTAGGTGTCACCGATTTCTTTTCATTGTTAACTGTTACTGTTGTATTTGTATCCGGCATGTTTGTGGGAGTTGTCACTTCATTGGTAGCTGTATAACCGTTCTTGCTGTCAGCAGTCTCTACAACTGTATATGTATCATTTGTGGAAAGGTTCTCAATGGTAATGGTCTCATTGTGTTTCAGTTCGAACTCGTATGCAGTTCCGGAGGTAAGGGTCTCTTCAGATCCGTCGGTTTTATGGACAACATATGTTGTACGTCCGGACCCGGAGGTAATGGTCACATTAAATTTAAACAGCTTCTCTTTGTCAGCCTGGGCTCCGGAAACCGTCTTTTTGATAGTGAGATCTTTAAACTCCTCTCCGGTCTTGTTGCTCTTCTTGTACTCATTGTCAAAATTTGCACTCTTACTGCCTGCTTTTGTCATAGCTGCGCCGTAGACGCGGGTCTTTGTCATGCTAGTGTCTTCCCACTCGACATAGACATACAGAATCCTGGGCGTGCTGTCATATGTCATGTCCTTATTGCTTCCGGGAGTTTCTGTCACAGTATATTTATAGATACCGGGCTTGTTAAAGCGGAGTGAGCTGAAATCCAGAGTGGAACTATAAGTCTGCTTTCCTCTCTTCGAAGGATCTACCGTAACATCACCAGCTGTAATGGTGCCGCTGCCTTCGTTGCCTGAATAAACCGGTTCACCGTTATATGTTTCTCCCAACGAAGCCGCTGCGGCCTCAACTGTAAATTTGATCGTCTCGTTTGGAAGGAAAGTGTTGTTATCTGCGTCAACAACCTTTGAGAATGTCATAGACGAAAGTGCGCTGCCCGGGGTTCCGGCTGAAGGCGCAGCTTCCTGACCGTCATCTGCAAAGGCAGGAACTGCCATTACAGCCAACATCACCACAGCCATAAATACTGCCGCTAATCGTTTTGTTTTCATTCTTTTCTCCTTTGTAAATAATCATTCCTTTTTCTTAACAGTTACATAGTTGGTTCACATAGTGTCTCTGTTTCGCAATCTATCAATAAAGTGGTGAGCAGCAAGGAGCAGCAGCGCTCCAAAGCTGATCGCCACCAGAACAGCCATGGGGCGTGTTCCGGAGTGCAGCTGTGTCGGTGCAACAGCTGTCTTTTTGTTGGTGAAGACCACATTCGTAGCCTCACCGTTGCTTACAGTTACTTCTGCTTCGCGTCCCTTCTGTGAGGATCCTGATCCAACAGCATAGGTCTGTTCGTAGTCACTGTACTCTGTTTCAGTGACAGTCAGGACAGCACCTGCGGGCAGGTCCTTAAATTCTATATCCTGGCTATGTTGAAGCGTGAACGTGATTGTGTCTAATCCACTGTTCTGATCGACTTTGATGACGCCGCCGGTCTTTATCAGTTTCAGGGTCGTCTGTCCGTTTTTCAGGGAGGCCGTGAATGAGAAATCCTTATCAGTCTGTCCCATATTGCCGGACACCTTCTTGCTTACCTTTACATCTCCAACTTTTCGAGTGTTGGTAAAAGTAATGGTTTTGTCATTCATTGCCGTAGTCACTTTAGGGATTTCGAACTGGTTTGTCCCTCTCACGGAGTCCATGGCGGAAACGGTATCATACGGCCAGTCCTGACCCGTGGTTTCTGTCACTGTCAGTTTCGTGCCTGAAGGAACATTTATCGTGGCAGGATCATCGCTGTCCTTCAATTTGAAATTACCATCTTCCACTTTAGTGCTGCCGTCCTCCGCCTTCCAGGTGAATGCGAAGACCCTGGCCTGATCATCAGATGTGCCGTTTTTCACTACTTTGTCGATCTTCAGGGGCACGGTCTTTCTGGTATTTGTTACCGTCACTGTGATGTTTCCGCGAACCTTGTATTCCGCGCCGTTGGTAGATTCCACATCATTGACGTTATCTTCATCCTTATCCGCACCCTGGACCGTGTATTTGACTGACACATCATATTTGTCATTTGGTGTTTCCGTCACATTGAATTTAGTATTGAAGGGAACTTTCTTATATTCCTTAACTTCGCCATTTGCCAGTGTGAAATCACCTGTATAACCGCTTCCATCTATTGCAGGCTTAAACCCGGGATCGGCAAAACTAAAGGATGTCTGCGTCGTCGGGGTCGGATCAACCACCTTCACTACTTTCACGGTATACTCTTTTTTCTTCCAGACCGCGTACATGTCATGGTAAGGATCTTTTTCATCGGCAGCAACATGTGTCACTTTTTTCCAACCACCGTTCACTTCTCCCTTGAATTCTCCACCCTCATACTTCAGGAACAAGTCATTTTCCGTCAACTCCAATACCTTTCCTGTTGGATTCGGGGTACCAGTCTGGCTATCGGATATTGTGTCTTCGATTCTAGCCCATCCAAGGAATTCGTATCCCTCTCGCTCGTCGGGAGTCGGAATAGCAACTTTCTGGTTAATCTGCAGGTTATCGTCATGTTCCATGGCACTATGTCTGGTACCAATCTCCTTGTCATTCGGGAACCACCAGATGTGAGTCGGTGTCGGAGCCTTCTTGGGTTCATATTCTGCGCGAAGCTGGACAGTATATGTTGCAGTCTTAATCTTGGTATGTGTCCCATCCGGCGCTGTCGTCCCGGGCTGCGGGTTTTCCACAGTGAGCACATCCGTCTCATCATCCGGATTCACCCATTCAGTTACAACAGGTTTGGAATTTGCCTTTAAAACAGTAAACACATCTCCGGGATATACCGTGACATCCGTATCAACATATTCTGTTCCGTTCCAGGTCTGCACGACCCAGTACATAAACTGTTTTGTAGTATCATTCGGAGTGGATGCAGCTCCTGCCGTAGCACCTGAATTGTCAAGGTGTACAAGCGGGTCTGTCGGAGCATTTGTTCCATCACCGGCATCATAAATCACGTTGATGCCATTGGCTCCATCCAGACGGGCACGCCATTTGGCATACAGATCCAGTTTTCTGGTAATCCAGAATCGGTCGTTAGCAGCATCCTTGTTTCCTGACTGACCGGGTATGGTATTCCCATATTTGTCCAGCTCTGTATCCTCTGTCTTGTTATACTCTGAGGTGACCGTAGAATCATTTAACACAAATGCATCGAAGTTAAATGCTTTTGTACACGCTTCATCTGTATACCACCCAATCAGATCATACTCATCACGGGTACCATGAATCGCATTACCGCCAGCGATATGATCCCCACATGAAACACGAAAACTTGTATTCTGACCGCCAAGATCGAAAGAAGTGTCTTCCGTCGGTACGTTTGGATGCAGGAAAACACGGTATTCTTTTTGCACCCACTTCGCATAAACAGTTACATTATGATCCGGTATCTCGTTGAAAACCGCCTCTGTCTGGCAGGCTTTATCAACATACCATCCTGCAAAAGCGAATGCGTCATTCGTAGGCTCGTAGTAATTCTCCCCGCCTTTATTATAGGAATGAACGTCAGATTCATAGTAGATGTCTTCCGTTTCCTTCATCTCAACACCGGTCAATTCATCAAGAATGTTTCCGTTGCCGTCGAAATATAAATCATCCATATAAATAATCTTAAACTTGTCGCGGGAATAGTACATGTCCACGTCATAGCCGGCCGCTCCAAGACTGGTATAAGTATATCCGTCACTTGTAAATCCCATGTATGACGGCTGATGAATTCCGCTGGTACCTGCATTTGACTTGGCTATCAGAGTATCATCCAGATAATAGCGTTTCCCATTCCTTGTAGTTGTTTGTTTTGGATTACCGTCATCGTCGGTGGGAATATCAAATCCGGCTGGCAGTTCCTTCCAGATTTTATAGTTATATCTGGTTGAAGATGTCGTACTGTAACGAGCAATCAGAAAATTCCCGTCACTGCTTTTAGGATCACCCAGGAGCTGTTCGTCCATGATGCTGATAATACCCTTGACAGTATCCCGGCCACCACCGGCACCACCCCAGGCACCTGCGCTGTGCATCATCCACCAGCTAATCAATTCGTAATTCCCAATGTCAGGGAACGAACTGTATCTCGGCCATTGGTCTGAAATGTTCTGTCCATACAGAGCGTCTATTGTAAAGTAATAATATCTATAGTCTCCATGCACTTCATATTGCGTGCTTGGACCATAGGAGTTCATGTTTCTTCTTTGGACATTTGTATTGCTCCAGGTCGTACGACCCGTCAAATCCAGTTCCTGGTCTGTCTGTATCGCACTTGCCACATACCATGTGTCCCTATCATCATTTCTGTTTCTAATCCTTGCATAGTAAAATTTTACAGAGTAGTCTATACGATCATAATAAACATTTACAACAGCTGTGCCCTCCGGGGTAATCGTCACGTTCTGATCATAGTTTTCCAGATGGAATCCTGTATACTGTTTGTTAACACCATTAATTCTGGCATACCGCTCATTTCCGTTTCCTTGAGACGTAACAGAATTGATTATTGTTTCAGTGTCCCCTCTGAGAGTCATGGACTCGGCAAAATCATATCCGTTTCCGGCAAGATTCTGCTTCCAGATGACTACATGATAGTCTGCCTGCGGTACCGTAGTCCACTTGGCATAAAGCTTTGTTCTTTCGGTAAGGGGCTGTCCAAAGACGAATTGATCACCTGTACATTCCGGATTTGTGTACCACCCGCCAAATGTATAACCAGTACGAGTCGGATTGGCAGGTCTTACGGTCACTTCATTGCTTTGAATAAACTGCGGAGGAGTATAGCTTGCACCTTCACCGTTTTCCACAAAACTAAGCCAGTATCCGCGGGGAACGTTTACTGTGAAAGTAATATTGTCCTTAATGGTTACCTCCGTTTCGTTAGGGAATGGTGCCACAGAGCCATCTTTTGCAACAAGAGGATCGGTTACAGAATCGTCCGAGTTAGTCCAAAACCATCCCTGGAACGCTTCGTCCTGTTCCTTCGGAGTATACGGCTGATTGATAACATAATCTACAGACCCATCCGATGATTTGAATATGAGCGCTTCACTGTGTATTGTAGCCTGGGATTCGTCCTTAAACGCCACTGAAAAGGTTTTATATATCATGGCGTAGAAATAATGCTCATCCCCATCTGTAATCCGGTCATTGTTAGTCAGATCCTTTGCCCATTCGCGAATATCCTGGATATCCATCTTATTGGTATCCGCATCCTCTATGGTATAATCCGGCTCATCAAGTCTCCATCCTTTGAACAATTCTCCGGAATCAAGTGTCCCTACACCCGGATCAAAAATAATCTGTTCCAGATCATTATCCGTATCATCATCATTTTTGACATATACCGTAGCTAAAGTTACCGGGTTCTCCGGGTCTTTGTTGTTGACGAAGTACAGAGTCATACGGGATTCGGCAACATTAATATCATCATCCACAACAACATAGACCGAGAACCTCTCGGCATCGAAGCAGATTTTTCCGTCGTTGCTGCGCTGTGCGTCCACGCGTTCAACACCCTTTTCTTCTCCCAGGTGAACGACACAGAATTTGCCTTCCACGGCCTGCGGTGTGGTGAGTTCTACTTTGACAGGCTTAGCGGGCTGCACTTTCTGTCCGTCTTTATCATAGAAAGTGATGTCGACGGCCTGTGTCCGGGGCTGTGCGTCTTCGGTCAGCTCCAGTTTTTCAGCGGCCTCTTCCCGCACCTGTGCCAGCTGCTCTTCTGTCAGCTCGACAAACTCGATTTCCATATAGGTACCGGCATCAAAGGCGCCGGCAGGAGCTTCGACGTGCACGTGCATGCCGTTAGCATCCAGGTCATAGGTTGTATCCTGCTCAGTCTCCACCAGATTGATGTGGATCCTGCCGTCACCCAGGATTTTGGCCTCTATCTCTCCGTCACCGCTTTTTGTGGTGTAGTAGACATAGACATGACCGTCTCCGTCTGTGATCGTTCCAAGCTCTTCGACCACATCATCGCCGACTGTGACGTTCTCAAAAGTATAACCCTCGACTTCCGGAATATCCTCTGCGGAAATCCTGCCCGCCGAAAGATCTCCGACCGAATACTCGGTCGAAAGCTCATCACCCAGATACAGATCAAATCTGCTGCCCGGAATCTTTGCCTTTCCCTCGGTAGCAACGCCGATGTCGGAGAAATTGTCCAGTTCAAAGCTTGCGCCGGATGAGCTGATGTCCGCATCCAGGATCTCAGTCTTGTGGTTGTCCTTGACATGGACCACTTTCGATTTGCCGGGCTTGCTTACCTTTGTGTTCATGATGACCTGAACGGGTTTACTCGGTTCTACTTCTTTTCCGTTCTTGTCATAGAAAGTAACATTGTAGGCCTTGACAGTATAGGAACCGCCTTCATCCTGGCACGCCGTGACCATCCTGAGGAGCTGTTCCGGATCGGTGACCTTTTTGACCTTCATCCGGACTTCTCCGTCAAAGGCATCCCTGTCTGCGATCACGGTGACATTCTTGTCGTGGAAAACAAGCTTGGAATCATCAGCTGTGTCAGAAGTAGCACCTATGAGTGCGTCCTCCCCTGCGGGGACTTCCGTTCCGCCTGCGATTCCGGTATCGTCAGCAGTCCCGGATGTTGCGGAACCAGTGGCTGTATCAGTTCCAGCCTCTCCGGTCTTCTCGGCTGCGGCGTCAGCGCTGCTGCCGTCCTTTGCGGAATCATCCGAAGAGCCATCCTGACTGTCATCTTTTTCCTTTGAGCCGCCTTCGCTCATACCTTCAGATGCGCTGTCAGAATTTTCTCCGTCCTGCTTATCCTCGTCCTTCTTATCTTCGTCCTTATCTTCCTCGGACTTGTCGGCTTCAGATTTGTCTTCTTCGGACTTGTCAGTTTCTTCCTCGTCCTCCTTTTCGGAGTCCTTGTCCTCGTTATCTTTGTCTTCTTCGGACTTATCTTCTTCGGACTTGACGTCCTCTTCCTCGTCCTCCTTTTCGGAGTCCTTGTCCTCATTATCTTTGTCTTCTTCGGACTTATCTTCTTCGGACTTGCCGGCCTCTTTCTTATCTTCCTCTTCTGAGTCCTCGTCCTCGTCTTCTTCGGACTTGCCGGATTTTTCGTCGGCGACCCGGTCTCCGGATCCGCCCGCTTCTTCTGAATCGCTTGCGGAAACAGTCACTGCCTTTGACTCGGATTTCTTTTCAGGCACTTTCTCAAACCATGCAATATACTCCGCATTTTCAGCCTTCACTTTGATCTTGGCTTCTTTGGAGAAATACTCATCGTCCTTTGTCCATTTTTTGAATTTATAACCTTCTTTAGCAAGGGCCTTCACTTTGATCTCACTGCCTTTTTTGACAGTCTCGCGGATCTTGTCTTTCTCGTCATCAAGATCTGAAGACAGAGCGACCTTACCGCCCTCCTTACTCTTGAATACAAGAGTAAATGTCTTCTCTTCCTCTTCTTTTTTCTTTCTTTCCTCTTCTTCTTTCTTCTTGCGCTCTTGCTCTTCTTTTTTCTTTTTCTCCTCTGCTTCTTTCTTTTTGCGCTCTTCCTCTTCCTTTATTTTCTTTTCTTCTGCTTCTTTCTTTTTAAGCTCTTCCTTGTTCTTTTTCTCTTCTGCTTCTTTCTTTTTGAGCTCTTCCTTTTCCTTATTCTTTTTCTCTTCTGCTTCCTTCTTTTTGAGTTCTTCCTCTTCCTTTTTCTTCTTTTCTTCTGCTTCCTTTTTCTTCTTCTCTTCCTCTTCTTTCTTCTTGCGTTCTTCCTCTTCCTTTTTCTTCTTTTCCTCTTCTTCTTTCTTCTTGCGCTCTTCCTCTTCCTTTTTCTTCCGTTCCTCTTCTTCCTTCTTGCGCTCTTCCTCTTCCTTTCTCTTCTTTTCCTCTTCTTTCTTCTTCTCGGCTTCTTTGTCGTCATCTTCTTCAGCAGCAGAAACCACCGATGCGAACTGCATGGTGGATATAGGCAGCGGATGGAGGACCATTGTCGCGATAAGAAGGAGAGTTAAAACCTTCTGGATCCACCTTTTCTTTTTCATAACGTCACGTTCTCCTTTATAAATATGTCATTATTATCCGACTTTATTTAGTATCCAAATCAAGGACCAGCTTGTAAGCCATTGGCTTTTTGGTCAGACGCATCAATCTCCCGGTCCTTCAGACTGATACTCTGAAGCGGGAAACCTCTTGGATGCTGTCTCAAACACAGTATTCTCTTCACGGCACACCTCTGAATAAACGTTCTTCACCTGGTTATTTCCGATGGTGATGGAGTGCGAAATTTAATAGCATCAAAGATCAAATTCATTTGTGTCATTTTATATGTGTATGCGCTCTTCTATCTAGCGGAACATTGTTATTCGCAACATCAACAGTCGTCACAGCACATACAAAAACGGAAAAGTTCCTAAAACTATACTTTAATAAATTCATAATAGCAGTAGTATATCACAAGAACCGTCAAAAAAAAAAGCGTTAATGCACATTATAGCTTTTTTCATAGTCTGCACACATTTTTCTGTATTGCAGGCGATTTTTTTATTTATAAACGCAATTTTATTTGTATTTAATTGCAATTATGTCCAACCATTGGACAACATTTCCTTTTTTCTTTTAATCTCAAAGCAAGATTGTATAAAAAAAAAGACGTTCTTTCCCCAGAACAATAAGATGCCCGGGGAGAGTTGTAATTTGTTATTTATTGTTGTTTTTTATTATTATATGATGTCGTTTGATAATTTTCATTTAAAAAATCTGGTCTATGTGTCGCAGGGACAAGCCCACAGACATACTGATTATCCCGGTCGATGGTATCCCTGTCTTCTTTGCCTGCGGATAAGCCCACAGGCATACTGAGTCTTCCGGCAGGATTTGCCGCAGGACTATCCTCTGACGCGGCCTGTGTGTTATATTTTCCGCCCTGCTACAGACACAGGCCGGTCGGGTGGAGAGGGCGGCTAGGCTGCTGCCTCTATCCTCTTATTTATATTTCTTATTTTCCTTCTGAACTGCATTTCTTCTGAAAAGCGTCTCCTGGATCGACACATATTTATCCGCGAGGCATACGACCCAGGCCTCCTTGGTCTTCGGAATCCTGCTGACGTTCAGGGGCCACATATGGCTGTTGATGACATGACCGGTCTCTTCATCAATATCAAAATATTTCTCCGCGTTTTTGCGTGCTTTCTCCGCATGAAAGAAACCATGGAGGCGGTGCTCTCCATTGTCTTCGTGATGCCAGTCGTACAGGTAAAAATCATGCAGCATGGCACCTGTCAACAATGTGTTCTGATCACAGTGCAGTGAAAACATTTTGTCGATCCTGGAACTGACTTCGGCGACCTTCTCGCAGTGCTCATAAGTAGTCACATTGCCATGCTGGATGTATTTCTTCATCTCCTGCACATGATCATCTGCCTTGATCGCTGCCAATATCTTCTGTTTTTCATCCTGATCATGCATATTCTCTCACCTTCCGGTAAAAAATCTTTCAGTCTGTCTAAAATGATATATTTATTCTTCCTGCTGCCATACCTTTTTCAGGGCATACTTCTTCAGGGTATGATTCTTCAGGGCATAGATAAAGCAGCGGGAAAAAAGAAGGAGTCGGAAAATACATCGTAATCTCCTGACTCCTCTTCTGTTTCTGTCAGCCCGTCTGCCTTAATCCTTTTCTATCGTTATTTCATCCAGCATGCCCATCAGCTCGAGAACATCAAGGATGTACTCGTTGACGTGGACCAGTTTCAGGCCGCCGTCCCTGTCTTCCATTTTCTGCTCAAGGGTGAGCAGCAGGCGCAGGCCGCCGGAAGAGAGATATTCCACGAGTTCAAAGTCCATAACGACATTCTGTACATCTTCCAGATAAGGTGTCATCTCCTTTTCCAGTTCAGGAGATGTTGCGGTATCCAGGCGTCCCTCAGGCTTTATAGTGAGAAGGGATCCGTTTTTCTCGAAATTCGTATTCGTCATAATATTTCCTTTCCTTATATTTTTTTTCGAATTGTCAGAATATTCTGCCCGTCCCGAAAGCAGTAGGAAACATCATCCATGGTTTTTTTCACCATAAACAGACCCACGCCTCCAATACCCCGTTCTTTGACCGGCTTTGTGAAATCCGGTTCTTTGGACGTCAGGGGGTCGAAGGGCTTCCCGCGGTCGATGAACGTGATGGCAACACGAGAGGAATCGTCTTCCGTATCCACACGGACGGTTACGGGTCCCGTATCCGGCTCGTATGCATACAAGGCTATATTCCCGAAAATCTCATCGATGGCAACATCAATCTGGATCCTGCTTCGCTCGCTGCAGTCGGCCTTCTTCAGGAAATCATTGACAAATTCCACCACTTTTTTAATCTGATCGACAGACGCGGTTAAGGTAATTTCCTCCATGGGCGGCCTCCAATGCGGTTACTGGATCTTTTACGGGGGCTTTGCTGCGGCATTTCTGCCATTTATTATGCTGCAGGTGATTATTATACTACAGGTGACCCGGGAGTTCATCCATCAAACACGGATCACAAGGTTGTTGAGCTTCAGAATGGTAGTATACTGTACGCTTGAGGCAGTTTCAATAGCCAGGCGAAGTCCCATATGGTGGGTGGGGACATTATGGTCGTAGAGCTGCAGCTGTTTGACAGGATCAAAAATCGCGCAGTTGTCCCGGATGCGCACGATATAATCATCTCCTTTTTTCAGGATACGCATATCAATGATATTGTGGTGTCCCGGAAGGAAACCGGTCATCACAGTATTTGTGGCAAATTCCTCGACAGCCAGTGAGATGATATATTTGCGTCTGCCATCGCAGCCATGTTGATCACAAAAGTCCCATGCTGCTTTGGACAGGGCGATCACTTCGTCGTGGCTGGTGATCGTCTGATCGATCCGGTCTTTTTCCGGTACATCAAAATCCTCGGGGAGCGCCAGGAACCATTCTATCAGATCCGCCCATACGAACGGCCACGATATCGAGAACAATATCCACCGCTGTCATGACAAATGTCGATATGACCGTGATGCGGCGGTCATTGTCTATGTTCATGTAGCCGGAAAGAATCCTGTGGGCGTTCATCGCCGGCAGACCGATGGCAATCCCCAGAAGATATCCCCGGGTCTTACCCAGGAGTATAGCAGCGTGATCCTTTGCGCCCAGAGCTACGCAGATAGGATTCGAAAAGATAAAAACCGCCAGCATGAGCAGGGCAGACAGGCCAATTCCTGCCAGAATGGAAAGAGAAAAAACACTTCTCGCACCTTCCATGTCTCCTTTTCCCAGGCGCATGATAAATTGATTTCGCGATCCTGCCGCGATAATCGACCCGATCAGGGTGAAGACAAGGATGATGGGACTTACCAGACCGAATGCAGCCAGGGATTCTTCATTCAGAAACTGACCTATGATGATTCCATCGATCAGAGAACCGATGGTGGCAGTCAGCGAACAGAGAATAAAGGAAACTACACTCGCGTTAAAAGTGCTGCGGACTATATAATTTCTGACATCATGATTTACGATATGTAAGTTTAATCCGGACACATGGACTCCTTTCCGGTTTTTTTGCCGAAATAATTCGACTTATGCGCGCATATAATCAGGTTAAAACCGGTCCCACGATACAGTTGTATGCTGTGGAAGCTATGAAAGAGTGATCCGGCCCTCGATACGGTTGCAGTCCTTCTCATAATAGTGCCTGAGATTGTTCGCTGCGTGCAGGACGATCCTTACACCTATGTCTTCATCTTTCTCGAGCGGATTATAGAAAGATCCTCTCCAGGCGATCTGGAAATCAGCAGCATTCTCTTTATCCAGGTATTCGAGAGTCAGCTTCATCCGGGAACCGTCAGTCCCCGCAAAACCGGATTCATTCTCCTGGTCCTCTCCGGAAAGCCCGCTATACACACCATGTTTTGCCTCCGCAGTATTCCGGGAAGGGCTCTCCCCCGGCTCATCTTGCCGGTTCTTTTTAGAATCTGTTTCCCGGGAGAGGCTCTGCTCCGTCTCACCATTGATCCCAATATTGATCCGGTCCTGGACCAGCATGGTCAGCTCCTCTGCGACAGAGATCATCCTGCGCGAGAGCAGGGGATCGATCATATGCTTGAAGGAAAACGCTTCCAGTGCCGTCAGCATGCCGATAAAATCGAAGCCTGCACCCTCCGCTTCCCAGTGGAAGACCTTGATGTTCCTGATAAAGCGGCGGGTTTTTTCCTTTTCGGGATGCTCGAAGATCTGTTCCGGGGTCCCCTCTTCGTAAATAATGCCTTCATCCATATAGAAGACACGGTTCGAGACCTCCCTGGCGAATTTCATCTCATGAGTGACGATCATCATGGTCATGCCCTGCCTGGCAAGGTTCCGGATGACGGCCAGCACTTCCCCGACCATGGTCGGATCCAGGGCGGAGGTGGGCTCATCGAAGAGCAGGACCTTCGGCTCCATGGCGACTGCGCGAACGATCGCAGCTCTCTGCTGCTGTCCTCCTGACAGTTCCGATGGATAACTGAGAGCCTTGTCGCTCAGTCCCACAGAAGTCAGCAGCTTCAGCGCATTGTCATATGCCTCCTGCCGGCTTTTTTTCAGCAGTCTGACAGGACCCAGCATGACATTTTCCACGATGGTCAGATGGGAGAACAGGAAAAAGGACTGAAAGACCATGCCGATCCTGCGCCGCAGCATCACATCATCATAATCTTTGGCTGTCGTATCCTCCCCTTCAAACCAGATTTTGCCCCCGGTGGGCATTTCCAGGCGGTTGATCAGGTTCAGAAAAGTACTTTTGCCGGTCCCCGAAGGACCGATTATACATACAATATCCCCCTCGTGAATCTCGCAATTCACATCCTTTAATGGCGTCACCCCGCCGGGATACTGCTTTTGTAAATGTTCCACTTTAATCATTTAACGCAACCTCTTTTTACATCTTCGGAAGACCCCGGCAGATGCTGATCGGAAAGGCACTTCAACTCTTTCTAAAAGCTGCTTTTTAAAAAGTACTTCAAAAAGTTCTCTTTCTAAAAGGCACTCTCAGGCGCATTCAGCCCGGATCGTGCATCTCCACTCCTTTTACAGTCCTGGGGCGGGTCATGGGGTCGACGCGGCTCTGCAGGATCTTGAGCAGGCTGGTCAGGAGCGATGCCAGCAGAAAGTAGATGATTGCCGTCACGACCAGCGGGAAAAAGGCCTCATAAGTCCGGGCACGGATGATGTCTGAAGCCCGGGTGAGGTCCTCGACGGAAATATATCCGGCCACGGAAGTCAGCTTGACGGTAGAGATCAGCTGTCCCATAAAGACCGGTACGATATAGATCATGGCCTGGGGAAGGACCACTCTGAAGAAGGCCCCCACCGGTTTGAAGCCCAGCGCTTTTGCCGCCCGGAACTGGCCGTACGGGACCGACTCGATCCCGCTCCGGAAAATTTCCGATGAATATGCGGAAAAGTCCAGGGAAAAGCCCAGAACACAGACCCAGAAGGCCGAGACGCTTGATTTGCCGAAGATCACATAGTAGAGGATCATGAGCAGCATGACGATGGGCGTGCCCTGCAGTACTTTGATGTAAATGCGGGAAAAAGCTTCCATCCAGACCTGTCTGCTCATACGCATAGCGCAGATCAGAGCCCCCAGAACCGTCCCCAGGAGGGTAGAAAAGACGGACAGCCCGATCGTCACCCCCAGGCCGGACAGGATGAGCTTCCACCTCTCCTCGCGTATAAAGGTCTTCTCGAAACTGGCATACAGACGTGAGCAGAGCGCGCTGACCCGGGAGACATTTTCTGTTTTCCCCTGTGTCTCCCCCTGTGCCACCGGATCCACCCGATCGGCAAAGGCATAATTTTCCCTGCGGACAATGAGATAGACCGGTTCCAGCAGAAATATATCTGTGTAATACTTGGTCTCTGCTCCTTCCTCGCTATATTCGATACCATAAGCATAAAGATCATATTTGCCGGCTTCAAAACCGGAAAGCGCGGCAATACCCTCCACGTACTCAAAGACCGGCTCATACCCTGCCCAGGCACAGAATCGATAGGCCAGTTCTATGGAATACCCACAGGGGTTTTTTCCATTCTGGTAACTGATTGGGGGCCAGTCCAGAGAGGCGACCAACCTGAGTTTCCCCTGATAGTCCCCTGTCATGGGAAAATCCTCTATATGATCCGGAGCCTGATCGGGGTCCTCCCATTTGTCATACAGTTTTTTAAGAAAATCCGGGTCTTCCCGCTGCATTTCCGCCAAAAAAGCATTTACCTCATCGCGGAGTTTCTTTCCGGCAGGTGTTTTCTGCGTGCACCAGTGGCAGTCCAGTTCAGCAACAGGCTCCTCCATCCTGACAAGATCCGGATATAGCCTCTTCAATTCACGCAGGCTCGAATTTTCCCGCATAAAAGCGTCCGCCTTACCCTGCTCGACCAGCATGCTTTCATCAGCAAATGCGTTGACATAAATCCTTTCGGCGTCAGGAAACATGCGGCGTATCACGACGTCATAGGCAGAACCGTTTGTAATTACGAACCGCGCGTTTTTCAGATCCTCCGGATGCTCCCATCCGGCCCCTGCTGCCACGGATTCCTCACCGGTGCTGCTGAACAGCGCGGAGACAAGGATCACGGCCAGCAGAATGATGATCAGGGCGATTTCGGCAGAGAGAATCTTCTTCTCATGCGCTGCCTGCTGTTTCTTGTCTTTTTTCCTGCTTTTTTTCATTTCGGCATCTATAACCTCCTGTCGCTCACAATCAAGAATGGTTCAAGCCCGCATTTGAGGCCGCTTTCCTCGCTGCTTTTTAGACTTGCGGCCATGGGCGAGTCCCCGCAATCATATAATGATTAAAGCACGCATTGCTCCGCGCTTTGGCGCTCACGCAATGCTTTAATCACACTTACATTGTAGATAATTCAGCCACTTATATTCAAGCACGTTTTCCGTAAAAAGACGGAGACAGGGCAGCGTCCACTTCCTGTCTCCCGTCAGGAAGCTGTCTTCTTAAGTCCCCGTCCACTTCCTCCTCCCGCCGTTCCAGGACGCCGTTTCGACGCCGTATCGATAGTACTTAATTAGTGTCTCCTGCCCTGTTTCATGGTAAAATAAAAGTGCCGCGAGTCGGCCCGATACTAAAAGAGTCTCCCCTATATTGCGACAAGGACACTGAAGCGAAAGGATCAAGTATTTTGAAAAAAACGCTGTCATTTGTTTTATCTATATTGATGGTTTTACTGCTCCTGCCCTATCCTGCTTTCGCAGAAAGACCTGCTGCCCCGAAAACCTCCTCTGCCCCTGAGAAATCTCCCCCGGAGGAGAACAGGGTTGTCCTGACGATCGGTGAAAACGCCACGCGTTCAGGCCCCCGTTATAATGAGAAGCTTGGCATGTGGAAATATCTGGCAGAGAAGTTGGGCGTGGAGATCCGGTATGTTTTTATGTCAGATGAAGAGTACGCTGCCAGATTGGCCAGCGGCGATCTGCCGGACATTGTCGCGACCAACAAAAATCTCTCCAGGATTCTGGACAACGGTGTGGCGCTGGATGCTGATCCCTATCTGGAGGAGTATTGTCCCAATCTCCTCAAGGGAGATGCCAGGGTGACCTATGATGTGTTCAAAGAGATGGGGGATGACGGGGACGGGTTTTATTTCTTCCCGGCCAAAATCGGATACAACGGCGTCGGTTACGACAACGAGACCAGTACCCGGGGTTATATTGTCCGCTGGGACTATTACAAAGAGCTGGGGTACCCGCCCGTCAACAATGAGGATGATTATCTGAACGTGCTCCTGCAGATGCACAAGAACCACCCTTACACGGAGGATGGTTATCCCACCTATCTGTACGGCGCCGACAACTTCAGCGGTTATGACACCGCTTTCCGCGCCGAGCTCAGCCTCGATTACTGGGCTCCCTACAAGTATCAGAACAATATGTTCACTAACGAAATCTATGACGGATATACAGATCCGGCCCACTCCATGTGGTGGGCATGCATGGAATGGGAAAACAAGCTCTACCGGGCAGGCAGGGAGAACGGCTCTTACGATCTGGAACTCTTTACCCAGACCCAGGAGCAGTTCGAGGCCAAGTGCGCCCGCGGCCAGTATCTGGGACTGCACAGCGTGAAAAGGACTTTATACAACGAGAGCGTCAAAAAAGATCCGGATACGCTTGCCGGATACAATATCGTTCCGACTGCCGCCGCCAACTATTATACTAACGTCTATCAGCTGCTGGGCAACGGCCCCGGCTATATGTGGTTCATTTCAGCCAACAGTCCCCATAAGGAAGAGGCTCTGCGGCTCTTCAATTGCATGTGTGATCCCGATTTCGTGCGGGAACTTACTCTTGGCCGTCGGGGAGAGACATGGGACTACGATGAGGACGGGGTTCCCCGGATGAACGAATACGGCCAGCAGCAGCTGGACGCCTACAAGGCAGGCAGTACCGATCCGGAGAACTATTTTGTCAAGTGGGGAAGCTTCGATATAATGCCCAGCAACTGGCCCCTCCTGCGCGATAATTCACCCCACCCGGACGGACAATCTGTGGATTTCGCCACGATCACCCGTGAATACGAAGCATCTACCATGACCAATAACATCGCTCTGGATATCTGCGAACACTATGGGGTAGAACTGCCTACAGACGCTTTCTACAATGCCGGAGGGCTGGATTTCCGCAATGACTGCGGAGAGGCGATCTCGTCCTGTCTGAGCAGCCTCAGCCGGGACCAGCTCCGTATCCTCTCTGAGGCGGATACGCTCCTACAGGAAGTGCAGGTGGATCTGATCCTTGCTGAATCAGATGAAGAATGGGAAGCAATCCGGGACGAGACGATCCGGAAACTGGTCGGGATGGGTGAACCTGAAGTCTTCCGGGCTTATCAGAAAATGTGGGACAAAGCGGCGGATATCGTCGTTCCCCTGGTCCGGCAGATGCAGATCAGGAACGGGGTGGAACCTTATACGCCGGAAGATTACGCTGATTACGGGAAGGGAACGGAGGTGAGCCGGCCATGAAGCAAAAGCTGAAATCACTCCAGATCCGCATGCTGCTGCCGGTGATCGCCATGACCCTGCTCATTGTCGTCATGCTGACCACTCTGTTTTCCCGCGCCTACATCAGCATGATCCTGCAGCAGGAGCAGGAAGTCAACGCCGCCGGCTTTGATACGATCTCCCGGTCGATCACGCCCCTCATCGATTCATCCCTCAGTGAAGTCCGGAACATCATTACAGACAGCCGGGTGTCAGGCTACGCAAGGCTGCATTACAGCTCCCCGGTGGACCTGATCCATGCCAGGATCAGCTGCAGGGATTATCTGAGGACAGAGATTGCGCGGCACGAGGGAATCTTCGGCCTGCTTTTCATGCGGCAGGACGGAAGCCTGTTCGGAGCACTGCCGGAAGGAAACTTTTTTCTGGACGATCCCAAAGACAATCCTCTTTCAGAGGACGTGAAAACACAGATCCTGAATGCTCCCCGCGGGCAGACGATCTGGGCCGGTCCTGTTTCGGGGGCTTCCCTGTATGGATTTAAAAACGACAATACTCCTCAGAACATCATGATCGCCGCCTGGAAATCCGTAGACGCCAATTACGGGGAGTGCTACGTGATGGTGATGATGGATGAGTCCATATTTGAAAAGCTGTTTGCGGCAATGGAGGACGGAAAAAGCACCTGGCATCTCTTTACGGCGGATCAGACCGAGATTTACCACACGGGACGGGATGCTTGCGCTGACCCCGGGCGGCTCATCAGCGAGAGCAACAGCGATACGGTCTTCCAGGATGAGAACGGGAATCCTATAAGTGCTTTTTCCATGACATTGACATCCCCCCAATGGACCCTGGTCAGGGAAGTTTCCATGGGGAATTACGAGCAGGTGATCTGCCGCGTCCGCAGAGCGATCTTCTTCATCGCCCTGGTGGTATTCCTGATCGCCCTGACGCTCTACCGCCTGTGGCTGAGAAAATTCATGCTTCAGTTCAACGCCCTGCTGAAAGGGATCGTCCGGATGGGAGAAGGACAGCTGGATCCCGTCTCGTCCGCCCCCTTTACGATCGGGGAATTTGAAACGATGCAGCAGGAGATCGACCGGACCAGCCGCGCCCTGAACCAGCAGATGGAGACGATCCGTCAGATGGAACGGGAAAAAGCTGAACAGGAGAATATGATCAGGCAGCAGGAGCAGATCGTAAAGGAGCTCAGAACTGCCAGACAGATCCAGAAAAGTGTGCTGCCGCATATTTTCCCGCCTTTCCCCGAGCGCAAAGAGATCGACCTGTTCGCGTCCATGGATCCGGCAAAGGACGTCGGCGGGGATTTTTACGACTTCTACTTTATCGATGAAGATCATTTGTGCCTGGTCATAGCAGATGTGAGCGGCAAGGGAATCCCAGCCGCCCTGTTCATGATGCTCTCCAAGAGAATTCTTGAAGATTTTGCCAGACAGGAACACACTCCGGACCAGATCCTGGAGAAAGCCAACGAACTGCTCTGCGACAACAACCAGGCCGAAATGTTTGTGACCGTCTGGCTGGGTATCCTGGAAATCTCTACAGGAAAGCTGACTGCCTCGAACGCCGGACATGAATATCCGGCCATATTCAAAAAAGGCGGCTCCTTCGAACTCTATAAAGACCAACACGGCTTCGTCCTTGGCGGAATGGAGGGCAGGACCTACAGGGGCTATGATCTTCAGATCAGCCCGGGAGATAAACTCTTTGTATATACGGACGGTGTTCCGGAAGCGACCGACGCCGGCGGGGAACTGTTCGGTACGGACCGCATGATCGCGGCGCTGAACTCCTGTGCCGGTGACAGCCCCGAGCAGATCCTCCACAAGGTTAAAAATACCGTGGATACTTTCGTCGGCAGCGCCGAACAGTTTGACGACCTGACCATGATGTGCCTGGAATACAAAGGACCGGTATAAAGACATAAGGCATTCGGAGACAGGGGACGGTTCCAATGACATTAAGGTAAGCCCCCCCCTGTGTCCAAAACAATAGTTTCTTATTTAATCAGAGGTGAAATATCCTCTGATTTTTTTTGCTTTTTTTACAAAAAAAGCTTGACAAAATGATCAAAAAATGCGGCGCGCCTTGAAAAATATATATTTTTTTGGAGGTGCTGCTATGCAATATAATCCTACTACCCCCGGCCAGATCAGGTGTTAGCGTCGGGTGAAAAAGGCCAATTTCAGGCCGGGTGAAAAGGGCCATTATCAGTCGGATTAAAAGGGCCATGCCCAGTCGGATAAAAAAGACCAATTCCAAAATCCCATTAAAAAAATATAAATGGGTGGCAAAGGGTGGGGGCGGGGGTGCGCGAAGCGCAGGGCCGCAATAGACAATTCGCAACAGTAAACCCTGCAGGTAAGATACCAGCAATTGTCCGACGTCCGGCAGTTGCTGATGATCATGCTCCCTGAAGCATTGTTCCGAGTTCCATCCTGGAATAATCCAGATCTGCCAGTGAAAGCCGTCTGCCGGAAAACTGGCAGGCGGCAGCGATGCGGGAATAAAGCGACAACGTCCATCCCCATAGCGGCGTCTGGAACCGAACCCCGCATCTTTCCAATATAAAAGGCCATTACCACATTTCGCAGTAGTCTTTTATAATGATGAACGCCAATGCATCATTATAATAAGGAGGACTATGAACGAGAATGAACGTAATGACCTTCAGACAACTATAACACATGCGCTGCAGGAAATGAAAGCAGAAGCAGGTGACAGCTTTGATATCACGAAGGTCAATCTCGCGGAGCTTGAACGCCGTACGGGGATATCCCGTAAAAGGCTCCGCAAACTCAAGAAAGACGGATTTGTTGTAAAACCCCATGGACTGTCAGGAAGAAAAAAGGAAAAGACAGTCCTGACCGGATTTGAAGGTGTTATTGACGGGCTCCTTCAAAAAGGGGTTACGAATTCATCCGTGATCAAGGAAAGACTGGATGAAAACGGATACCAGGGAAGACTTACACAGATAAAGACATATGTTTCGTCACATATGGATCTTGTCCCCGCAAAAAGGCAGCTTGTGGCACCGCAGGGGAACCGCGGCCGTCGGTATACATCTGGCCCTGGCGAATCTTTCCAGATGGACTGGGGGTTTGTTACCGTAGAGCAGGATTCCGGCAGCACCTACAGGGTGGCCTGCTTCGCAATGATCTGCCACCATTGCGGAGAGCGTTACGTGGAATTCTTTCCAAATGCGAAACAGGAAAACCTCTTTATAGGAATGCTCCATGCCTTCCTGAAAATGGGGGTGCCTGCACACGTGCTTACGGACAACATGAAGAGCGTTACGACTGGAAGGGACTGCGAAGGGCATCCCATCTGGAATAATGAGTATGCCGGGTTCATGTCTGCTGTAGGATTCGAGACCAAGCTCTGCAAGCCCCGACACCCCTTCACCAAAGGCGCTGTGGAGCGGCTGGTGAGATTTGTGAAAAATAATTTCCTCGCGGGGAGGACGTTTGGGAGCATCACGGATCTCAATTATGAAGCCTGGCGCTGGTGTGACAGGCAGAACAGCCTTTATCATGACGGCGTATACTGCATCCCGCATGAAGAACATCAGGAACGCTGCCTCTTATCAGGCGCAGTGCCGCTGGACATGGATTCGGCCGTCAGGCTTTATCTGTGGCCTGAGCGCAGGATCTCTTTTGACGGTTTCATAAACTATGAAGGCCGCAGGTTTGGTGTCCCGTACAGCTATACCGGAAAAGCCTGCCGCGTCAGCAGGCAGGAATTTACCCTGTATATATACACTCCTGACCTGAAGCGTAAACTGGCAGAGCACAACGTCACATGGAGCCGTCGCGACAGTTTCTGCAAGGACCAGTATGCGGTGAAGCAGCCCGAGGAGTTTCCGACAGCACCGGTCAGCACGGTGATCCGCCAGAGCAGCCCGCCACCGGGCGCAGATTCTTTTGACCATTTCAACTTCGATAAGGAGGTGGAGTGGTAATGGATAAAGAATCTGTATTTGAACGTATTGAGCATAGCTGCGCTGCCTTAGATATAGACTTTTCTTCAGTCGAAATGGCCACTTATGCGAATGAAAATACCTTTTCACAGGAGCAGCTTGCTGCTGTTGCAGGCCTGTTCGGCTATCTCGAAGAGAAAAAACGCCAGGCTGCGATAGACTTCCTTCTTAAAACAAGCCGGCTGCCGCTCAAAGTTCCAAAAACCTTTGATTGTTTTGATTTCGGGCGTATACACGGAAAAGACTCAGAGAGTGTAAGAAACCTCTCAGCTTTAACGGAAATATACGCCAGAAAAAACATTGCGTTGATCGGTCCGCCAGGGGTCGGGAAGACGCATCTGGCCCAGGCATATGGAAGATCCTGCTGCTGCCGGAGCTTCAAAACGTATTTTCTGAAGGCTTCAGAACTGAAGGCAAAGTTCGTCAATGCAAGAAAATACGGGAGGGAAGACTCAGTGATCTCTGGACTTGTAAAACCGTCATGCCTGATCATAGACGAAGTCGGAAGGTGTATATTTGACCGTGAATCCACCGGCATGTTTTTTGACCTGGTCGACAGGCGCTATGAAAAGGAAGGTGCGAACTGCATGATCTTTACCAGCAATAAACAGCCAAACGACTGGCTTGAGTTCTTCCGCTGTAACGATGACCTTAAAGCGGCACTTGACCGCCTGTTTGACGACGCTAAAGTTATCACTTTTAAAGGTGAGAGCTATAGGGGCAGAAAACGGGAGATCTTCGCTGTTGAAGCAGGAGATCCCAATGCCCATACCGCAACCTGATCCACCAATTCAAATGTAATAAATGATGCATTGGCCTTTTTTATCCGACTACTAATTGGCCCTTTTTACCCGACCCTGAATGGCCCTTCTCGCCCGACGCTAACA
>JBGUNJ010000080.1:0-5997 GCA_045117315.1 Lachnospiraceae bacterium | reverse complement strand
CCTTCGGAGCTGCGCAATGGTCCTGCGGTTGTATGTGCATATTGACGAGACTCAGAGCCTTTTCCTGGCTTTTGACCTTTACATCATACTATTATTATTAGAAAAAGAGGAACAGCCAAATATGGAATATTGGGTTAACATACTCCTCCTGTTTTTCATCTATGGCTTTGCGGGCTGGTGCATGGAAGTCATATTGAAATACAGGCAGTTTCACCGGTTTATCAATCGGGGATTTCTGACAGGGCCTTTACTGCCCATTTACGGAGGCGGCGCGATCCTGATCACGGTCATCATAGGGAACCTTACCAGTGTTGAGTCCGGCTTTGTCATGACCTTTGCTCTGTCCTTTGTGATCTGCGGAGCCGTGGAATATTTTACGAGTCTGATTCTGGAAAAGATTTTCCATGCCCGCTGGTGGGACTACAGCCAGAAACCGATGAATCTGCACGGGAGGATCTGGATCGGAAATCTGATCCTGTTCGGACTTGCGGGTGTGGCAATCATACATCTGCTCAATCCGGGGCTTTTCTACCCCTTACTGAACAGCTTTTCGCTGAAAGTGAGGGAAGCGGTCCTGACATTCCTGCTGGTGGTGTTTGCCGCGGACTGTGTGGTCTCCTTCTTCGTCCTGAAACTGGTCAAGAGAGGGATCGACAGCAGCGAAGCGGACAACACAGAGGAAATCAGCAAGGAAGTCCGTCATATTCTTACAAATAAGTCCTACTTCTATTCGCGTTTTGCGGATGCCTATCCGAACGTTATTTATAAGACCGAGCGCGTTCAGGCCCGTCTTGCCGCTGTGAAGGCGGAAGCGGAGCGCATACACATGGAAGCGGAGAAGCGTCTGGAAGCGGGTGCGGAGAAGGTGGCGGCAAGTCTTGAGCCTGTGGCCCTGATCCGGGCAGACCTGATCGGAGCGCAGAATGACCTGATCGCCCTGCTCTATGATGAGCAGACTGCCACTGATGATATGAAGAAGCTGAAGGCGGAGATCGACAGGCTGGAAGAACGTCTGGAGTCTCATGCTTTTGTAATGTATCCTACAGGAAGACATAAAGAGCTGACATAAAGAGCTGGCATAAACAGGTCTGAATAAACAGTAAATGACCCGGAGCGGGTCCTGATTTTGTAACAGGAGGAAAATCTGTATGCTTTTCGAAGTACTGGACAGGCTGAGACAGCAGACAATCATTTCATCGATTGTAATGATGATGCTGGGCCTTTTGATGCTGATCATTCCCACGGAGTATGATTACACACTGGTGAATGTCCTGGGATATGCGATCATTATTCTTGGAGCAGTGATGGTATGGGGGTTTATCGGTGGTCCAAAGCACCTGTCCAACTGTATCCTTTTTATCTTTGCTTTACTGGCGATACTCCTTGGAATCTATATCCTGGTGTCAGGTAACGATATCCTGAGGGCTTTGAGTGTGCTGTTCGGAACCCTGCTGATGGTCGACGGCGTACATAGTATTGTCTATGCCTGGATTTATGCCCGGCGCTCCGGGAAAAAATGGTGGGGCCTTCTTCTCCTGCTGAGCTTCCTGCTGTTCTTGTCAGGCCTCGTAATTTTTAATAATCCCTGGTGGTCAAGACCGCATTCTTTCGTCAAAGTGATTGGAGGAGTAATCCTTTTTTCAGCTGCGCTTGGGATTATCCGGCTGATTCTGGTCTGGCCGGTTCGAAAAGACAGGGGGGAGGATTGAGATGTCAAACAGAAAGAAAAAACACAATAATCCGCAGGGAAATGCCGATCAGAAAGCCGTTCAGACACAGCAGGCCAATCCCGAAGAAAACATCATAAAGGAGCAGGATACTAACCCTGCAGAGGAAACCGCGAAGGTGCAGGATACCGAACCCGCAGAGGAGTCTGCAGAGGTACAGGACACCGAAGCGCAGGATTCCGAGCCTACAGCTCAAACCACGGAAGAGCAGGCCGCAGTTCCGGCAGCGAAAGCCGCGGAACACGGAACCTATGACTGGATGGAAGAAATAAGAGAAGAGCTGCAGTCTCTCGCAGACAAGATTGAGAGGGTGGCTGCGGGTCAGTCTTTTGAAGAAGCTTTTATGGAAGATTCTGCGGAAGCTTCCGGGGAAGCAGGCGCGGAACAGGCGGCACCTGCCCGCAGCAAAGAAGATATACAGAAAGAGCTGGCGGAGATAAAGGCGCAGTTCACGCACACTCCCATGGAGATGACTCCTGAACTGGAAAAACTCCTGCATCTTGATATCAAAGACAAGGGCAAGAAGGATAAAAAGCGCGGCGCGCAGATGCTTTCCGTGCTGGCAAAACACAATTTTTACGCCAATGGCATCACACCGGTGGAACTGCGTACGACCCTGGAAGATCTGGGTCCTACCTATGTCAAAATCGGCCAGATCATGTCCAGCCGTTTAGACCTGCTGCCGGCGAACTATTGCCGTGAACTGGAAAAGCTCAGACAGAGTGTCAAGGAGCTGGATCCCGCTGTGGCGCGCGCTATCATCGAAGTGGAGACCGGAAAGAAAATCGATGAGATTTATTCCGAATTCAGAGATGAACCCATCGGTTCTGCCTCTATCGGACAGGTGCACTACGGTGTGCTGCTTGACGGCAGAAAAGTGGTCACAAAGGTTCAGCGCCCTCTGATCGCTGAGATCATGGAAAAAGATATTGAGCTCCTGAAAAAGCTGGCTCCTCTTGTGGGCGGAGGATCATCGTCCGGGAAAAACAGCGATGCAATGGATTTGGTCACTATCCTCAACGAGCTGGAAAAAGTCACCAAGGAAGAACTGGACTTCAGGATCGAAGCGGCCAACACCAGATTTTTCAGAGACGTCATTCTGGCGGACGGAAATGTCTCGTGCCCTGAGGTCATCGACGAACTGACGACTGAGCGCATTTTCACGATGACCTATGTGGACGGCTGCTCGATCGGCGAAACGGAAGAACTTGTAAAGCAGGGGCTGGATCCCGAAGAGGCCGGTAAGGACATCGTGGACAGTTATCTGCATCAGGTATTTGATGTGGGTATTTTCCATGCGGATCCTCACCAGGGCAATATCATGGCCAGTGAGGGCAAGGTTTACTGGATCGATTTCGGCATGATCGGCCAGATTACCGAAACGGATATGAATTCGATTCAGGATCTGGTTGTCGGCCTTCTGAGCAATGATTCCGAATCAATGGTAAACGCTGTAATGACGATTGGAATCAGCAAAGGCCAGACGGACCGCAATAAGCTCAAAGATGATCTGGAAGCCTTCTGCACAAAATATATGAATGTCACCAGCCTGAACGATATCGACTTTTCCGCAGTGCTCACGGAAGTCTGTGAACTGGCGGAAAGACATCAGATCGAGATGCCGGGCCGTTATACCATGCTGGCGCGCTCTTTCCTTACTATTGAAGGTGTCATGGAGCATCTCTGCCCCGGACTGAACCTTTTTGAACTGGTTTCCAATAAACTTGTGGAGCGTGTAAAGAGGTCCTTTGTTCTGGAAAAAGAGATCGTAGCCCTGGGAAGAGGAGTCCTCGATGCCGGAAAGAAAGCTTCCAGGCTCCCCAAGCTGGCAGCCGATGCCCTCAATGACATCATGAAGGGCAGGATGAAGATCAATCTGGAACTGACCGGATATGATGATCTGCTTGACGCGCTTAACGAAAAGATCAACGATGTGATCCTGATCATAGTCGGATGCGTCCTGTTTTCAGGCGGCTGCAGACTGTGCCAGACCGACATCAAACCGGTGACTCCCAACGGCATGCCTCTTTTCGCAGTGATCATCCTGATTCTGGGCATTTCGCTGATCTTGTATGCCCTGAGGCGAATATTCACGTATAAGAAGTGACCGCCAGGTCATGGCCACAGGTGTAATTACAGGAGCTGAGATGAGCCGCCGGAAATTGTTTTCAGAAGTGCCATTTATTAAAAAGGGCCGGATCGAATTGAGAGCGCTGGGATTACAGGATGAGGAATCCCTTTCGGAACTTGTCCGAAGCCCCCGGGTCTACAGGTATCTGCCGACATTTCTGTTTGAAAAACAGTATGAGGATATCCGGTATGTGATCAGTCATCTTTACGACATCTGCATGAAGGAGTCCATTATCCTGGGGATATTCGCGGACGGGGAATTCTGCGGGCTCGCCGAGATGTACGGATATCGGGATCCGATCCACAAGATCAGCGTGGGATACAGGCTTCTGGAGCGATGCTGGGGAAAAGGGATCGCGACAGAGGCACTGGGTATTATGGTCGATTATCTGTATAATGAAACAGATATTGAGATCATAACCGCCAGCACCATGATCGAGAACCGGGCTTCCGCCAATGTGCTGACAAAGAACGGCTTTTCCCTGGTCGTCCACAGTGCCCTGGAAGACTGGGGATATGCGGAACCGACACTTACGGACAAATGGATCCGCTGAAGATACCGGTCTTGAAGATGATTGTATAATGAATGACTTTACTGCCTGTGCGGACGGAGCGCTGCGATGCTTCCGGCGCACAGGCGGTTTTTTATGACACGGCCCGTGCAATGTATTTTTCCGCCTTACGGCGGACACGGGCCGTTCAGGGGTAGAGGGCGGCATATTATTGACGCCTCTACCCTATTCGAAGGGCTGCCCCTGCCATATTGCCATGATCCCTGTAATGAATTCTTCCGTCTTGCGGAAGCCGGCTATGACCATTTTTTGTCCCTGACGGGGTTTTTGTACATAGGTTTTTGGCTCTTTGGACAGGAACGGCGGAAACTGACCCGATTTCCTGCTCTTCCTGATTCAGATACCATTTCTTTCCCTTGTAAGAATCGAAAATGTGTATTAAAATTTCTGAATAGGTGTTCTGGATAAACAAATGCAGGCAAAAAACAAATGCCGGCGAGGGGGAGTACAGTTATTTTTTTCGGGGCATCTTTGCATCCTTGATTCCGTCTCTGCGGACAGTCAGATTCAGGTCCGGCAGGGGCGGGATTCAGAGGTCTGATAATTTCAGTGTGACGCATCCCCCCGGTCGCACTTCACTGCGTAATTAAAATATAAAGAGGAGGAGAATCATGCCGGAAAATAAAACCGGAATGGAGGCTGAGAAGAAATACCCTGTGATCACAATCAGCAGAGAATACGGAGCCCTGGGGAATTCTCTTGCAAAGGCACTTTCCGATCGTCTCGGGATCCCATATTATGACAGGGATTTTGTGAAAAAGACTGCGGAAAAGAGTGGATATGAGGTGGAAGAAGTCGAACATGAGAGTGAAGATCTCAGCACGCCCAACAAATTGCTGAATTCTTTCCTGAACAGTGCAGTTTCTTTCAGCAGCTCATATGACAATATTTTCGAGGCGCAGAAGCAGGTCGTCCTGGAGCTGGCGGAGTCGCCCTGTATCATCGTTGGCCGCTGCGCGGATTTCATACTCAAGGAAGCAGGCATTGATGCCCTGAACATTTTCCTGTTTGCCAGTGTCAAGGACCGGATGAAACGCGCGGCTGAACTCGCTGAGAACGGAGACTTCAGTCTGGATAAATATATTGAAAAGCGCGATAAACTGCGCAGGACCTACTATAAGACCTACACGGGACGTGAAATGGGAAATGCCAATAATTATACGATCTGCTTTGATACCGGAAAGATCAGTATCCCCACATGCGTTGACATTATCATGAAGATCCTCGAGCAGGAATAATGACCTGAGGAAGGCCTGCCGCGGGGCGGGATTCCGAATCCGGAGCATTGCCATTGCGGGAGCGCCTGCGGCGCAAAGCGATGCCCAGCTTTTTACATGAGAGTCTGTGAGCCCGGCTCATCAGTTTTTTCAGAGCCTTTCCAAGCCCTTTTCAATGTTCCGGAACTCCGCGGCCATTGTGAAGGGCTTTTTATGACACGGCCCGTGCAATGTATTTTTCCGCCTTACGGCGGACACGGGCCGCGTTACTATTCACGCCCTATCGAGGGCGTGAATAGTAACTTGCGTTCGCCCATGCTGAATTCGCTTCGCGAATGGGGCGAACGCCGT
>JBGUNJ010000079.1:0-15557 GCA_045117315.1 Lachnospiraceae bacterium | reverse complement strand
ATGGGGCGAACGCCGTTCCACTCGGGTTTTTGCGCTGAAAATCGCGCAAAAACGCCTCGAATTCGAGGGGGTCTGTACTGTAACGTGATACACATCTACAGTGATACACAAAAGAAGCTCCAAGAATCAGGTGGGCTGTAACGGCCAATGACGGATGCACAGCCTGTGTGTAAATCCGGATGAAAATTCACATTGATCACTGCCTGCCCAAATGAATGTGTACGACGTGCAGACAGGTGTTTTTTGAATGGGTAATATCTTGTAACCACTAATATATTGTAAGGTAATAAATATGGAATTCAATGAACTCACCGCAAAAAATAATTAAAAAACAATGAAGTGACCGGAAAGCGGAGTTGCCTCAGCGACGATAAGATATGGAAGTGTGAGAAAGATTTTTATGGGCGGCGGTCCGGATGGATACCGACACGTCCGTGACCTCCGCAAGGCGGAAAAATACGTTACCCGGGTCTTGTTGTTAAAGAAAGAAACTCCACGAATAATGCTGACACGCATTTTCGTGGAGCTTTTTTAACTTTGAAAGTCAATTTCCGGCTGCAGGTAAGATTAAAGAACCAGCCCGGTCAGAAAGACAGTGACACAGCAGCTGACGGCAACGACAAAGAGATCCCCGTTGATCCAGGCCATGATCAGGCCGACCGCCAGGGCCGCAACGCCAGACCAGACATTTTCCGTCGCAGTGACGATGGCGGGAAAGGTCATGACGGCAAGGGTCACATATGGAACATAGAACAGAAAGGAACGCACAAAGCGGTTTGTGATCGGCTTTCTGAGGAAAAGAAGCGGCAGCAGACGGATCATATATACCGTTCCGCACATGATCAGGAGAGAAATATATACATTATCATTCATTATTTTTAACCTCAAAAATCAGTCCGGGGACTGACAGGCTCTGGATTACAGTAAATCAGGGTATGCGTATTGACATGCTCCGGTATGCAGTTGATCAGGGGGTGCTTACCGGCGCGCTCCGGTATGCAGTTGATCAGGGTATGCTTACTGATGCAATACGGCATGAATTGGAAGAGATTTTGTCAGTCAGACTCTTCAGCCATTTCAATGTCTATAGGTTTCAGGAAAGCGGCGGCTCCCGCCAGCAGGATGGTCAGGATGATGACCTTGAATCCTGCGGAGATTCCCGCTGTCAGGGGCAGGACACTGAAGACCCAGCTCACCGCCATGGAAACAGCCACAAGTCCGCCGATGAAATGGTTTTCTTTTGCGGGCGGAATAATAATGGCCAGAAACATGCCATAGAGGGAGACGCTCAGAGCATTCACTGCCATGGGGGGAAGGATACTGCCGACCAGGACGCCCATAACTGTTCCACCGGACCAGCCCAACACGGAGATCACAGTGATCGCGTAGGTGTAGAAGGGCTCCAGGTAGTCCGGCACGGCAGAGGAGAGTCCGAAGATCTCATCAGTGATGCAGTAGGCAACTCCGAAGCGATGAACGGCAGGGATGGTGGGCTTCAGTTTCTGGGAGAGCGAACAGCTCATGAGAAAATACCGCAGATTGACGATGATACAGGTGGTGATCATCTCGATCACTCCTGCGTGTGACTCGACTAAAAGCAGGGCGGCAAATTCTCCGGCGGAGGCAACCATTCCTGTCGACATGAGGAAGGACTGGAAGGCGGTCAGCCCGACCCTCTTGGCCTCGATTCCCAGGGCAAAAGCCACGGCAAAATATCCCAGACAGATGGGAAAACCGTCGCGAAGTCCCCTGAAGACCCAGCCCCTGCGGGTTGAAGGATAAGTGATATGACCAAATTCACGGCCTAATTCCATTTCCGTTTCCAGAGTTTCGCTGGCGCTGTTGCCGGGAACAATATTGTTTTCATGCAGAGTTTTACTGGCGCTGTTGCCGGGAACAATATTGTTTTCATCCAGAGTTTCGCTGGCGCTGTTGCCGGGAACAATATTGTTTTCTTGAAATGAAGTATTCTTTTCCATAAGTTCAGTATCTATTTTCCTGTTTTTATGATACAATAATAAACTGTTCGTAACTGTTTTTACTGAAAAAGTCTGTTTTCACAAACTCTGGCCGGCGTCGATTCTGTTTTTAAAGACACAGACTGGACAAATACCTGTTATTTTCAAATACAGCCGGGCTAAATGCCTTATATTTCAAATACGGCAGGGTGTGGATCCTGTTGATCAGTTACTCATCAGTTACAACTTTTCAATTATAACACATCGATACAAATATAACACATCGATACAAAAGGGGGAAAAGAAATGTTGCCGAAAGATCCTCATATGCTGGCAAGCTTTCTGAATCTGAAGCTTCGTGATTTTTATCCGTCACTCGATGCTCTCTGCGATGATCTGGATGTAGATAAACAGGAGATCCTGAAGAAACTCGAGGCGGAAGAATATACATACGATCCTGAGCGCAATCAGTTTGTATAATTCGTTTATATTTCTGTATTTTACCGTTCCGGATCAATAAAAAAACAAATTTAAGGAGATCTGACACATGCGAAGAGAACTTGCTAAAACCTACGATCCTCAGGGAATTGAAGATCGGATCTATAAAAACTGGGAGGAAAAAAAGTACTTCCACGCGGAGGTGGATCACTCGAAGACGCCTTTCACGATCGTGATCCCGCCGCCCAACATTACAGGACAGCTCCATATGGGACACGCTCTGGACAACACTCTGCAGGATATCCTGATCCGCTATAAGAGGATGCAGGGATATAATGCTCTGTGGCAGCCCGGAACAGACCATGCCTCTATCGCAACCGAGGTCAAGGTCATCGACGCGCTGCGCGAGCAGGGCATTGAAAAGGCTGATCTGGGCCGCGAGGGCTTCCTGGAGAAATGCTGGGACTGGAGAAAAGAGTACGGCGGCCGCATCGTGAACCAGCTCAAGAAGCTTGGCTCCTCCTGCGACTGGGACCGTGAGCGCTTCACAATGGATGAGGGCTGCAACAAGGCCGTCACGGAAGTGTTCTGCAAGATGCACAAGAAGGGCTGGATCTATAAGGGCAGCCGCATCATCAACTGGTGCCCTGTCTGTAAGACCTCCATTTCCGACGCCGAAGTGCAGTATGAGGAGCAGAACGGCCATTTCTGGCATATCAAATATCCCCTGATCGAGGATGACGGCAGCATCTCCAAGACCCGTTTCCTGGAGTTTGCGACGACCCGTCCCGAGACCATGCTGGGTGATACCGCGGTCGCAGTGCATCCCGAGGACGAACGCTATTCTGACCTGATCGGCAAAAAAGTCTGGCTTCCCTTCGTTGACCGTCAGATTCCAATTGTCGCGGACACATATGTCGACCGTGAATTCGGTACCGGAGTGGTCAAGATCACTCCCGGACACGACCCCAACGACTTCGAGGTCGGAAAGCGCCATAAGCTTCCCGAGATCAATATCATGAACGACGATGCCACCATCAACCGGAACGGCGGCAAATTTGTCGGCATGGACCGCTACGAAGCCAGAAAACAGATCGTCAAAGAGCTTGATGAGATGGGACTTCTGGTCAGCATCGAGGACTATACCCACAACGTCGGAACTCATGACCGCTGCGGCACGACTGTCGAGCCTCTGATCAAAAAGCAGTGGTTCGTCAAGATGGACGAGCTGATCAAGCCCGCTGTCAAGGCTGTCAAAGAGGGCGACATCCAGCTGATTCCCAAGAGGATGGAGAAGATCTATTACAACTGGACCGACAACATCCGTGACTGGTGTATCAGCCGTCAGCTCTGGTGGGGCCACAGGATCCCCGCCTATTACTGCGACAAGTGCGGCGAAGTCGTTGTCGCGCCTGCCATGCCCGAAAAGTGCCCTGTCTGCGGTGAGACACACTTCACACAGGATCCCGATACTCTGGACACCTGGTTCTCCTCCGCCCTCTGGCCTTTCTCCACACTGGGATGGCCTGAGATGACAGAAGACCTGAAGTATTTCTATCCCACAGATGTCCTGGTCACAGGCTATGACATCATTTTCTTCTGGGTCATCCGAATGATCTTCTCCGGATTCGAGCAGATGGGAGAGAAGCCCTTCAAGACCGTGCTCTTCCACGGACTGGTCCGCGACGAGCTGGGCAGAAAGATGTCCAAGTCTCTCGGAAACGGTATCGATCCTCTGGAGGTCATCAGAAATTACGGCGCCGACGCCCTGCGTCTGACCCTGGTCACCGGCAACGCGCCCGGCAATGACATGCGCTTCTCCAACAGCCGTGTCGAGGCCAGCCGCAACTTCGCCAACAAGGTCTGGAACGCCAGCCGTTTCATCATGATGAACATGCCTGAAGAGGGTGAGATTCCTGAGCAGATGCCCGGAGGACTTCTTCCCGAGGACAAGTGGATCCTTTCCGGCTTCAACACTGTCGTCCGTGAGGCCACCGAAAATATGGACAAGTTCGAGCTCGGCATCGCCGTGCAGAAGGTCCACGACTTTATCTGGGATGAGTTCTGCGACTGGTATATCGAAATGGTCAAGCCCCGTCTCTATGAGACTGAGGACGCTGCCAGCCACACTGCCGCGCTCTGGACCCTGCAGACTGTCCTTCAGGGCAGCCTTAAGCTCCTGCACCCCTACATGCCTTTCGTGACAGAAGAGATCTTCTGCACGATCCAGGATAAGGAGCCCTCAATCATGATCTCTGACTGGCCCGTCTGGAAAGAGGAGTTCAACTTCCCGGCAGAGGAGCAGGCCATTGAGACCATCAAAGAGGCAGTGCGCGCGATCCGTACCGCCCGCAATGAACGCGGCGTCGCCCCTTCCCGCAAGGCCAAGGTCATCATCGTGTCGGAAGACGAGAAGATCCGTCAGATCTTCGAGGAGGACAGGCTCTTCTTCGAGCGTCTTGCCTCTGCCTCTGAACTGGTCCTTCAGGCCGGCAAAGAAGGTATCGGCGAGGGCACTGTGTCCATCGTCCTTCCCTTTGCGACAGCCTTTATTCCGCTGGCAGACCTGCTGGATGTCCAGGCTGAGATCGCCAGGCTGAACAAGGAAAAGAAGCGCCTCGAAGGCGAGCTCAGGCGCAGTGCCGGCATGCTCCGCAACGAGAAGTTCCTTTCCAAGGCTCCCGCGGACAAGATTGCCGCCGAAAAAGAGAAACAGCAGAAGTACGAGCAGCAGATGGCAGGCGTCATCCGCGAGCTCGAAGAGCTCTCCTCCCTTTGAGGACTGCTGATTGACTGCGTTAAGCGCTGCTGATTGAATTAATAAAAGACTGGTAATTGACTGAAAAAATATCACAGATTGACAGAATAAATTGCAAGGGCGGACGGCCTTTTTCGATGATAATCATCAAATGACATTCTCCAAATGGCATTTCTCATTAGAAGGTCACCGCCCCTGCCGCTGAACAGCCGGTGCAGACAAGACCAGATCTGTAACATGGTATCTGTTACAGGACGATGTGCAGTCTGTAACGCAGTCTGTAACGGCCTGGGAACAGCCGGCAGACAAGACCGGAGCCGGTGAAACCGGTGTGTCTCCGGTATCGCCGGGGGAGCCGGTATCAGGACGGAAAATAACTGTGGGCTGTTTTTCAGCCCGCCCGACAGTCAGGCATTCTTGAGAGGTTTCAAATGGTAAATTTTGCCGGGATTGATTTTATCTTTCGATTTCTGCCTTTCTTTTTACTTATATATTGTCTGACTCCGTCCCGTTTCAGGGACGCTGTCCTTTTTGCGGGAAGTCTCGTGTTTTACGCATCCGGGGCCCGCTTTTTTGTCTTGCTCCTTTTGGCCCTGGTCTTTGTCAATTTTGCCTTCGGGGACGCGCTCTGGGTCATGCCGGGACTTGCTCACCGGGCCTGGCACCGGAGGCTGCTTTTCATGATCGCAGCCTTTGACATTTTCGTGCTTGTCCTCTTCAAGGTTCTGGCCCTCTTTCTCAATGCGTCCATTTTTCCCCTTGGTCTGAGCTTCTTTATTTTTAAAATGATGTCATATCAGGCTGACATGTATAACGGACTGATCCAGAAGAGACCCGGTTTTCTGCAGACAGCCGCCTATTTTACCATGTTTCCCCAGGTCACCCAGGGCCCCATTATGAGGTTCGGCCAGGGATGGCTGGAGAGACCCACTAATATCAGGCGAAGACGTGAGTTCGTCGAACGTTCTGTCTCCCTGCAGAAAGTAGAGGACGGCCTGATCTTTTTTGCCATGGGACTGGGAATGAAAGTCCTGATCGCTGACAGACTTGGGATACTGTGGAATGAGATCGTCAAGATCGGATTCGAGAGTATTTCCACTCCGCTCGCATGGATGGGGGCTTTCGGCTATTCCATGCAGCTCTACTTTGACTTCTGGGGATATTCCCTGATGGCGGGAGGCCTCGGCCTTATGCTGGGCTTCCGTTTTATACAGAACTTTTCCCATCCCTACGCTGCCAGCGGTGTCGCTGACTTTTACAGGAGATGGCACGCGACCCTGGGCAGCTGGTTCCGCGATTATATCTATATTCCCCTTGGGGGAAGCCGCGGAGAGGCCATGATCACTGCCCGCAACCTGATGGTCGTGTGGCTTCTGACCGGATTCTGGCACGGAGGCACACTGAACTTTATCATCTGGGGACTTGTCCTGGGCCTGATCATTCTCTGGGAAAAATTTGTGGTCAAGGGACTCATAGAGCGTTTCCCCATTATCGGCCATCTTCACGTGATCGTCCTGATCCCCCTGACATGGGTCATCTTCGCGATCACGAATCTGAAAGATCTGGCCACCTATTTCTCGCGCCTTTTTCCTTTTTTCGGAGCAGGCGTCGCCGTGAATAAGGGAGATTTTCTTAAATATCTTGGTATTTACTGGCCCTTCCTGGTGGTCTCGATTGTCCTGTGTCTGCCGGTCACCTATAATATGGTCGTCTGGAAGAGAGATAAATGGCAGGTCATCCTCCCTCTGTTTGTGATTTTCTGGGTCAGTGTGTATTTTTCCTCGATCTCCGCAGGAAATCCCTTTATGTATTTCAGTTTTTAAAAACAGATTTCAGCTTTTAAAAACAGATTTCAGCTAAAAAATATTTCAGCTTAAAAATTTTTCAGCTTTTAAAAACAGCTTACTGTTTACAGATACACAGTCCTGAAGCAAAGGGGCATAATCAATGTTGAAATTTCTGTACATGATCATGAAAAAAGCGCCGCTTCTGTGCGCAATCTTTCTGGTCTGGGTTATTCTGACGCTCCTGGCTCTGACAGGCCGGAGCCGCGGTTATAAAAAATATGCCGAAGATTTCGGAAGACATCCGCTTGTCTCTGTAGTCATGCGGGGAATCCATGATCACGTCATGCCCTGGTCGGAAAGCCCCCCTGAAGTGGAAATGGCGGATGCGGAGCCTGATGACAATGGAACTCAGGCTCAGGATCCTGCCGTTTCAGGGCAGGAAAATACAGACGGGACTAAACAGACTGACATCTCAGACCAGCTGGCTCAGGAAGACGGACAGGAAACTGAACCGGCGGGGCAGGATCTGATCGGAAATGACGCATCCCCACAGGATGAAAAAAATGATGCCGGGGATACGGATAATGGTACTGCAGGGTCAGAAAACAAAGACGGATCCGGGACCGATAACAAGGACGGTGCCGGGGACCAGGACAAGGACGAATCCGCAAACGGAGAAAAGAGCGCTGACGGGACAGAAGAGAAGGGCGAATCCGGAACAGAAGAGAAGACTCCGGACGAATCTGCCCGTAAAGACGGAAACGACGACCGGCCTCAGGATCCTGCTGCTAAAGAAGGGACTGAGCAGAAAGAAGAGCAATCATCCGTCAAGACAGCACAGACAGAGCAGGCTCAGCAGGCGACCGGAGATATGGAGAATTCTCTGACTGTCCCTGAGACCTCCTGCAGCAGGGTAGTACCCGCCAAAGATTACGGGGTGGCACAGGACAGGTATCTCTCGCCCAAGGGTACTGAATTTAATAAGGACACAGAGGGGCTTTTTGCCCCCAACGGCATTTATTATCCCCTGCAGAAGGTCGACGATAAATACTTTTCAGACGCCTTGTTCATAGGAGATTCCCGCACAGTCGGTCTCTTTGACTACGGCGGTATGGAATCCTTTACTTCCTTCATGGCCCGAGAATCCACCACAGTCTATGATCTCTTCGACGATAATGAAAAGATGGATTACACTCCTCTTGGAAAAAAGACGACGGAGAGGACTCTGAAGGATCTGCTCTCCAAGGCGAAATTCAAAAAGATTTATATTTCGGTCGGAGTCAATGAGCTCGGAATTCCCGATACCATGGATTATTATAAGGAATTCCGCAATGTGGTCACCAGGATCAACAAGCTGCAGCCCGAGGCGATCATCTATATTCAGGGAATCATGCACGTCTCGAAAGCCATGAGTAAAAAAGACCATGTCTTTAATAACACAGCGATCGTGCAGAGAAATCAGGCTATTTCTACCCTGGCCAACGGGCGCAATATTTTTTATATCGATATGAACGGGGATCTGTGCGACAAGGACGGGAACCTCAAAGATGATCTGACAGGGGACGGCATTCATCTGAAAGCGTCAGCCTGCGCTCTCTGGTACCAGTTCCTGAAATCGCACGCCATCGTGATTCCGCACTGAGCGGCAGAAAGACAGGCCCGCAAGGCCTGCAGGAGGAAAAGCAGCGGATAATGCGCGAAATTGAATTCAAAATGGAGCGGGAGGGACTTCTGCGTGAGGGGCAGACTGTCACAGTGTCAGAGGGCCTTCTCCCCAGCAATTATTATTATACGATCGATCCGTCTCTGGCTATGAGCGGTAATTTTCCCTTTCCGGAGAGACTCTTCGCAAGGGAAGGCGTGGTCACTGCAATACGGGAGCTGGAAAGAGGATTTTATGTCACGGTCAGATTCGATGAGGAGGAGCCCGGAGGATGAAAATGCCTTTGAAAAACAGCCTCATCCTTCTGGCTGCCGCGACGATCTGGGGAACTGCCTTTGTCGCTCAGAGCGCGGGCATGGTTTATATGGGTCCCCTGACATTCAACGGTCTTAGATACTTTCTGGGCGCCGCGGTTCTGTCGCCATTTCTGATCGTCAGGAAATCTGGCGCAGGGGCAGCCGGCCGCATGGATTCTGGATCTGCCCTCAGGCCGGAGGAGCAGCAGAAACCATCTGTCAGACGCACACTGGCGGGAGGTCTGCTCTGCGGATTCTTTCTCTGTGTCGCCTCGAACTTACAGCAGTACGCGATCCTTTCCGTCGATGTCGGCAAGGCCGGATTTCTGACAGCCATGTATATCGTGATCGTTCCCCTGCTGGCTTTTTTCAGAACCGGACACACCAGTCTCAGACTGTGGATCTCTGTTGCTTTGGCCAGCGCAGGCCTCTATTTTCTGTCTGTCAGCGGAGGGATGAAGTTTGAGTCGGGGGATGCGGCCCTTGTGGCCTGCGCCTTCGTTTTTTCCCTGCATATCATGTGTATCGACAGCTTTCCGGACGTGGACGGTGTTCTCCTGTCCTTTATGCAGTTTCTGGTCGCGGGTATCCTGTCCTTTTCCGCTGCTCTGGCGGTGGAGACTATTTCCTGGCCCGCTGTCAGGTTCGGCTGGTTTCCCCTGGTCTACGCCGGGGTTTTTTCCTGCGGGATCGCTTATACCTTTCAGATCATCGGACAAAAAGGCGCTGATCCGGCTGCGGCTTCCCTGATCCTGTCTCTTGAATCTGTCGTCTCAGTACTGGCGGGCTTCCTGCTGCTGGGACAGAAACTGACTTCAAGGGAACTGCTGGGCTGCCTGCTGATGTTTATCGCCATAGTGCTGGTCCAGCTGCCGGTATCCCGCCCGGATTTCCGCTCTGAAGAGAGCGAAAAATCACTTTGATTTCTTGATTTTTAACTATTGATTTTTGGAGGAACATTCATCGCTTATGCGTATTTTCAGAAATATTCTGCTGACTCTGATCATCATGGCCGCGATCGGTGCGGGAACACTGTTCGGCTATTACAGGTTCAGGGGCAGTAAGGAAATGCAGCTCATGAACGAAGGAATCTCTCTCATGGAGCAGGGCAATTACAGGGCCGCGCGCGGAAAGTTCGCGGATGCGCAGCAATTTGAGAACAGTATCACCAGGAGACTTTCCGAAGATACCATGGAAGAGGACCTGTACAGGTATATCGCCATCTGTGATTTCAGACTGGGGGAGTATGAGGAGGCCGCCTTTATTTACGATAAACTCCTGGTTCTGCATCCAAAGGATTCCTCCCTGCTCTCGGCCAGGGCAACAGTCTGCGCTGCCCAGGGGGAGATGGACAAGGCTGAGTCCCTGTTCGACACCTCGATCGCCATAGACAAGAAAAACTACAGCAGGATCTATAACGCCGCGCTTACGCTGCGTGAATACGGAAACGAAGAGACAGGCGCCAAATATTTCCGGAAACTCCTGGAGGAGCACGACGAGGACCTGGATCCCGTGATAAGAGGACAGGCTCTGTGTTTTTTAAAGCAGTATAAGGAGGCGATCAGTGTCCTGAACAAGGTCGAAAATCCGGATATGCAGACCTCTTTCCTGCTGGCCAGCGCGACTGAACAGACAGGAGACCACGACAAGGCGCTGAAAATACTGAAGGAATACGAGGAGCAGATCGTAAACTATCCGGATATGCTCAACCTCAAGGGCACTGCCCTGTGCGGAACAGGTAAATATAAACAGGCCCTGAAGTATTTTGAGATGGCTCTGCCTCTTTCCCAGGAAGGCACCGCTCTGCGGAGGAGCATCCTTTTTAACCGCATCTGCGTCTATGAAAACCTGCGCGATTTTAAACGCGCCGCCGAACTGGCTGCCGAATATTCCAAAAAGTATCCCGATGATAAACAGATGAACCGGGAAAACGGTTTTCTTCAGACCCGGTGATTTGAACAGGTCTTTACACATAAAAAAAACTGTATTTTGTCCATCATATGAATAATAGCAGCCGCACTCCCAGGGGTGCGGCTTTAAATTTAATAATTTTGAAATAAATGCTTGACGAAAGGGCATATAATCCGTATGTTTAAAAAGACTGCTGAAAAGTATCTTAATTTGTGCAATCTGACGATAGAACAGGCGGTTTATGTCCGGACTCTGATCGTCCGGAACAGGCACCGGATCTGGTAATTCCGGAATATTATTTTTGTGTGGAGTATTCAAGATGATTCAAAAGCTGATTGACGCTATTAAAGCAAAAGATGCCCCTGTTGTTGTGGGACTTGATCCCAATCTCTCCTTTGTGCCTCAGCACCTGCAGGACGCTGCTCTGGACAAGGTCTCTTCAGTCGAAGGACTTTCTGATGATGAGCGTGCTCTCGAGGCGGCTGCGGAGGCTGTCTGGCAGTTCAACAAAGAGATCGTGGATGCCGTCTATGACATCGTGCCTGCAGTCAAGCCTCAGGTCGCCATGTATGAGCAGTTCGGCCTTCCCGGCCTGGCAGTGTATGACAGGACAGTAAAGTACTGCAAAGAGAAGGGACTCATCGTGATCGGCGATGTGAAGAGGGGCGACATCGGATCGACTTCCGCTTCCTACGCAAAGGCACATCTGGGAAGGATCGGTGTCTACGGCAGGGAGATACCCGTCTTTGATGTCGATTTTGCGACCGTAAATCCTTATCTGGGCACGGATGGCGTCAAGCCCTTCGTGGATGTCTGCAATCAGTGCGACAGGGGAATCTTCGTACTGGTAAAGACTTCCAATCCCAGCAGCGGAGAGTTCCAGGATATCCTTACAGAGGGCGGCGTTCCCATGTACGAGCTGGTAGGCCGGAAGGTCTGCGAGTGGGGCGCACAGTCCATGGAAGGCAGATACAGCAATGTCGGCGCTGTCGTCGGGGCGACCTATCCCGAGCAGGGCGAACGTCTCAGAAAGCTGATGCCCAACACATTTATCCTGGCTCCAGGATATGGGGCCCAGGGCGCATCCGCAGATGACCTTTCCTCTTTCTTTGACGAGGAAGGACTGGGAGCGATCGTCAATTCCTCCAGAGGAATCATTGCCGCTTATACAAAAGACGCCTACCGCGGCTTCGGTCCGGAAGGATTTGCCGCAGCTTCCCGCGCCGCGGCTCAGGATATGATCGAAGACCTGCGCAGAGCGATCGCGGAACGCTGACAGGGGCAGGACGCATGCAGGAGTTTTTACAGGTACCCGGCTTCAGCCTTTCCCTGTGACCTTGAAATGCCATGCGTGATCAAAAGATTACAACCGAGTATTGCCTGAACACTTTACAACACGTTTTTGGCGGAGACCGCTGAGGATAAATGAGCGGTCCCGTGACAGGAGGACTGGCTGATGGAAGAATACAAAAAAGAGTTTATTGAGTTTATGGTAGACGCGCATGTGCTGAAATTCGGTGAGTTTACGCTTAAAAGCGGACGCAAATCTCCGTTTTTCATGAATGCGGGAGCCTATAAGAGCGGCTCTCAGCTGATTAAGCTTGGCGAGTTTTACGCGAGGGCTATCCATGATAATTACGGACTTGACTTCGATGTTCTCTTCGGACCCGCCTACAAGGGAATCCCCCTCGCTGTCGCTACGGTCATGGGAATCAGCAAACTTTACGGCCGCGACATCCGCTACTGCGCAAACCGCAAGGAGATCAAGGATCACGGCGATAAGGGAATCCTGCTGGGATCCAAGATCCGTGAGGATGACCGTGTGATGATCATCGAGGACGTCACCACATCCGGCGCTTCTATCGCAGAGACTGTTCCGATCATCAAAGCCCAGGCGGACTGCGATATCGTGGGTCTGATGGTCTCCGTTGACCGAATGGAAGTCGGACAGGAAGGCACCATCAGCGCTCTTCAGGAGATCAAGCAGAAATACGGATTCCCGACACACGCGATCGTCACGATGAAGGAGGTCACCGAATATCTTTACAACAGACCGATCGACGGCAAGGTCATCATCAATGACAAGATCAAGAAATCCATGGATGCCTATTACGAGGAATACGGCGTAAAATAAATACGATCCGGCCGTCCGGCTGCTGCCAATGCAGCCGGACGTTTTTCTATTATTGCCAAACGACACTGTTTGACATGATTTGAGGTAATTGAATGAACTTTCTGATTGATGAGGGGCATGGCGCCCTCTTAACAGATGATACACTGGCAGGAGAGCGCTTCCGCCTCGCCCTGGAGAGAATCCGTGAAATGGAAAGGGAAGAGGAGACAGATCCAGCTTTCGTCCCTTATTTCAGGGACGCAGCCAGGTGGATTCTGCTTCTGCTGGACCACAGAAAAATGCTGGAGGACGGCACTTTCGAGACTATACCGCTGGAAAAACTGGCAGCTGCCAACCGGGCGCTCTACCACGATATTCTGCCGGAAAACTATGACAGGAGTTGGGCCAACCCTGTCTTTGCCGTGAAGGCATTCGGGGAAGAAAACGGAAGGATCCTGTCCGCTCTCTTTTACGAACTGCGATGCATGATCTCCCAGGTTTATGAGGGGGACGCGGAGCGGTTTCTGATAAGGATGGAGCTGCTGCTGGAAATCTACTGCGCTTTTACTGCATATTATGAGGAGTATCGCAGGGAACAATCACATGATGTGCCCGGTACCGGTCAGGACAGCTCTGAACTGAATACGGAAAAGGCTCCTGTGCCCCCTGCTGACAGCATCCGCGGGAAAATCGGACGGTTTCTGGAGGACTATGCTGACGAGGAGACCCTTCTACGTGTCCGGAGAAGTCTGGTGGGCGGCAGTGTTACAGAGAGCATTGTTTCCGGTTACGCGAGGGGTGACAAAAGATGCCTGTACAGATACGGAGCTTTTGTTTCTGAAAATGAGACCGGGATTTTTGAATACATAGAGAGTCTGGACGAAGAAACTGTCGCAAAGATGGCGGATACATGGACCGAGGGTTTCCGCATTGGTTTTGAAGTGACCGGTAAAGATCTGTCGATCCGCAGGCGGTGCAGCATACTCAGCCGCCTGGGTTTTGAGCGGGTCACCGGACGGGCTGTAAAGAACCTTGCCGCGATCGGCCTTAAGGCAGTCATTCCGGGCATGGAGGCCGATCTGTTCACCCAGCATCTTGGAAGAGGAGGGGGTTCCGTCTCGACATCCTCCCCCAATCCCCAGTATGCCTATGACCACAGAGAGGACCTGGCCCTCTTTTTCAACGATGTCCTTCGCGGAAGACGCGTAAAGGCTCTGCAGGACGCCTATAAGGAGCTGGAGGCTGAAACAGTCCTCTATGCCGGCCCCCTTGTCCTTGATACCTTCGGCGAGATTCCTTTTTCACCTCAAATGCACGTAGAGTGCCCCCGGTTTACTAAATCACAGCAGAAAAAGATTTCCCGCTTCCGCCGGCAGGCAGATCTGCTCTATGACAAAGCAATCATAGGAAAAGAGCGGAGTTTTACCATAATCGCTTTCCCAGTGCCGGAGATCACCCGCGGCTATGCGGACGGAAACCTGAAGGCTTCCTTTGATGAGATCTTCAGAGCTGTGATCAGGATCAATACCCTGGACTACATGACCTACCGAAATGTACAGGCTCAGATCATTTCTGTCCTTGACACGGCTCAATATATCCATGTCCTGGGAAGAGGCAAAAACCGGACAGACCTGACAGTCCGCCTTCAGACACCTCAGGATCCACACCGACAGACAATCTTCGAAAACTGCGTCGCCGATGTGAATATTCCTGTCGGTGAGGTCTTCACAACGCCGGAACTGACCGGCACAAACGGCATTCTGCACGTGACCCGGGTCTACCTGGAAGGACTTTTGTTCCGGGATCTTGAAATCCGGTTTGAAGACGGCCGCGTCGCTGACTACCGCTGCGGAGGCTTTCCCACTGAGATGGAGGGCCGCGAATACATTGAGGAGAATATCCTTTTCCATCACGACACACTTCCCATGGGAGAGTGCGCCATCGGCACCAATACTACCGCCTGCGCGGAGGCTGTCCGCCTGGGAATCCTGGAACGTCTCCCAATTCTGATAGCTGAAAAGACAGGACCTCATTTCGCAGTCGGGGATACCTGCTATTCGCATGAAGAGGACAATCGCGTCTTTAACCCGGACGGAAAGGAAATCTTCGCCAGGGAAAATGATTATTCCCGACTCAGGAACACCGATCCGGAAAAGGCATATTTCGGATGCCACACGGACATCACGATCCCCTACGAAGAAGTGGGGCTGCTGGAGGCGGTACGCGCCGACGGAACCACGGCTGCAGTGATCAGAGACGGACTGTTCGTACTTGACGGCACCGGAATACTCAACGAGCCGCTTCAGGGCACCCGGGGATAATACGCAATTTTACAGCCTGCTGAAAACGCTGTCCGCGCTCCATCGAAGGGCGTAGACATGTAACGTTGAGCGCGGCTATAGCATTGCTTCGCACTGTCAATACGCTTCGCTGTGCGTAACACACTATTTTAGTGTGTAAACGACGTAAAACTCCGGTTTTTGTACGCTCCGGCTTACAAAAACATGTCACGTTTCAGGCAGGCCTTTACTGTAACCTGAAAACAATATGGTTACTATTCACGCCCTATCGAGGGCGTGAATAGTAACTTGCGTTCGCCCATGCTGAATTCGCTTCGCGAATGGGGCGAACGC
>JBGUNJ010000078.1:0-19435 GCA_045117315.1 Lachnospiraceae bacterium | reverse complement strand
CCCGAGAACTGGCTGTGTTCCGTTTGAATTTACCTTATACTGAATAATACACTATTATTTTCTGTTTTCATACCTTAATGTCATTGGGACGGTTCTGTGTCTCCTTTCATTTCCGAAAGAGACAGGTGACGGTTCTGTGTCTCCTCTCATTTCCGAAAGAGAAGGGGACGGTTCTGTGTCTCCTCTCATTTCCTGAACAGCAGATTACCCCCGCCTTCTTATCCAGGAAGGCGGGGGTTTTGTAATTCAAATCATAATATATCGGGTATGGAGACACAGAACCATCACCCGTCCCCTTCCCGGCAAGCCGCCCCTTTGCGGGCGGCGGGCCGGGAAGAGTAAAAGGTCTTGCACTATGTGCTGCCAGGATCATCAGCGGATAAAATTGGTAAATGTCCTCGGATGTGTCTCCGGCGGATCAATCTTCCCCTTGGCAGCGTCAATGACCTTCACTGTCCAGGCTATATTGCGGGCAAGCTTGGCCACGACCTCGAGGCCCTCGATATCCTTCTGTACCTCGCCGGGATCCGCGCCGTGGACGGCACCCCAGTAATCGGATGTGACGATCACCATCTCCATGGCATCCATATAGCCCAGCAGCTGCTGATAGGTCGCCATGCCGCCGGAACGGCGGAGCGTGCAGAAGGCGGCGCCCACCTTGTGATGAAACTTGTTTTCGATGCCACAGCAGGCCGCCAGGAAAATGCGGTCCAAGACACATTTCATTCCGCCGGCAATGCCGCCATGGTAGACGGGAGATGTCAGGATTATTCCATCCGCCTCGATACATTTCTCAATGATTTCATTGACCATGTCGTCTTTCTGGACACATTGAAACGTTCCGTTTTCAAGACAGTGATAGCAGGCCATACAGGGATGGACACTGGGGCCGGGCTGAAGGACTTCGAACTCGATCCCCTCTTTGGCGAATTCCTTTGCCATGACATCGAGACATTGTGAGACATTTCCGCCTTTTCGCGGTGATCCGTTAATGGCAATCACTTTCATACAGGTACCTCCCATCGCATGTGTGCACAATATTATCAGGAAAACGTCAGATTCTATTCATTATTATACCCGTATCAGGCGCCGGCAACAACACAATGATAGGGGAGACAGAGAACGGTTCAGCACGGTTCAGAAACTGTCTCCTGTCTCTGTTTGTTGATTGCACCATGTTTATATGCTATATTTCAATGAATACTAATCCCGTAAAGAAGAGGAGCAGGATATGGGAATGACGCGTTTTAAAATGCCGGAAAAGGAAATGCCGGCAGAACAGCTGATTCTGTTTTTCAAGGAACAAGTGAACGGTTTTCTGGCTTCAAAGGCCCTTGAGGATCTGCTGAAAATTCTTCAGACAGATCTGAAAAACCTGAGTACTATGTATGACGGACGACTGCGCGAAGACGGAAGCGTAGTGGAAACACAGGTGCTGAAGGACAGAGATGACCTCGAACCGTTCAGGGAAAAGCTCTATCCTCTGTTTGATGAGCTTGGTTTTTTCCGAATCAATAAGCCGCTTCACGCGGAAAACAGCCGTATTCTGATACTCGGCGGAAGTCTGAATACCTGTTTCGAGCGAAGCGAATACGCAAAAGCGTTCATTAATTCCTCTGTCCACTGTGTAGAAGGGCTGGCCTGTTATCGTCCGATTCATCCGGTGGAGCGGGAAAACACAATATACTATTCATATGCGGATACGGAGTTTGGAGTTCTTTCCGATGCTCTGTTGCAGGTATTGGATCGTTCAGGAGAATTATATGAGGATGATTTCCGGACAAACCGGAATATTAACAGTATCTCCTGCATCAGGACCTTTACCGGACATGAGGATGACTGCGGCCTCCGTGTGTTTGCCTCACCGTCTGCAGAACCCCATTTGAGGCGGGCAGACACTGCCGACACCATTCGCTTTTATCTTGCGAATACACAATTCCAGCCCCGTGAATCACTTCTTTTTATAACTGACAACCGCTACTGCAATCGACAGTTCCTGCAAATTCTGAACGCCATGCTGGCATGCCGGTGTGTCATTCCTTTTGATATAATAGGATGTACACCTGATCATTTCATCGTGAAAAAAGAAACCTATTCTTTGTTTCAATTCATTCAGGATCTGATCAGCACCATCGACTTGATCGAACGATTCCAGGCCGAATATTGCTGACCGATATCATCCGGAGACAGGGGACGGTTCTCCTCGTCCCTTGTCTCCTCTCTGTCTCCTCCGGAAGATGTCTTCATTTCTCCTCTCTGTCTCCTCCAGGAGATGTCTTCATTTCCCCTCTCTGTCTCCTCCCTGTCTCCTTTGGATGCGGATATTTCACCCTCACCGCACATAGGCTTTTTCGCTTATGACATACTCTTCTTGCACATTGACCAGAGGATGTTTGGGCCCAAGCAGAAATTTTGCCATCATAGACGGTCTGTGGGCAGCATGTTCAGGTCCGTTCAATATACTGGCAAAATCCTCGGATCCCCGCAGAAAATACCGGTATTGGCTCTCATCCATTTCAAGATCCCAGGTGGGGTCAAGATAATAATACTTTCCGCCGACCCTGACAATATTCCACGCATGCGTATCGTTGACTGTAATCCTGGCTTCAAGTCCGGCAGAAGTGGCCAGATAGTAAAACAGGTCCGCAACGCCTGAGCAGACTGCCTTTTTGTTTAAAGCGGCAGCATAAGCAGTGTATTTCAGACGGTAGTTATCATCATTCAAATGGTCATAGTCGTAGACAACATTTGAGCAGATATAATTATAAATTGCCCTGACCTTTTCATAGTCGGAAGCGCCGTTCAGGTTAAGTCCCGCCAGTATTGCCTTAGACTTGTCTTCCAGTTCTTTTTCCTGTTCTTCAGTCGTCTCATAGGACATAGTTAATTTTATATTCAGATTATGGGTTCCGTCTCTTTGTTTAACCGTAGTGTACTCTCCCTTAACCCAGCTGGCGTTTATAGCCAGGTGATCTCCCTCCCGTGGATTACCGTTGTTTTTGCAGGCTTCCTTCATGATGTTATAAATATCAGTATCAATGCCCAGGATTGGGTTATAGTGATCACTGTTGTATGAGACATAAACATTTGAATCGCGTTTACTGATCTGCTTATAAATCTTTTTGCCTGCAGACTCATAGTCTTCACAGGCACCGTCGTGGGGCCTGGTAACCATAAATACGCCAAATCCAATCACCAGCAAAAGCAGCATAGTCCCCAGCAGGGAATTACCTTTCGATTTTTCAGCAGGTTTCCGGCTTTTCTCCCCACTTTTCTCCTCACGGACGGGCTTTGCCGTTTTAGCAGAATTTGCAGTGTTTGCAGAGCTTACAGTATTTGCAGAGTTTGCAGTGCTTGCAGTTTTTGCAGTGCTTGCAGTTTTTGCAGTGCTTTTGTTTCGGGGAGCCTGCCTTTTCTGCCTGGCTCCTTCAGCCCCGCTCAGAGCCGCCAGACTGTTTTTGAACGCGGTCTTCTGCTCTGCATTGCTCCCGTTCCACTCCTCCTCAGTGATTACAGATGACACCAGTCTGCCCTGGCATTTGGGACATGCTTTGTCCGGAGTGATGATAAAAAAACTGGCACAAGCTTTGCAATAACATAGTCGTTTTTCCATATAACCTCTCCCCTGTGCTTATTTTCTCAAATACATCTTTGATCAAAGCAGCATTCTGCCTCTCGGTCTTTCTTCCAGGTTTCCTCATGCTTACTGAACAACTATAAGTGATTATACTATCCTGCCTCGAAATTGTCATTGTTCCAGGCGCTCAATCATGTCCGTAATAATGTCAAAAAGGCGGAAGATAGTCTGAGTACAGAGTCCCCCTAATCCGTCTCCGGAAACCCGTTTTTAACGGCATATGGTTTTTTATTCCTCTTAAGTAAATCCCTCTTCGGAAACTCGTTTTTAACGACATATGATTTTTTTATTTTTCTTAGGTTATTCTAAGTTTCATGTCGGATAATATCTCCGGTAAATGAAAGCGAGGTGACGACTCATATGAAATCCGGTATTGAAGAAAAAAAAGAAATCCATTATCGGCACGAATGGAAACACGAAATCTCATGGTCTGACCTGCTCTGCATCAGGCAAAGGCTGCGCGCAATTGCCCGGCCGGATCCACATGCGGTAGACGGCAGGTATCTGATCAGAAGCCTGTATTTTGACAATCTGAATGACAAAGCACTTCGTGAGAAAATCGACGGGGTCAACAGACGGGAAAAATTCAGAATCCGCTACTACAACAATGACCCTTCGGCAGTCATTCATCTTGAAAAAAAGAGTAAGCTGAACGGCCTGGGAACCAAATACTCCGCTCCCCTGACAGCAGAGGAGGCCCAAAAGATCGTAGACGGTGATATCAACTGGATGCTTCATTCTCCCCACTCCCTGATCCAGGAGCTGTACTGCAAGATGCGTTACCAGGGAATGAGACCCATGACAATCGTCGATTACACCAGAGAACCTTTTATTTACGGTCCCGGCAATGTGAGAGTCACATTTGACTATGACATCCGGACGGGAATGAGGTGCACGGACTTTCTGAATCCGGATTGTGTGACCATTCCGGCAGGCGATGCGGGAATCATACTGGAAGTGAAATGGGATGCCTGGCTGCCGTCGATCATAAGAGATGCGGTCCAGACACCGGGAAGAAGGGTCTGTGCCTTTTCCAAATACGCACAGTGCAGGATATACGACTGATACGCCCGCTTACAGATAAAAAGGAGACAAGGGACGGTTCTTTGTCTCCTTGGTCTCAGAGAAGGGGACAAGGGACGGTTCTTTGTCTCCTTGGTCTCAGAGAAGGGGACAGGGGACGGTTCTTTGTCTCCCTCGCTTCAGAGGGAGACAAAGAGACGAAAAAGTATTGTCCCCTCCCTCCGGCTTCAAAAGATAAGAAAAAGATAAGAAAAAGATAAAGAAAAGAAAAAACAGGAGGCAATATGACATTCTCAGAAATTTTCAAATCAAGTTTTTTATCAAATGTTACCGCTGTCAGCATGTTTGATATGGTGCTGGCGCTTGTCCTGGCCTTCGGCCTCGGCGTATTTATCTACCTGATCTACAAAAAGACCTATGCGGGCGTCATGTATTCGTCCTCATTTGGCGTCACCCTGGTGGCACTCACCATGATCACAACACTTGTAATCCTGGCTGTGACCAGCAACGTAGTGCTCTCACTCGGCATGGTCGGCGCTCTTTCCATCGTCCGTTTCAGGACCGCGATCAAGGAGCCTCTTGACATTGCTTTCCTTTTCTGGTCCATCGCCGCCGGCATTGTCCTGGCGGCCGGAATGATTCCCCTGGCTGTTTTCGGCAGCATGCTGATCGGACTCATCATTCTGTTTTTTGCCAACCGGAAAGAGAACACAAATCCCTACATCATTGTCCTGGAATGCAGCGGTCATGACAGCGAACAGAAGGCAATGTCTTTTCTCAAAGAAAGAACCAATAAGTGCACTATCAAGAGCAAAACCGCCCGCAAAGGCAGCGTGGAACTCAATCTTGAGATCAGGCTCAAAGATGACAACACAGATTTCGTCAACCAGCTGTCAGAACTCGAAGGCGTGGGCAGCGCGGTGCTGGTAAGCTATAACGGCGACTACATGGGCTGATTTTCAGGAGGTAGGAACAATGTCAACGCGAACTGCATTGGATAAAATCTGCGTTGCCATCGTCGTATGCAGTATCATCCTGACAGCGCTGTTTATGAACGGCGAATCTCTGGGACTCACAAAAATAGTTGACGAGGACGCGGAGCAGAACTCGGATACGGAATATTTTACTTCCAATGATCAGGACGGGGACTGGGACAGTTCAGAGGCGACAGTGATCAAATTGAACGGAAATGAAGCCGTTATCTCAGGAAACGGTGCCTATGCAAATGATGGAAACGTGGTGATCACAAATGCCGGCTGCTACATCGTTTCCGGCTCTCTCACCGACGGTTATCTCTCTGTAGACGCCTATGATTCTTCCAAAGTCTTCATCCGGCTCGATGGCGTAGAAATCAATTGCAGCGATGACGCATGCATCCGGGTAGAAAAGGCCGACAAGGTTTTCCTGACACTCGCGGAAGGCAGTCAGAACACCCTGTCCAGCGGCTCAGCATACTCGAATCAGGCCCTGGACGACGGGACGGACGGAACCATTTTCGCGCATGATGATCTGACGATCAACGGCAGCGGAAGCCTCACAGTGACTGCGGCATACAGACATGGCATAGCTGCCAATGATGACCTTGTCATCACCGGCGGAACGATCACCGTGAACGCGGCAGCAGACGCCATTCACGCAAATGACAGCCTCCGCATCAAAGAAGCCTCGATCACTGTCGATGCGGGCGATGACGGCCTCGTCACTTCCAACGAAGAAGAAAACGGATATCTGTATATAGAGTCCGGAATCATAAATGTTACAGCCTCGGATGACGGCATCCACACAACCGGAGATATCACGCTGGCAGGCGGAGACATTACCGTTTCAGCAGGAGATGACGGCATTCACTCCGATGCATCCGTCTATATCCAGAACGGAACCCTGCTGATTGATAAGTGTTATGAAGGTATTGAGGCTCTGATCATTGATGTCTCCGGAGGAGATACCACCATCTATCCCGCAGACGACGGCTTCAATGCCAACGGCAACAGTGACAGCCAGATCGGCGCCGGAGGCATGGGCGGAGGCATGAACGGCGGCATGCCGACTCCTTCTGATACGGGTTCCACGGCTTCTGCCGACGGCATGCAGGCTCCTCCCGATATGAATTCCGGAAATATGCCGGCTCCTCCCGGTACGGGTTCCACGGCTTCTGTCGGTGGCATGCCGGCTCCTCCCGATATGAATTCAAATATGAATTCCGGGGAAAGCAATTCACAGTCCTCCTCCGCAAATGATGAGGAAACCTACATCAGCATCAGCGGCGGAACGATTACAATTATCAATGAAACCGGTAATGACGCTGACGGTCTCGATTCCAATGGTGATATTCTCATCAGCGGCGGAACCATCTATGTAAGCCTTCAGGGCACCGGCAGCAACAGCGCAGTAGACTTCGGAAGTGAAAGCGGCGGAGTCGCTGAAATCTCCGGAGGTACGATCATTGCATGCGGAGCCTCAGCTATGGCGGAAGCATTTGATTCCTCTTCTACACAGGCTTCCATACTCTACAATACCAGCACAGTGGCAGAAGCAGGCACCACACTTGCAATCGAGAATACAGAAGGCGACACACTGCTTTCCTGGGAAGTCCCCTGCAGTTTCTCATCCGCCCTTGTGAGCTGCCCGCAGATGGAAAAAGGCGGCACATATACTGTTGTGATTGGTGATGATACAGAAGAAATCACCCTTGAAGAGATTTCTGCCTCCTATGGAGACGCGCAGAGCAGCATGTTCGGCGGAAATATGAACTGGGGCGGCATGAGGCCCCGTGGCGGCAGATTCGGCAGCAATATGAAGAACTATACGTCTGCCGGAACCGCCTCCACAGGCAGCACAGACGCTGCCGCTGCAGATGATATGAATGAAATGCAGGAAAGACCTGAAGGCAGCCAAATGCCTTCTGATATGACAGAAATGCCCGATGGCACAACCCAAAACGACTCAGCACAGGCAGGCCAGGTGCAGGATAGCCTTATGTCCCCGAACATGAATCACGGCAGAATGACAGGCTCCCCCATGCAACAGCGGCAGGACCAGTCTCAGGAAGAGGAAGATCAGGCCGAAGAGACGAAATCAACTGCAGAACCGGTCGATCTGAAGACCTGGTATATCCTGGGTGGCTGCACACTGCTGCTGCTCGCGGGAATTGCAGTCGGCAAACTCTATAAAAGGCATTAACAAACAATCCGGTACTAAACGTCAAAACAGCAGGACCGTACAGAAAAAACGATCCTGCTGTCTTTGCATTTTTCAATCAAGGGAAACAAAGAAACGGTCCTTCTGTCTCCTGTAAAACAGGGGGACGATGAAAACAACAGGACGGTCTTTTATCTCCTGTTATCGAAATAAGGGGAAACAAGGGGACAGAGACAAAAGGAACGTCCCCAAGTTTCAGTGGATATCTATTGTGTTAGTGGGCATCGATTGCCTCTCCGCCATTGTTGACCACATCCAGATACCATTCATTCATTATCTCGTTCAATGTGGGACTGCCTTCAGGAACATTTGCCTTGAAAAGGACCTCATAACTGTCTTCATCAACCTCATGGACCTCCCTGACGAGATTCTGTCCGTCAGGATCGAAGAAGAAGTCATAACGCACATTGCCCTCCGGAACTGTGAAGACAACATACTCTCCGTCAGGAGCCTCTATGTCACCCGCATTTTCGAAAGAAACGTCTTTGAGTTTCTCAAGATGAGGCGCCGGATCAACAGCTGCGGGTCCCCACACACCATGTTCCAGGGAAGAAAGGGTATAGCCTGTAAAGCCCTGGTAGGCAATTCTTGCAAGATACATATCGAGGTCTGTGTTACTGAGTTTATCCAGAATCAGGCCGTTATCATTTACGAAGGTTTCGGGAATTGTATTCGCCCACTCATTGAGCCTGCTCCACACTTCCATATCCTCGTCCGTGATATCGGACTCCCGTGCGATCCGGACATCTGTCGGATGGTACTGAATAAAGTATGTGCCGTCCTCGTTTCTGGCGATCACATCCTCTCCGGACATATCGTCACATTGTTTCTCGTGAAGAGTCGCCTCGTCTGTGGTTCCGATACTGAACAGCCAGCCCAGACCATTCTCTTCTTCTTCCCCCCGAGCCTTTGCAGCATCAAGAGAAGCCTGCTCATACACTTCAAAAAGGATTCCGTCCTCACTGTCCTCAGCAGCTTTGACATTCAGCAGATCATTATATCCAGCCGGAATGGACAGCACGTACTCTTTATTCGTGTACTGCACGAGATCCTCTGCCGCGGCTGCCTCTGTGGCTGCTTCCGCTGCCGCGGAAGTCTCTCCGACAGCCTCTTCAGCAGGAGCTTCTGTTGCCGCTTCCGCCGCTGCGGAAGTAACCCCGGCCGCCTCTTCTGCCAGAACTTCTGTAGCCGCTTCCGCTGCTGCGGAAATAGACCCGGCTGCCTCTTCAGTCGGAGTTTCAGCTGAAGGTGCCTGCTGTTCCTCTGCAGGAGCATTCTCTGCAGGAGCATTCGAAGAAGCCGAGCCGCAGGCCGCAAGGCTCACTGCCAGCAATACAGCGGGAATCATTGCTGCAATACTGTTTTTCATCATGTTTATTACCTCCGGAATAAATAGTTGTGAAAAAATATAAAAAAGCGCGCCTTCCTTTTTGTTCAATTCTTTAATCAAATCCTTTTGGAAAAGGCTTTGGTCAGTTCCTTTTGAAAAAAGATTGAAAAGGCGGCCCTTTTTACTTTGATTAGCATTATTTTTTCGTAATAATCGCTCTCTTATGTGTGCCTTTTCCAATCGCACCTTTCTCATCGGATGCCGCTACGTTAAAGAGAATCTTCCTGCCATCGATTTCAGCGATCTCCACTTCACAGGTAACCTTCCCGCCTTCAGGGGTCGCGGCAAAATGTTTGACTTCCACAGCCATACCGACAGAGCCTTTCCCCTCTTCCAGATTCTGTGCCAGCAGATCCGCACAGGTAAGTTCCATCAGGTTGATCATGCTGGGGGTGGAGAAGACATGAGGCAGCTCAACCTGGGGAAGCTGGCTGTCCAGATGATCCGCGCACATCTCTGCTGTGACATTAATGGTGATTGTGTTCTTCATCCCTACTTTTAATTCCATAGCAACTTTCCTTTCTAAATTATAAATGTGTCTGACCAGTGTTATTTACAACTGTATATAACGTATCCGAACTATTTTCCGAAATATTTTTGTATCTCAAATGCTTTTGTATTCCAAAAGTTTGTGCTACAATACCCCCTGTTTATACAGGAGGTTGAAAACAAAATGTACAAATCCATTTTGAAAGATAACAGGTTTAAAGTATTTTTAGCTGTGTTTGTCATGGTCGGCTGGGCCATGGCTTATCCGCTGATCAAGCTGGGCTATCAGGAATTCCAGATTGACGGCGCTGATCTCGGCGGCAAGATACTCTTTGCCGGCGTTCGTTTCTTTCTGGCCGGAACGGCCGTGACGATCTTCAGCCGGATTCGGAAGATTGACGCCGGAATCTCGGACAAAGGCACCCTGGGCTGGCTGTTCCTTCTGGGTCTGGTAAACACCGCCCTCCATTACATGTTTGCCTATGTCGGTCTGGGCTTTAACAGCAGTGCCAGATCTACGATTCTGGACTCCATGGGCGGTTTCCTGCTGATCATCCTCTCGACTGCGATCTTCGCGGATGACCGCATGACATGGAAAAAAGCCCTCGGCTGCATTCTTGGTATTGCCGCGATCGTCTCTATCAACATCAATCCCGGTGAGGATTTCTTTGCGGATATCACAATGCGGGGAGATGGAATGATCCTTCTCAACGCATGCTGCACCGCCTTCGGCGGACTCATCACAAGAATCATTTCCAGAAAAATGAATATCACCCGTGCAACCGGTTACAGCATGCAGATTGGCGGCGGCCTTCTCATCGCGGCAGGGCTTCTGGCAGGTCCCAACCGGCCATGGACGATCACGGCAAAGGGCATCTTCGTCCTGCTGTGCCTGATCACGATCTCCGCTGTCTGCTTCGGCATCTACAATGCCCTTCTGTCTGTGCATCCGATCAGTGAGATTGCCATCTACAACGCTCTGATCCCGGTTCTGGGAGTCATCTTTGCCGCTCTTCTGCTGCACGAGGAACTCCGTCCCCAGTATATCATCGCTGTGATCATGGTCGCTGTCGGCATCCACGTGGCAAATCAGAAATGATTGCATCCCTGTCGGGCACACTTACTTTTGAACGGACCTGCCGGCATGCCCGGCACAGGTACTCTGTTCTGATTCCTTTTCCCCTAAGGTATTATACAAGATATATCCCGAAATATCTATTCTTTAACAAGCTTCCGGCGCAGAGTTGCCCATTAGCAGTAAAATATTTCCGGCGCAGGAATACCTGTTCGTTAAAATGCTTTCGGCGCGCAGGAATGCCTGTTAATAAAACAGCTTCTGACCAACATGAATGCCTGTTCATTAAAATGCTTTCGGCGCGCAGGAATGTCCAGCTTTCCAGCAAATCCTGCGCGCCGCATTCGCATCTGTATTTCCATTCTATTCCGCGATAACACTTATTACTTAATCTTTTTCCATTCCGGTCTGTCAGAATACAGCGATTCCAGATGTATATTCTTTTCACTCATCCGCTCTAAGATCGCCTTCACCACTACATCCTGTCCCACTATTGTAATATTATCTTCCGCATATAACCGGTAAGCGGGATTATCTTTATCAATGGATGTATTAGAGCAGATCCTGAAAGTGTCATCAGCCTCGTTATTATGAATGATCGTGTAGTAATCAGCCGGGTTGCTATACCCGTCAGGACTGAATTCCTCTGTGTTCAGGTAGTAAGAAGCAAGGGTATATCCCTTATCCCAATCAGAAAGATCAGGGTCATTGGCAGCTTTAAAATTGCTGAAAGCGGCTGAATATATACGGAAAATCTCTCCATTGTCATCGACCTTGTAATAGTCAGCGCCATGATCGAATGCACCGCCGCTGCCATCACAGATAACCACGCCCGACCGGTTGAACTGAACACGGCTCCTGCTCCAGGAATCCTTGCCAAAGGCAATATTCAGCTGATCCTGAGCACGGTCGTAATGGATGAGATACCACATTTCAGTCGATTCTGAAATCAAAAAGTTTTCACCCACGATATGCAGCGCCAGGACAGGGTTCTGACCCTCATCCAGGATGGAATATTCCACCTGTTTAATGGAGGCACGCCCGGATCCCTGAGAGTTTTCCGCATTGACCTTGTCTGCTTCTTTTTGAAAAACCTCAATTAAATCATCCAGGCTGTAAGACTCACCGTCTTTGAATACTTCCGGTGGGAGAAAATTGGCGATGTCAACATCAGCAGAGTGATAGACCACAGTGCGCTTCCCTTTTATAAATTCCTCATATGCGGAAACTGCTCCTGCATCCGCTGCTGCTTTGCTTTTACTGCTCTCCGCAGGACTTACTGCTTTCACATCTGTCTTCTCACTGTCATAAAAAGTCGGCGCCGCACAAGCGGTTAAGGCCATATTGGCCAGAATAAAAAAGATCAAACTACATGCTGCGACTACTTTGCTGATTTTTTTCATGAGCGGTTCCTTTCCGGGCTTACTGAGCTGCCTGTTTTTCTGTGTAGATACATTTTTGCGCGGGCCAAAATATTCCGCGCCCATTATTGCCTGGCCTGGATTTTTATAAAGTTACTCCTGCCTGATCTGATCCTCCGGAATCAGGGAATAGTCAAACATCACCTCCGAATGATTGTCCAGGACCAGTTCTTTCTTCAGGACTTCTCCGGTTTTCCTGTCGAGAGTCCTGCGGTATATCCTGGATACCCGGTAGTATTTTTCCCCTTCTTTCCGAAAATGATGGTCTTCTTCTACGAGATCATAACTCCAGGGATATTCACGTTCACTTCTCAACTCGCCATAGAGTTTCCGGTCCTGGCACCACAAGAGCAGCTGCACGTCCTGATCCGTGTCATTCCGGAACCTGTAATCCACATTATTGTAGCTTACAGAAGTGCCTGTGCTGAAAGGAATACGTTTCCCGTGATCAGGCGCAAGCGCATCGGAGTGGTTATGGAATTCCGTCACAGTCATCGGGCTGTGCAGAACCAGAAGATGGATGGTATTGGCAAGATTGCACAAGCCGCCTCCGATCCCGGGTTTGAGCCGGTTGTTTTCGATGACGCGCCCATCCTTATATCCGCGTCTTTTCGTGGTCTTCCCCACTACTTTCCAGAAGGAAAACGTCTCTCCGGGGTGGATTACCATACCGTTCATCCTGGAGCTTGCAAGGGCGATATTCTCCGCCTTATTCTCCTGAAGGCGGATATCGATTCCCTTCCCTGTCTTGATCAGGCCGGAGTCATAGCTCGACAATAAATTCGGCAATTTATCGCTCCGGTATTCGTGGCAGAATTTTTCCTTCCCTGTCAGGTTCTTTATGTGGCGTTTCAGAATTTCTTTCTTTTCGGAGATGGCATACGTTGTCGGGCTGATGTCGCAAAACAAAACGTCCTTTTTCCACAGCATTCTAGTAATCTCCTTCCCCTTTCCCTGGCAAAATGATATCTCCCAGCCTGTGCCTGCACGATTTAGAATTCCAATAAAAACCCAGCACCTTCTGCTCGGTTTTTCTGCGGATACCGATATCTGTTTCACCCGGCTTGCGGATAAAGTGAACCAGAATACTGGGAATCCCGCTCAGATTGGCCCCCAGAATGTCGGTAAAAACCTGGTCTCCTATACAGATGACCTCATCTTTTTTCCCACCTAGCATCTTCACCGCTTTCCGATAGTTTTTAGGGGAGGGCTTATTGGCATCGCAGATATAAAAGGCATCAATATTTTTCAAAAAGCGAAGAACCCTCTCCTCATCATTATTGGATAAAACAAGGGTCCTGAACCCGATCTCTTTTAACTCCCGGAAAAATGCATCTACTCTCGGTGTCGAATCTGCTCCATGGGGAACCAATGTGTTGTCTATATCGAAGATCAGACCCCGAAATCCATTTTCAAACAGTTTCCTGAAATCAATGCAATAAATGTCTTCCGCATATTCGTAAGGATAAAATACTCTAAGCATTTTTCTTCTCCAGATAAGTACACACTTTATCGATCTGTTCCCGAATACTTCCCTGGAATTTCTGCTCAAAAAAAGCGCCCCCGATCGTAAAGGACCAGGGTTTGATTTCCGATATCTCATCCAGGCGCCTGTAACTGTTGATGCTTCCCGCAATACATACCGGAGCGGGGACTGCGGCTACAAATTTCCGGTTCAGTTCATAAGCGTCCTGAGCATATCTGTATCCCAGAAGATCCAGTCCGAAAACTCCTTTTTCAAGATAACGATGCGCTTCCTCGATCATCTCGGAAATACCGCCTTCCAGGATCGACGGCCGCCGGGACACCTTTCCCACAAAGGGCATATAGCGGATCCCGTTCTGCTGACAAAGATCATTTACGGAATCAAAGAAAGACGTACCCAGCAGATAATCACAGCCGCATGTCACTGCCATTTTTGCTCCTCTGAGGCATTCTTCTTCTGTGTAGGCAACTACCTCAAGAGACGTTATTTTTCCGCATTCTTTCATGTAGCTGAATAATTTCTGCATCAAGGGCAAAGGCATCGGCTCTTCTTTAAATCCCCAATACTTGGCCCTGGTATCTTTGCACTGGTCAAAAATCTCATATGCATTTTCAACCGTGCGGTCATGATGCGTAAGCATGACGACCAGTTCCGGACTATTCTCCATTTTTCAGCCCACCTGTATCCATTTTTCTGTATAAAAGTGATTGCCGGGCACCCGGCCCGGCAGAAGACTATCGTTTATAATCTGCTGAAACATCCATAAATGAACGTTTCCCAGAAATATAATCTTCAAAGGCATGCTCTGCGTCACGTCCACGGAATACTTTGCACAATCCGCACATATCGCAGTCCGCGATACAGGGATATTTCTTTTTGATGTATTCTCTTCGCTCTTCGGCAGTTGAATCTGTAATCTCAGGTGCTTTGATCACTTTCATTCCTCCCAAAACATGCGTGCTCTGTTCTTAATCGTCATCCATGTCCATCCAACCTGTCAAGAGCCCTGTCACTGTTCCTAATCGTCACCCATATACACATAAATATTTCGCCGGTTATTTATAAATCCTCTCCCCGATTTCCTTTGTGACGTTTTCCGAGGCTTCTGTGAGTTCGCCTTCCGGAGTAAGAATCGGCGTATCCAGCACTGCCTTAATGGTACAGGCAGTAGAAGCCGCTGCGGCAATTGCTTTTTTGGATTCAAGAGTGTAGGCGCGGTAGTCAGTGCCTTCGTTTTCTACAATGTCCTGCATTTTCCATATCTGGGGAAGGAAAAGGGCATCAAGGTGAGCCAGAAGGTTATAGAACATATAGGTCCTTCTGCGGATTGCAGAGCACTGTACGGAAGCCGCGTTCAGGGACTCCACGACTTCATCAGCCTGAGCCTTATTGGAGAGGGCTTTCTCCAGTTTCTCTTTCGATTTCGCCTCAGTTATCATGCCCATCACCATGAGCGCAGGACCTGCAACGAGGCCGCCAAGAACACACATGCCTCCTGCCATTCCAAGCCCTCCGCTCGCCAGGGAACCGCCGCCGAAAAATGCCAGTGTGGCATTCGTGGCAGCCGCACCGCTGAGCGCGGAGATTGCAGTTCCGGTGGATGCTGAGGCGAAGGTCATAGCCGCGCTGTACGCACCCACTGCCGTAAGCGCGCCGCCGACTGCACCTGCTGCTGCACCGCCGGCCACACCGAGGGCAAAATTCCCCAGTTCCTTCAGTTCCTGAAAAGTGTTCTGGTCGATGTGAAGGTTCTTCAGTTCTTCCAGACCGATTGAGGACTGAAAATCGATATTTTTGATCTTTTCAAAAGTGGTGACAAAATCCGTCACGTTCCGGTTCAGAATTGTCAGTTTCTCTTTTCCAAGCGCTTCAAGAGCTGCCCCGACTTCCTTTCTCTGGCGGTCAAGCTCATCCCGGGCGTTCTCAATACTCTGGTTCGCTATCTCGTTAATCTGCCCTGCTTTGCTGTTGTCCGAAACCGCCTTGATCGTCTTTGTGCCGCCGACTGCACCTGTTGCTACTGCAGCTCCTATAAATAATAAAGGTAATGCCATTTTCTCACCTCATACTAATCAATCTGCCAGCAGTGCATGCAATCCGGTCAGGATTGTTTCCCTGCGTTCTTTGACTTCTTCAACCTGCTCCGCAATCACCGCATATGGACGGTTGGTCGATTTCAGCCATTCCTCTTCCTTATTGAGTGCTGTGATTGTACGCAGCGTCTGCTCCATCTCAAGCAGAACAGCCTGGTCTGTTTCCAGCGCTCTGGAGACAAACCGGATCAATCGTTTCTCATTGGCACTGTAGTCCCCTTCACTGAAAGCCACGACCAGCAAATCCCAGATCAGAGTCTTAGCCCCGATTCCCTCTCCGGTATCTTCAGACTTGTAAATAACATCTGTTGCATAATCGCGGATGAAATCAAAATACTCTTCTTCATCCAATAATACGGCTTCTTTCATAGAAAGATCTTCAGTCAGTTCATCTTTCCATTGTTCAAAATCAGCAGCCAGACTGGTTCCGATCTCCCGGATCTTTTCTTCTTCCTCAGGACTGATAGAGCCGTCTGCCGCCATCAGACAGTAAATAAGTTTAAGGGAGTCCCTGACAGACAGGATCCTTTCTTTGATTTCATCTTTCTCCAGAGCAGATTTTACAGCCTCATCTGTCTTTATAGTTTTGTCCAGCTGATCTGCAAGCGCCGCTCCGCCCATGGAAATCAGGTTTCCCAGAGTGGACTTTCCCTTATGTGCTGCATCTTTGGCAGAATCACTCACATTTATATTTTTGACAGTATCCGGCAGGGTTTCCGCCACATCAGAAACCGTTTTCTTCAGATCGTCAGCGGATTTCTGCAAATTTTTCGTTATATTTTTCAGATTAAACCGTGCCATTCGCGATCTCCTTAAAAAATCCTGCAATTCATGAAAACTATAGTTTAAAAGCGATGTCCGAGTCCATCAGATCATCGAATTCCTGCTGATTTGTAAACTGTGTATCGTACCCGAGGATCTTCTGGATTTCCACATTTCCTTTGATATAACCGTCCACATCTCCATCCATGATAGCCTGATCCATGGCTGCAAAACCGGATTCAAATGTCTCCAGGTGCTCAGTCAGGTACTTCGAAACCACTCGCTCCATCTCTTCCCGATACTGACGGATCATTGCGACAGATTCCGCACACGCCTTCTCGATCTGAAGACGCCTGTCCTGAGCTTGCGCGTATTCTTCCTGCGCCTTTCGCAGTTCTTTATAGGCTGCCATTGAGGCAGTATACGCCATGACCGGATAGGAAAGCTTGAAAATCTCCTCCACACCGTTCACGCCTAATTTTTCATTGATTTTCAAGGCAGCCATTAGATCTTTGACCAGTTTTTGATTTCCGGGACCTGTCAGGTTGTTCACAAAAGCTTCCGGAGACATTTCCTTCCTCATATACTGGATGACCCAGATTCCAATCTGCTGTGCACTGTCCACCAGCGCGGAAGAAATCTCCGGATTGGCAAGCTCCTTGATTCCGGCAGCTGTAATACCCGCCAAAACCGCCTCCGAGGCATGCTGTTTTATGTGATGCTCCACAAAGGGCCTCACTTCTTTCATAGCCTCTTCTATTGCCTCTTCTTTTGCTTTTTTCCATTCTTCCTCAGAAAGATTATTTCTCTTACAGCAGAGATCAAAAGCAATATTGATCAGCTTATTAATATCCAATTCCGGCTGCTTCGACTCGGAAGCAGCTTTTGTTTTTGCTTTGGCTTTTCCTGAGCCAGACTGTGATGCCATAATCGTCTCCTTAGATGCCGGTTAAATAAGAATTCCATTTAGTTTACTTAGTACTTTCCCAACCAGTTAGACTATATACAACAAAAGCCTTTGGTTGTAGGATATCTGCCCACGGGCTTAGCTGATTTTTCATCAGCTATTACCCGTAGGATTCGTTTCCTGTTTTGGCTTATTTTTGCTTCCCTTTGGTCGCCCGCGCTTGCGTTTGTCCTGATCAGGAAGAGATGTTTGTTCCACTGCAGTTGTTTTATTTTTGCTTCCCTTAGGCCGCCCTGGTTTTCTCTTCGGAGGCTCCTCGGGCTTTGGAATCAGCTCCAGTTCCTGAAGGATCTCGCTGTGGGATGGATTCATCCGGATCAGCTGCCAGTCGCCGTCGTCTGTACGCGCCTTCTTGGCACGTCTGAGCACGGACATGACCTTTTTATAGGTGCGGTCTTCCAGCAAATTCGCCTTGTCAAAGGCCTTTATGAGCCGGAAGGTAAGTACTGTGGAAAGGAAGTCACAGAACTCGCTTCCTATAACAGAATAGTCATCCTGTACCCGGGTCTCGTCGAACTCGCATGCAGATTTGTAAAACCGCATTACGATCTCGATCTCCCAGCGTTTTTCATAAGCCTTATAAGCTGTTTCTGCCGGCAGGTCGAGGTCACACTCAAGGACGATGGTCCCAAAGGTCTGCTGCTTCTGCCTGAGAGCTTCCAGACTGTAGGTCTTATTTTTCTTAGCCCGCCGGAGCCAGTCACGCTCCTCTTTGGAAGCTTTGTAACTGTCTCTGAAGGAATACAGCCATTTATCTGTCCCGCTACACTTTTCTTTCCGGAAGGTGATACCTTCGTATCCCGGCAGGATACCGGTAAAGTCCAGCATATGATGCCTTTCGATCAGCTTTGAGTTCCGCTTGACCGGGTTCAGGTAATGGAGGTCTTCATTGGCAGCGAAGTGCTCATGTGCTGCGGATTCAGGAAAACCCTTGTCTGCTACAATGATGCCTTTAGTGATCTTGTTTTCAGCTATGAACGCTTTATAGGAAGTGGCATCAAGCATGTTCCCGGGGAAACATTTGGAGCAGACCGGCTCCATTGCTTCCAGATCAAAGGCATACAGAACGGATATATCGCGTGTCCCTTTTGTCCTCGCTTTACGGGAGAAGTCCGACAGGGAATTGACCTTTGATTCGTCTGATTTCAGCGTCCCGTCAACCAGGAGGTGATGGTCCATTGATACAGCAGATGTGCGGTTCTGCATGAACCTTACGATCCGGGAAACTGTTTTTCCCAGATCGTTCAGGAACGTAGATACCGTATTCTTTGAAAGAGCCACACCGGGGTACAGCTCCGATAAGAATCCGGTCTCATAAACTTCCTTCAATTCGTAGTTCTTTATGCCCGGCTCACAGACCCTGAGGATCGATATGCAGTAGATTTTCATTGCATCGACCGGGTTGTAGACTGCAGTAAGTTCCTGTTTGATATCGCCAAAGAGACGGTCACACAGTACGATGTTCGCCCAGTCTTTCAGATCAATGGGCGAAACTGATATGCCGGGCAGTGCATCAGCATCATTAGGAACATAAACCCCATCGATTATGTGACCTATTGTCGGGCCATTGATTGGAAGGTTGCGTCCATTCTCACGTCTGCAGCCAATCCGTTGGCGGACAGCGTACAGACTTTTGTCTTTGCCGTAGGCAATGACGATTGAGTTCTTTGGTCTTGGTACAGACAATATATCCTGTGGTATTGGCATATGAGGACCTCCATATATAGTCTAATTATATCATTTAATTAGACTATATTCAAGGAGAATCGCATCAAATATGTCGACGTTTTTCGGTATCCAAATGGCTGGGAGACAGGGAAATCTGCTACTTTTGCGGAAAATCTTTCCTTATTCCGACCTTGGAATCGTCTTAATCGGAGACAATATAGGCTTT
>JBGUNJ010000077.1:0-2140 GCA_045117315.1 Lachnospiraceae bacterium | reverse complement strand
CACGATCCTTGTGGAGCAGTACAACCGTGATCTCGCCGCATGGGAGCGGCAGGTCCACGGAGAGCGGCAGCCTCAGCAGGCGCCGCCTGAAAAAGAGAGCATCCGAAAGAAGCTCCGGGATATGGAGGCAGAGGCCAAGCGCCGGAATGCCGAACGGCGGCAGCAGACACGCCCCCGCAGCCACGATTATGACAGAGGGCGCTAAGACAGAAAAATACACCGCAGGAGCCCCTGCGGTGCATACATAGAAACGCCCTGCAAGTTTGAGGCGTACAGGGCTTTATCCCATCTTTATGCAATTTTAATTCTAAGGCATAGTACCTTAATGCCATCTTTGCAGCTCGCGTTATACAATGTGCTCACAGTTAGGTAATTGCGAAACAAGTTCGCAATTCTGATCCCAAACAGGGAAGAAATCCAGCAGAGCTGGATTTCTGAGATGAAAATTGAATATCGGCACAGGAAAAACCATACTCCAATGAAAATGGGCGCACTGATAGCAGGAATAGGTATTTTTCCCGTCTTAACTTAGTGGTAAGACCTATGCAATCAAAGGTTTCAGGCTTCGAATGTATTGATGCTGGTGGATCTTGTCTGCGACGATCACAGTGATCAGCTGCGTGATCCCGGCAAGGAGCAGATCCGCGTGCAGAGTTTTTTCATTCTGTGTTTTCTGCCCTGCAATACAATAGCTGCCTTTGAATTGGTTGATGGATTTTTCGACGGTCACCCGGACCTTATAGGTGTTATCCCATTCCTCCGTTCCACGCAGGACACCGGGATATGCCCGAAGATTCTTTTCCGGGTAGATGTAGAACATCCGCCCACAGGAAGATGCCGTGCAGGGGTCTTTGCAGTAGCAGACACGGTGAGCTTTCCGGACTGTTTTATCATACTCCCATTTCATCCTGGGACAGACAAATTTCATGGTCGGAAGCCCGCAGCGCAGATGGGATTTACTGCCTTCCCGCTTCATCGGAAGAGAAGGGTCCCTCGGACAGCAGGGGATTCCGTCTTCATTGAGCGGGCAGTCAGAGTCTTCCAGAGAGAGCCTTCCGTTCAGTGGGATAAAGGCTTTTTCAAAGTGAAGTTCCTGAAACAGGTCATGATAGATCTGGATCGTATCGAAAGCAGCATCGCCCAGGAAGGTTTTGGGATTGATCAAAGGATGCTTTCGGAAAAAGTCCTTCAGGACGGGGATCAGAGCTTTGGAATCTGCAAGCGATTTGTCTTCATCCGGGGAATCGGATTTCTTTTCCACGACGATATCCGGATGCGCAAGCAGAAAATCCTTATTGTAGAAAGTGATATCCCGGACGATGCCAAGCCCGTTGGTCACGATCCCGAATTTAAAGGCGTAGCAGAAATGTCCATTGATGTACATCTGCTGGATAGCCGGATTCGCGGCAGCGTGAGGCGGCATGGAAGCATAAGCGGCTTTGTATGGATCATAGGAATCCTCTAATTGATGTGTCTTTTTAAACGCTTTCAGCTGCCGGATGATCGTATTGGCGTACTTCGGATTGTTCTCAGTCACATAAGCTTCAATACCGGATGTGTCAAAAACAGTCATGGAGGCAAGGGAGCTGTCAATGTGTTGGCAGATCGGTTCCGTAAGGTCTACAAGACGGTCAAACGTGACCTGGAGATCCGGAAGGAAATCCTGTTTGAACCGAGTAAATTTGGAAGCGTCGGGAACGACATCAAAGCCACAAAAATCCCGCAATTCCTGTGAGTATTTCAAGAAGATAATGAGAAGAGAAATGGTTGGGATCGAGAAGATATGCTTTAACAGAAGAGCCTTGAGCATTGGATAAAGATGATGCTTACGCGGCCTGCCGGTTAGAGCATGGAAATGCGAGATAAAAGAAGCAGGAACAATTTCATCAAGGTTGATGGTATCTTCGAGTAACTGAAGAAACTGATATTTATCATTTTCAAATTTATTTTGGCAATCAGTAAAAATATCTGCCAAAGAGAGCTGCTTATGTGTTATCATATAGGTACATCTCCTTATTGGTGGATTGGTCGATAGTTTCTGAACAACTCTATTTTACCATAAACCAGTGAGGAGATGTTTCATTTTGTAACAAAAAGAATCCTGTATTTATGCGGGTTCTGGTGTTTCGCAAACATCTAA
>JBGUNJ010000076.1:0-2150 GCA_045117315.1 Lachnospiraceae bacterium | reverse complement strand
GCCGGTGATTTCTGCCGCGGCTGCGGCTACTGCCTGCCCTGCCCTATGGGCGTTGAGATCAACAATTGTGCCCGCATGTCGCTGATGGTGCGCAGGGCGCCCTCCGCTTCCTGGCTCTCCGAGGCCTGGCAGGAAAAGATGGCGAAGATCGAGAATTGCATTAACTGCCGCCAGTGCACAAAGCGCTGTCCCTATGAACTCGATACGCCCGAGCTTCTGCGCAGGAACCTCGCGGATTATAAGAGGATCCTGGCGGGAGAGATCACTGTCTGACCAAAACGCAGTCTGAGAACAACAGACAGGACAAGTAAAAAAGGTGGTGCACCATCTTGCAGTTTATTTAGCAAGATGATGCGCCACCTTTTATATTACTCCAATGCTTATTCTGTTTTTGCGGCTGCTGTAGTCGCTTTCGCGGCTGCCTCTGTGGAAGCCGCCGCCGCCTTTTCAGCAGCTGCCGCCGCCTCATCACTCTTCTTCTGAGGCGCCTCGGGGATCACAAGTTCCATTCCGACTCTGAGATCACCCGGATTATCCAGGACGTCTTTGTTTGCCTCATAGATGAGGTTCCACTTGGTCCCGTCGCCGTAGATCGTCTCAGCGATCTTCCAGAGGTTGTCATCTTTCTTAACTGTGTAAGTCTTCTTCCCGGTTGCTTCGTCTGTCTTAACAGCTTCTTCTTTGATCTTGAGCTGCACCTTTTCTTCGATACCGTAGAACTCGTAATAATCGTCATACAGTCCCAGGCAGGCGTCCATTCCGGGATTAGAGGAAAGGGCCTTCTGAAGGACTGCTTCCCAGGATCCGTATTTCTCAAAGAGATAGTCGATAGTAGGACCTTCTTCGTTGCCGTAGGTGTCGAGGTTGCTCTTCTTTACCCTTTCGAGGCCGTCCGGATCTCCGATATAGGCTGCAAGGCGGAGTTCATTTCTCTTCTTGCTGACTTCTCTGGCGATCTCCTCGATGCTCTTGTTCTCGTCGAGCATTGTCTCGATCGTCTGGTACAGGATCTCCTCTGTCTCGTAGTACTGAATTCTCTTGTCGCGCGCTTCAGCTACTTCCTTCTCGCTTGTCCAGTCTATGATGTCCACGAACTCTTTGAGCCGTGTGGAGAGGGGACTGGGAGAATAACCGTACACGGCCGCGCGGTTCACGATAATGTCCTGCGCCGCTTTCGGATTCTCCATGGGGTCATGGACATATCCTTTCTTGGCCGATGAACTTCCGGCTTCCGCAGTCTCAGCAGTGCTTCCTGCCGTGGCAGCCTCTGAGCCCTTTACAGCCTCAGCTGTGCTTCCGGCCGCGGCAGTTGCCTGTCCGCTGCCCGTCTGCTCCGTCTGTGCCTCTGCCGCGCTGGCCGTGACCGGCACCGCTGCCACAAGGAGCGCTCCGGACATAAGAAGTCCCAAAACTCCCGCAAATAGTGTCTTTTTCTTCATAAACTCTCCCCTTTCCGCCGGGCATACCTGAGTTCTTTTTGCCCGACCTGCTATACCCTGTAGTATATGGTATTCTTTTCGGAAATTTCCGTCAACAGGATAGATGTTCGAGTTGTCGTCTATTTATACTCTGTATTTTGATTAATTGCCTGCCAGCCCGCCAAAATACAGCCTCCCGGTCATTTGCACACGTCCACCCATTTTCTGGCGTTCACCAGTTTCTCCAACTCATCCAGTTCCAGCCTCACCGCGCTGTTCGCGTTGCCCGCCGCCGGATACACCGTATCCCATTTCTTCAGGCTCTCGTCCAGATAGATCTCGACATTTTCATTGACTCCGAAGGGGCATACGCCGCCCGCCTCATGGCCGATCAGTTCCTCCACCTGCTCACGCTGGATCATTTTCGCTTTTTTGCCGAATTCCTGCTTATATTTCTTGTTGTCGACCCTGGCCATGCCCTCGGCAAGGATCAGGATCGGTCTGTCGTCGATGATAAAGGACAGAGATTTACAGATTCGACCCGGCTCCACGCCGATAGCGGCGGCTGCCAGTTCCACTGTCGCGGTGGATACATCCGGCTCGATGACCCGGTCCAGGTATCCCTTTTCCTTCAGATACTTCTTGGCTTTTTCCACAGACATTGCAAATTCTCCTTCAAAGTATAAAAACACGCTCACCCGAACATTCTACCACTTCTGCCCGCCTGATGTG
>JBGUNJ010000075.1:0-3763 GCA_045117315.1 Lachnospiraceae bacterium | reverse complement strand
TATGAAAACTGCACTACGTCTTTGATACGGATTGCGGCGGCGTAAGACCGAGGGCTCGTTTTTCGGGCAAAAAGGGCTCGTTCGAGCCCTCCTGTGAAGTCGGGTATGGACCCGGCTATATTTTTTACCAGAATAGTTGACAAGTCAACATTTTAGACGTATACTTGACAAGTCAACGAGTTTTAAATAGGAGGATGTTTATGGATCAGGCGGGGAGATACATATCCGTATTGATGAGGCAACTGAATTTATTCTTCAGCCATGAATTGTCCGAGGTGGAAATTACAGCATCAGAGTTGATGTATCTTTCACAGCTATATAGAGCGGATGGACTTACGCAGGAAGAGATGTCGATGGAGATCTCAGTAGATAAGGCTGCTACCACACGAACGATACAGGGCATGGAGAAGAAGGGGCTGATCCGAAGAGAGGCGCATGAGGAAGATCGCCGCTCCAAGCGTGTGTATCTCACTGACAAATCAAAGAAACTCGAACCACATATCCGTGAACTTCAGCAGAGGTGGGTCAGGTTTCTCACTCAGGATATGACAGAGTCCGAGGTGGAGGTTTTCGCCGGACAATTAAGACTGATGGCAAACAGAGCCAGAGAAATCAATGCATAGGAGGCATTGTGATGGATATGAAGCAGGCGATGAAGGAACGGCACATGGTACGCAAGTACACAGATAAACCGATTCCGGAGAATATCGTAGAAAAACTGAATGAGCGGGTAAGAGAAAACAATGAGCGTTATGGTCTGTCCATCAGACTGATGACCAATGATGGCAGTGCTGTTCCCGGCGTGATAAAGCTGATCCTTGCAAAAGGAGTTAACAACTTCTTTATTATGGCTGGGCCTGATGGCGCGGATGAACTGTGCGGTTACTGTGGCGCTGATCTGATGCTCTACGCCCAGACGCTCGGCCTGAATACATGGTGGGTCGGCGGTACTTATAACCGTAAAGGGGCACAGGAAAAATCTGAAGGTGCAAAGCCGGTCGGTATTATTGCTGTCGGCTACGGGCAGACGCAGGGTGTTCCGCATAAGACAAAGACGGCAGAGCAGGTCAGTTCATACGATGGAGAAGCACCAAAGTGGTTCAAGGACGGCATTGAAGCGGCTCTATTAGCGCCTACTGCTCTGGCAAAACAGGCATTCACCATCAGTGGAATAGAAAACAAGGTATCCATCTCCTGCGATAATGGCATCTTTACCGGTGTGGATACAGGTCTTGTGAAGTATCACTTTGAGCTGGGAGCGGGAAAAGATAACTTTGAATGGGTGTGATCCATATGGATGGACATTTCAACCAGAATGTGTCGCTCATAACAATCCACCCTTCCAGTTGCAGCGACCACTCTGCGTCATGCGTCTGGCTTTCGCTGCTATGTGATTCCAGATATAAATCTATCAACTGCCGAGACTCTGCATCATGTGTCAGGCGCTGGCAGAAGCGGAATCCAAAATAGAAAAAGAGCCCGCTGACCATCATGAAAGCCAGCGGGCAGTATTATTTTACCCGATCACGTGGTATTCCATCAGAAGCTTTTCAATGTCAGTACCATGTATTTTTTTAAGCAGCTCATGCATTGCAGCTTTCTCCTTTAATCCCAGTTTCATTTCAGAGAGCGGACGGCCATCACGCATGCTGATTGTCGCCTTCAACAAATCACGGACATCATATAAGCTGCCCCAAACCTCGGGCACACCGCGGTCTACATTCATCAGTGTATAAACTGCTACCATAGCTGTTCGCATGGAATACTCTGTTGTGAACACAGTATCCCTGGGAAGCTCGGCAAAATTACCCAGGAACGCGAAATTGACAGATCCCTTGGGAACAACATCCGGCCTGTCTCCTGCGGTGCGGGGCATGAAATATGCACTGGCGAACGGCATCATCGTGGGGATTGTTTTTGCGCTGTGTGCAGCCAGTTCCTCAATCTGATCTTCCGGAACGCCGATATGGTACAGCCACTCCATGCAGATTTCTTTGCCTGTGCATTCGCGCATGATCTTCTTTACATAATCGCCGGGACGATCCGTATATAGGCCATAGAGCCATACCAGGCACTGCCCTTTGGGCTGGGAATGGAACTGCGGCTGACGGTTGATCGTCCAACTGAGCAGCCAGCCGGAATCCTGTGCGGTCACAATGCCGCCTGTAACGACCTTCCCGGACAGAGGATCACGCTTGCAGATGCTTTGAATATAAGGCAGAATTTTATCGTCCAGCGTATTGACTGTGACGCCCATCCAATTGCATTCTTCCGGATTCCCATAGAATTTCTCCGGATGTCCAAAGGAAGGATCCTGGGCGGCAATCTTGCGCCACAGATCGAATGAACCTCCGGCGCGAATTTCAGGACGATATTCAGGTACCTTATCCTGTCCACCGATGGTGGAATTTTCAACATTGCTGCCGTTCGTGATGAACAGATAATCGTTTTCCGCCAAATCGAGGAAAACCGTTTCACCATTCGCGAGCAGTTCGACCCGTTTGGCCACCTTACGGTCATCATGAATCTCAAAGCGTACATCCATCACCTGCGTATTGAAGTGGAATTGGCATCCATGGTCCTCCAGATATTTTACCATGGGAAGGATCATGGATTCATACTGATTATATTTGGTAAAACGCAGCGCACGGAGATCGGGCAAACCATCAATATGATGAACAAACCGCTGCATATAACGTTTCATTTCCAGTGCGCTGTTACAATTGTAGAAGGCAAACATGGTACGCCAATAGGTCCAGAAATTGCTGTTTAACACTTCGTCACTGAGCACGTCCGTAATGCGTTTGTCCGCCAGATCCTCATCAGTCATGAAGAACAGGTGCATCAGTTCCATTGATGCCTGATCGCTCAGGCAGAATTTGCGATCCGTATGTGCGTCCTGTCCCTGCTTTTCAGTAACACGGCAGAGAGAATAGTTGGGATCCGCCTTGTTCAGCCAATAATATTCATCCAATACGGAGATACCGTCCGTTTCAATGGAAGGAATGGAACGGAACAGATCCCACATGACCTCGAAATGGTTATCCATTTCCCGGCCACCACGCATGACATACCCCACTTCGGGATACTTCCAGCCATCACAGGCGCCGCCGGCAATGGGATCCCGCTCAATAAAGTGAATGTTCTTTCCCGGCATCTGCGCATCGCGCACCAGGAAGCAGCCTGCTGCCAGGGCGGCCAGGCCAGTACCGACAAAATAAGCGGATTTCTGTTCAATTCCTTCGGGCTTCAGGGGACGAGCAAATGCTTCATAGTTACCGCTGGAATAATACATGATTCATGCCTCCTTCTTGATGATCCACACCTTTTTCGTGTGTCAGGATGATCATACCGGTTTTGACGCGGAGATTCTATTTGCAAGAATATGATATTGATAATATTCCTGACAGTGGAAGGTGTTTGTAAGATGAATCAGGAAAGATGCTGCATTTCCAGTTTTCTCAGATTTTCCAGGGAATTTCGAAAATCCCCTTGAATGATAACGGATACGATCATCGTAATTTCGTGAGGCTCCGTTGTCATTCCTTTGCTGATCCACTCCATCAGAACACCCAGAAATGCGTAGGAATAAAAGACTGCGATACGGCGTTTGTTTTCCTCACTGACAAAAGTTCCGTCTGCCTCGTGTTCAACTACCGGCATCAGGAGCGATTCAGCTTTTTTGAGCAGATAGCGCTCGATCATTTCCCGATCCATCGAACGGTAAATATTCAGGATGAGCGTCTGATTGGCCTGGAGCTCT
>JBGUNJ010000074.1:0-15524 GCA_045117315.1 Lachnospiraceae bacterium | reverse complement strand
ACTGGACTTTGTCGCCTACCATCAGACGGCAGGCGCCGCACATGCCGGTTCCGTCGACCATGATGGGGTTCATGCTGACGATGGTCTCGATGCCAAGCTTTTTGGTCAAAAGACATACGAACTTCATCATGATCATGGGGCCGATCGCTACGACGCGGTCAAAACGCATGCCGTCATCATAGAGCTTCTGGAGGGCAACCGTGACATTGCCGTTGATGCCGTAGGAACCGTCATCCGTGCAGATATGCAGATTGGAGACAGCGCGCATCTCATCTTCAAGAATGATGATGTCCTTTGTCTTGGCACCCTGGATGCAGTCGACAGTCACGCCGTTGTTGTGCAGCCACTTCAGCTGGCAGTAGACAGGAGCAGTTCCGACTCCGCCCGCGATGAAGCAGATCTTCATTTTCTTGAGTTCCTCAATGGGAAGTTCTGTGAGATCGGAAGGTTTTCCAAGGGGTCCTACGATATCGTGGAAGCTGTCGCCTTCATTCAGCTGAGACATTCTCTGTGTCTCTCCGCCGACCACCTGGAATACGATCTGTACTGTGCCGTCTGCCGGATTATAATCGCAGATTGTCAGCGGCACTCTCTCTCCATCATCATCTACACGAACGATCAGGAACTGGCCGGGAAGCGCATTTTTTGCGATCCTGGGAGCCTCGACATCCATCAGAAAGATGTTCGGAGCCAGGTTTTCTTTCTTGAGAATTCTGAACATTTTTTCCTCCTGCCTGAATATAAACTGATATGTTGTGTGTCCCCGATCAATATTCCGGTCCCGCCTGTAACGGGGCGGGGTGCGAATGTGCGGAGCGATGCGAGAGCGCGGGACGCGCGGAGCAGCACGTAGTTTAATCATACATGTTTGCGGGCACTCACCCATGGCCACAGTATATTATAATAGTCCGGATTGATCGGGAATCAGGTCCATATCACCGATACAGCGTGTTAACGCGCTAAAAAAAGAATCTGACATTATATTTTTAATTACAACTCTCAAAATGTCAACATCAGGTTTACATATTTGCATATAAAATTTCGAGAGAATTAAATCATACATGTTTGCAGGCACTCGCCCATGGCCCCAAAAATAATAAAAAGCCAAGTGAAAAAATATTTAACCAGACCGGAAAAAGCAGCAGACACATTGTGATCAGAGGCTTAAGACACTGAAAAAGACCGCCGGACAATAATTGCACCGGCGGTCTGAAGGGCATTCTGCGTATGCAGCTGGTTTCCCCGTTTTTGTGAATTGCTTTTTGGAAGTTTATTTTTTCTGAGTTTTCTTTTTACTGAATTTCCTTTTTATGATTTTTTCTGCTCAAGCAGTTTTTCGCTGCAAGGGAGGATATGAATCCGGCGCAGCCTTCAGCAGTCAGCCCTGATTTTCCAGATAATTTTCAAATTCCGGCAGGGTCATGAGAACCTGTCTGGCCCTGGTGCTGCTCTCCTCACTGACGACGCCGGCTTCTGCCAGCTGGTCCATGATCCGGGCAGCCCGGTTAAAGCCGATCTTGTTGACGCGCTGGAGCAGGCCTATGGAGGCCTTGTTTTTTTCGATGATAAATCTTCCCGCTTTCTCAAAGAGCTCATCACGCGCGGGATCGGATTTAATCTCCGTCCCTCCGTGACCGGGGGGGCCGTTGACCTGGATCTCTTCGATCTCGCGGTCCACTTCCTGATCGTGTGATTCGTTTTCGTTGTGGGAAGTGATGTATTTGACTACCTGGCTGACCTCATCATCGGACACGAAAGCGCCCTGGATCCGTCTGGGCTTCTGATAATACTGGGGGGAGAAAAGCATGTCGCCTCTTCCGATCAGTTTCTCTGCGCCCGCCATATCCAGGATTGTCCTGGAATCCACCTGACTGGAGACCGCGAAGGCGATCCTGCTGGGCATATTGGCCTTGATCAGGCCTGTGATGACATCGACAGAAGGACGCTGGGTCGCGATGATCAGGTGAATGCCCGCCGCGCGGGCCAGCTGGGCCAGCCGGCAGATCGCGCTCTCCACCTCGCTCTTGGCAACCATCATCAGATCGGCCAGCTCGTCGACAATTATGATCAGCCTGGGCATGGGATCGTACTGGGGCTCACCGTCCTCATTGAGGTAGTTCAGAGCCAGCTCGTTGAATCCTTTGAGATCGCGCACTCCCGCAGCCGCAAAAAGTTTGTATCTCTTTTCCATTTCGGCCACTGCCCAGTTCAGGGCGGCTGAAGCCTTCTTGGCATCTGTGACGACCGGAATGATCAGATGAGGGACCTTTTTGTAGACACTCAGTTCCACCACCTTGGGATCGATCATCAGCATCTTTACATCATCGGGAGAAGTACTGTAGAGAACACTCAGGATGATGGTATTGATGCAGACAGATTTACCGGATCCGGTCGCCCCGGCGATCAGAAGATGAGGCATGCGGGCGATATCGGCCAGGACAGTTTTGCCTCCTATATCCTTGCCCACCGCAAAGGGCAGTGCCCCCTTGAAATTCCTGAAATCCCTGGTTTCCATCAACTCACGGAGATGAACTGTCGTCTCGTGTTTATTGGGAACTTCGATACCGATCGCTGACTTTCCGGGGATAGGGGCTTCAATCCTGATATCTGTCGCCGCCAGACGAAGCTTGATATCATCGGAGAGGTTTACGATTCTGCTGACCTTGACGCCTCTGTCAGGCTTGAGTTCGTACCTTGTGACGGAGGGACCCTGGCTGATATCCGTGATCTCGACCTGGACTCCGAAAGTGCGCAGAGTATCCTCGAGTTTTTCTGCTGTCTCCCTCAGTTCCCTCTCTGTCTCGACATTGTTTTTCCCTGTGCCCGATACAAGGAGTTTGAAGGGGGGAGGCGTGTAGGAAGCGCTTCTGGGACGGGCAGTGTGTCCGCCGGGCCTGGTCCGTCCGGCTGCTGTTTTGTCCTCTCTGTGGATGGTGATCTCACGATCCTCCTCAGAAAGCTCAGAAGGACCGGCCGTTTCAGATTCCCGGTCATTTCCTTCCGCGCCTGCGGCAGGTGTTTTGGAAATAGACGCTGGATGCCCGTCAGGGCCTGCGATGCCCCGCTCCGGATCCGCCATTCTTGCTGCCGGCCTCCCTGCGGAGGCTGATTTTCCCAGGTCCTCCTGTCCGGGAACTGAATCCATGCCGTGCCGGTCTCCTGCGGCTGCGGTAAGACCATCCCGGGAATCGTCCCACGGACCATTCCCCGGACCGGCCTTCAGATCATCATACGGATCTTCCGTCAGACGATCCGGAGTATAAAAGGCGCTGGCACTCGCCCTGCCTGAACTGCCTGAAGGCCGGGAACCCGGCAGGACAGGGGGGGCATCATGGCCGGAAAAAGCACCGCCCGGATCAGACTGATCGTCAGTGTCCACATCCATATTGTCATAATGCAGACTGTCGGAATGATGGTTCTGCCGGTCGGAGCTCAGAAAACGCGTGCCCTCGGGATCCGGAAGATATGCACCGGATCCATGACCTGCATGACTGTCCGCGCCATTTTCGCCATTGCCGGAGGGAATGGTAAATGCCTCCCGCTCCTCTTCGGGCAGGATCAGGATCTCATGAACATCCCTGTATTTTGAGCTGCCGCGGCGCTTTTTGCCGGAGGCAGAGACAGTATTTCTGCTGCCGGCCCCCTTTCCTGAAGTAACGGCTCCGCGGGGATTCTTATCCAGACGTGTATGCTCCAGATCCATGGATGCATCTCCGGAACGATACTTTTTCTTTACTTTTGTTTTACCTGCGGTCCGGGATGGCTGATTCCCGCGCCCCGTATAAAGGTCCTGGTCTTCCTGCCAGCGGAGGATCCGTTCGGTGTCTCTTTCCAGCCTCTCCTCTTCTCTCCGCTCTATCTCCTCCATCCTCATCTGACGGCGCATGGCACGCCGCTCGGCAAAGCCGGGACGCCCTTCTTCCTGCATCCTGCGGTTCCGTTTCCTCAGAGCTGCGGAAGGAGAAAACTGAAGCAGCAGCATGGCTGCTATGACTGCCAGTCCAAACAGAATCAGATAGCTGCCGATCAGCCTGAATGCATAGTAGAGCAGGGAAGCCATGATGCCCCCTGCGAGACCTCCGCCGCGGTGGAGACCGGCGCAAAGATCAAAAGTTTTCCTGACACTGAATTCCAGATCCAGCGGATTTTTGCCTATGGAATGAAGGCGCAGGTGGTCAGCGGTGCTGATGACAAGGAGGATCAGACAGACGGCCAGGAGCCTGACCGGCATTTTTTTCCCTCCTCTTCCAGTGATCATAAAAAAGAAGACCGCAAAAAGATAGAAGGGAACAAACCAGGCCGAGATCCCGAAAAGACCAAACATAATATCCTTGAGGACCTGTCCGACTCCCCCTCCGAAATTCAGGAGAGACAAAAAGAGAAAAGAGGCGATAATGAGCAGCACAACAAGCGTGATGTCATCCCTGACTTCACGCTCCTGAACGGCTTTCTCCCTTATTGCCTGCTGCTTTGCCGCGGCTTTGCGGGCAGCGGCAGTATTTTTGCTGTTTTTGGCAGAAGTGGTTTTTTTCTGCCTGCTGCCGGCGGAACTGCTTTTCTTTTTCACTGCCGCCGCTTTACCCTTACCGGATCTAGTGCCCGCAGTCCCGGTTCTGCCCGCGGTTTTACTTCCGGTATTCTTCGTCCTGTTTTTTGTACTCTGTGCCATGAATCTACCTGTACGATATAGTTGAAAAACGCCGCAGCTTTGGGTCCCCGTGCCGGCAAAAAAGCAGGCGGGACTCAAAAATACGGCAAAAATCAGATGTCGAAATCATCATCCTCAGAGATTTCAATATCAAAATGATCCTGTTCTCCGGGAATATCCCATGTGTCCGCAAGATCAAATTCCATGCGTGTGTGTGTTCTGCGTTTAGGTACCGGAAGCGGGTTCTTCAAGTATCTGCCGTTTTCGGTATCCTGAGGATCGAAAGTCACTCTGTTTTCCCGAGGCGCCATATTCCTCCTGTCCTCTATATACACGTACCAACGATGAAGCAGGTTACCTTTTCAGGGTTATTTCCAGTGCTTCCTATAACTGTTCAGTGAAGTCACGGGATTTGCGCGATGAAGAATCAGGGCATAAGCGGCCGCGCCGCCCTCTGTCCCCGACCGCCCGTGTCCGCCTCAAGGCGGAAATTACGTTACAAGGGCCGTGTCATAAACACATGGCAGCTTCATGCCCAGGCACAAAGCTGCCGCAAATGTCGAAATCAGAACCCGAAAGATCGAATTATAGATTATGAGCTGATCAGCTGATCCCGTTGCAGTCCTCAGGAACTGTCACTGTTCACGCCGTATCGAGGATGTGAACAGTGATTTGCGAAAATCGCGTTCCAATGCGCTTACACGCGTGGTTTTCGCCGTAAAACTCAGGTTTTCCCGCTAAAACCGCTCAAAAACACCTCGAGTATCGTGCCGGACTGAAAAGTAACCAGGAACTTCTTAGCCTTCCTCATCCCAGTTGTGATAGACCGCCTGCACATCATCGTCGTCCTCGAGAATGTCAAGGATACGCTGGATCTGCTTGATGGCACCCTCATCTGTCAGGGTGACATAATTCTGGGGGATCATGGTCACTTCCGCGGAGACCGTGGCGATACCCGCGTCATCGATCGCCTGTTTGACAGCTTCAAAATCATCTTCGGATGTCACTACCTCGAAGCTGTCTTCTTCTTCCTTGAGGTCCTCGGCGCCTGCGTCCAGTACAAGCATCATCAGGTCATCAGCGGACATATCGCACTCTTCGCGGTCGATGATGATCTGTCCGCGCTTGTCAAACATAAAGGAGACGCAGCCGGGAGTCCCGATATTGCCGCCGCCCTTGGAAAAAGCCGCGCGGACGTTGGCGGCTGTGCGGTTCTGGTTGTCGGTCAGGGTATCGACGATGACTGCGATTCCGTTGGGGCCGTAGCCTTCGTAGGTGTTGTACTGATAGTTGACATTGCCCACGTCACCTGCCGCTTTTTTGATGCCGCGCTCGATGGTGTCATTGGGCACGTTGTTGGCTTTTGCCTTCTCAATGACCTTGGCCAGCTTATAGTTGTTGGAGGGGTCGGGTCCGCCTTCTTTGACGGCAACAGCGATTTCTCTGCCGATGATGGTAAAGATCTTGCCCTTGGCGGCGTCATTTTTCTCTTTTTTATGTTTGATATTTGCAAATTTGGAATGACCTGACATTGTTTTTCCTCGCTTATTCTATCCTGTGATACGTGTACGGGTTCCTGAAATCGATTATTGCCCATTCTCAGCTACTATAGCACCAGACACAAAAAGCGTCAATGATGCTTTGTCCCTCCCTTGAAAAGGCGTGGCACCCTGGGGGAGATATCACAGGCCAGCTCGTAATTGAAGCGGCCGGAAAGGTCTCCCAGTTCCTCCATCGAAATACGCAGATCACCGTCAGAGCCGATCAGGGTGACGGGATCTCCTTCCCTGGCTTCCGGGATATTGCTGACATCAACCATCATCTGGTCCATGCAGACTCTGCCGCGGATGGGAGCCTTCTTCCCGCTGATGAGGACATAGCCCTTGTTTGACAGGCTCCTTGGATAGCCATCCCCGTATCCTACGGGAACTGTTGCCAGCCTCTCATCCTGACTGGTCACATATGTTCCACCGTAGCTGACTGCAGTCCCGGCGGGCACAGTCTTGATATAGACAATGTGTGAGCGCAGAGACATGACGGGGAGCAGAGGCACCGGAGTCCGCGGGACATCATCAGAGGGCCACAGGCCGTAGAGTGTGATGCCGGCTCTTACCAGATCCAGATTCGCCTCTTTCATCCGGATTATGCCGGCACTGTTTGAGGCGTGCCTGTAGGGAATCCTGTATCCCAGTTCTTTTTCCACCCTCTCTGTAAAGGCCACAAAACTGGCCAGCTGGGTCTGCGTGTTTTCCAGGGCTTTTTCATCAGCCGTGGCAAAATGGGTGAAGATCCCTTCCAGCTTAATGCCGCCTTCTTCCTGAAATTCCAGAGCCTTTCGGATGAAATCCAGGCCGCGGTCGTCCGGCGTAATGCCGATCCGGCTCATTCCGGTATCGACAACCGCGTGGATACTGACCGGCTCCCCTGCTTTTTTCCCGACCCGGAAAAGCTGTTCCAGCATGTCCGGGCGGAAACAGGCGGGACGGATGTTCAGCTGCGCAAGCTCTTCATAGCAATAAGGAAAAACGTATCCCAGGATCAGGACAGGTTTGCTGATCCCTGCCTTCCGAAGCTCCTGCGCCTCCTCAAAGGTGGCGACAGCGAACCCCCACAGGAAGGGATAAGACTCGATTTCCTGAGCAATCGCCGAGGCACCGTGTCCGTAGCCGTCTGTCTTTATGACGGCTATCATGTCTGTTCCGATGGTGAGGTTCCGGTACATGCTTTCGAGATTATATCGTATGGCAGAGAGATCAATCTCTGCGCAGATTCTTTCATTACTCATTAATAACTCCTAAGACCGCTGTTTTTTTCAGAAAGTATTTTTTCAGGACTTAATAGTCCTGAGCCATTACGACTCATATAAACGTGGGCTTCTGAGAGCCTCGACCAGATCTCCCGCGGTCATTCCCCTTTCCCCGTACAGACCGGCGGCAAGATCTCCGGCCTTTCCGTGAAGATAGACGGCGCACACAGCCGCGTTAAATCCCTCTTTTCTCATGTCGGCGGAGAAAATATCTTCCTTCGAGGGACCGGGATACTGCATTCGGCGTATGCCCTCAGAAGCGGTATTACCGGTTTTGCTGCCGCATGCCTTTTCTGCGATGAAGCCGGCCAGATAAGCGGCTGTCATTCCGGTCAGAACATCTCCGCTTCCTGCTGTCGCCATCCCGCTGTTGCCGCTGCAATTGATGTACTGGATCGGGGAATCTGCCTCTTGCCTCTCTGTGCAGGGAGCTGCCACGAGGGTCCTGGCATCCTTGCAGGCGATGGTGCAGCGCAGATTATCGGCGGTTGTCTGGACAATCCGTGACCGGTCCTCTGCGCACTCTCCAACGCTGAGCCCTGCCAGCGCGGCAAATTCCGCCAGGTGCGGGGTCAGGATACAGGGGAGACCACTGCGGCGTGACGCCAGCAGTTCCCTCAGGGAAGGGTTTTTTGCCAGCAGGCGAAGGGCATCGGCATCAAGCACCATGCCGTCCAGGGCCTTTTGTCCGTATTCCAGCAGGGTCTGCAGAATTTTCTCCGCCATGACGCCTGTACCCATGCCCGGCCCGGCGGCAGCTATATCCGCCCAGTCCAATGAAGAACACAGTTTTGAAGCGGTGTCCTCAGGGCTGTCTGCCTCTGACCAGGTTTCGAGCATAGCCTCAGGAAGCTGCTGCTGGATGATCAGGCGGTTGGCTTCGTGGGTGAAGATTTTTACCATTCCGGCCCCGGAGGCAAGACATGCGCCCGCTGCCAGAAGAGCAGCACCGCACACGTTTTTCTGACCTGCCATGATCAGGACTTTGCCGAAAGTGCCCTTATTGCCGCCGGGGTCTCTGCAGGGCAGCAGGTCTTCCGTCTTCTCTTCCGACATGGTGAACATGCCCGGAGTCTTCCCGAAAGATAGAGAGGTTATCCCGATCTGAGACAAATGACAGTTCCCGGTAAAAGAGGCTCCGGGGTACATGAGATGTCCCCTTTTTAAAAACGCGAAAGTGCGGGTCTCGTCACATGAGACCGCACATCCCATCACACTGCCGTCGTCTGAAGAGATTCCCGACGGAATATCCACGGCGATCACATAAGTGCCGTATGTCTCCCGGCATTGATTGATAAAACGCACGGCTGCGGCTGCATCCCCTCTGAGTTCTCTGGAAAGCCCGGTGCCGAACAGCCCGTCTATAATCAGGTCCGGAACCAGGGGCCTCTTACCGAAGAGTCCGCCCTGATCCTGAGGATCCCGGTTGACAGACGTTTCAGCAGAAAAGGATCCCGCGGTCGTCTCAGCAGAAAAGAAATCCGCGGCGGTATCAGCAGAAAAGAATTCCTCTGCAGTCTCCGGGGAAAAGATCCCGATTTGCACGCCGTAATGGTCCAGTATCCGTTTCTGCACATCAAAACTGCTGCCCGGACTAATAGTTCCGGCCAGCCTGAGAAAATATACGGTATATCCACGGTCCAGCAGAATCCTTCCCGCGGCGAGACCGTCGGCACCATTGTTGCCCCGCCCCGCCACGATCAGAACAGATCCGTGTATTTTGTTGTTTTTTTTCAGATATTCATCTGCTCCGTCCGCCACAGAGAGCGCTGCGCGCTCCATGAGGACCAGGGACGGTATGCCGATCACCCGGGAAGTGCGGGCATCACAGTCCGACATCTCACTTCCTGTCAGTACATATTGCATTTTGACAACCTTTCGAAATACCTGCTCCGGTACGAAAAGGCAGTCAAGCATCCGCACAGATTAAATCCGGAGGGATAAATTCCGTCCGGAAGCGTCAGCTTTCGTTCTTATGAATATTGTAGGACAGGCGCATGAGACTGTCCTGAAGGTGAACGCTCTCCACCTGAATATGAGGCGGAAGCTCCAGATCAATGTGTGCGAAGTTCCAGATCGCCTTGATTTTCGTATCAGTGAGCGAATGCGCGATCTCGCGCGCCTCTGATTTTGGAATCGTCAGGACGACGATATCCACATCGTTCTCGTCGACATAAGAGCGGAGCTGGCTGATCGGACGGATCGGAACTCCTCCGACTGTCTGATTGAAAAGCTGTGGATCAATATCAAAAGCGCAGACAAAATTGAAACCGCTCTTTTTGAATTTGAGATATCTTACCAGAGCCTGACCGAGATTGCCTGCCCCGACGAGAACCATGTTGTGTTGATGGTCAAGTCCCAGAATCTTGCCGATTTCCTCATACAAATATGTGGTATTGTAGCCGTACCCCTGCTGACCGAAACCACCGAAATTATTGAAATCCTGCCTGATCTGGGAAGCCGTCACTTTCATGATACGGCTGAGTTCCTGAGAAGAGATCCTCTCTTTTCCGGAATCTTTTAATTCCTTTAAATACCGATAATATCTGGGCAGCCTGGAAATGACCGCCTGTGAAATCCCCTTTTCTGCCACCTAAGTACCCCTTGTGTAAATAACTGAAAATCGAAAAGTCTTCCGTCTATCCCCGGTTTGTGCGATTTTACTTATAACCCGAAAAAAAGAAAGTATTTCAGGAAAACTCTCAGGCAAACAGGAAAAGTGTATGCCGCGGAGTCTTTGCAATGCCAATAATGAGTCAGACCTATCCCTGAATGACCCATTCTTTTTGTCCGATATACAAACAGACGCAATATCAGTAAAAAACGCCGGCTAAGAGATGTCTGCCTGAATGAACAAGACCAGCTGAACAGCTGCTATTTCATAAAGAACTTGAAATATAGATCACAGACGCAGTATAGGAAAACTTTCCCAACAATTGTACAGCCTAAATTATTATAATATGTTAATAATTACATGTCAAATAATAAGTAAAATTTATGAATTCCATATAGGAGGAGACAATTTTTGATAAATTTGAGGCAGAAACAATGAATTGATGTGTTTCAGGACTGTGCTTATAGTACTCTGCGGGCAGGTATGTGTTCAATTGACAGGGTAGGCAATTGCGATTAAACTGAACATTACTACACAGTTGAAAGGAATACTTAAATGATTATTGCCTGCCACCACATTTCAAAAGAATTTACAGAAAAAGTCGTTCTGTCGGATATCACTTTTCATCTTGAGAAGGGCGACCGGGCGGCTATTGTCGGGATCAACGGTGCCGGCAAGACTACTCTTCTGCGCATCATGGCCGGTGAAATGGAGGCTGACAACGGCAGTGTGACCCTCTCTTCCGGAGCCAGACTGGGCTACCTTGCCCAGGATCAGGGTCTGGACGCGTCCAATACGATTTACGATGAAGCCCTTGAAGCCAAACGTGAGATCATCGATATGGAGGAGCAGCTGGCCAGATATGAAAAGGAAATGGAGAGCGTAAAAGGCAATGCGCTCAATGAACTGATCGAGTCCTATACAGCCCTGCTCCATCGCTTTGAGATGATGGACGGCTACTCTTACAAAGGCGAGATCGTCGGTGTTCTCAGGGGACTGGGATTTTCGGACAGTGAGTTCGACAAGCAGATCTCAACTCTTTCCGGCGGCCAGAAGACCCGCGTCGCTCTTGCCAGGCTCCTTCTGAAAAGACCGGATGTGATCATGCTGGATGAGCCCACCAACCATCTGGACCTGGGCAGTATCCGCTGGCTTGAGACCTATCTCTCCAACTACCGGGGAACTGTGATCATAGTCTCCCACGACCGCTATTTTCTGGACCGCACTGTCACAAGGGTCATTGAGATTGAGAATGCCTCCGCGACTATTTTTACCGGAAACTACACTGCTTACGCGGAAAAAAAGAAAGCCCTGCGTGAACAGCAGCGCAGAGCCTGGCTCAACAATCAGGCTCAGATCAGGCACCAGGAGGAGGTCATCGCCAAACTCAGGCAGTTCAACCGCGAAAAATCCATCAAACGGGCAGAGAGCCGCGAAAAGATGCTGGGCAAAATGGAGGTTGTCGAGAAGCCCTTTACGCTTCGTGACGATATGCATCTCAAGCTCACGCCCTGTATCAGAAGCGGCAGGGAAGTGCTCACTGTCGAGGGACTGGGCAAGTCTTTCGGCTCCGAGATCCTTTTTACCGGCCTCGGTTTTAACATCCGCAGGGGCGAACATGTCGCCCTGATCGGAGATAACGGTACCGGAAAGACCACGATCCTCAAGATCCTCAACGGTCTGCTGGCCCAGGATGCCGGACATATCCGGCTGGGCACCAACGTCCACATAGGCTACTATGACCAGGAACAGCAGGTTCTGGATGACCGCAACACTGTCTTCGAAGAGATCGCCTATGCCTTTCCTTCTATGACCAATACAGAGGTGCGGAACCTCCTGGCTTCCTTTCTCTTTACGGGAGACGATGTTTTCAAACTGATCGGGGAGCTCTCCGGCGGAGAGAGAGGCAGAGTCTCGCTTGCAAGGCTCATGCTGTCCGAGGCCAATTTCCTGATCCTGGACGAGCCCACAAACCATCTGGATATCGTCTCCAGAGAGGTTCTGGAGAATGCTCTCAATTCCTATGAGGGAACGGTGCTCTTCGTCTCACATGACCGGTATTTCATCAACAGGACAGCCAGCAGGATCATGGAACTGACCCGCCAGGTCCTGGTCAATTATCCGGGAAACAACAGTGAGTCGATTCCGGAAAAATATATAGGAAACTATGATTTCTATGTTGAAAAATCTGCCCAGGTGGGTGAAAAGCTGATCGAGGACCTGCGTCAGTCGGACAGCTTCCGCTCCGGCCTGTCTTCCGTTCAAAAGGGGAGGAAGGCTTTGTCTGCCTCAGAAGATCCGTCTTTACGTCAGGGTTATGACCGGTACAATTCCCACAGAAAAGACTTTGCGGACAGCACCTCTGATCAGTTCCACGGTCCGGGCAGCAGTCCGGGCAGGTCCGCGCAGACATCCGGCAGCTTTTCCGGCCAGACTGCCTCCGATAACGGAGCGGCCTCTTCTGCCTCCACAGGATCCGATTCCCCTGGAAGCGGCGCGACGGGTATGGAGGACTGGAAAAAGCGAAAGGAAGAACAGGCCCGCCGGCGGAAACTTGAAAATGACCTGAAAAAGTGTGAGAAAGAGATTGCCCGCCTGGAGGAAGAGGGCGAAAATCTGGATGAAGAGGTTTCCCTTCCCGGGAACAGCACAGACCCCGAAAAGCTCAGCGCCCTGACCGCAAAGAGGGCGGCTGTCGACGAGCAGCTGCAGGAATTGTATGAGCGGTGGGAACTTCTCAGCGAACAGACAGAGCAGTCCTGAATAAAAGAAAACCGCTCAGGCGGGGGGTAATGATCCCTGCCTGAGCGATTTTTTTTTGATCATCGATATTCTTTTTTTCATGAGGAATGAGATTTACTGTCAGGAAAATGATTCCGCCTGTGAAAGATAAAGCTCCTGCAGTCCGGGGGATGTGCCTGGATCAGGCGCCGAGCTTTTCTGCCAGGCAGTCGCGGATCGCGAAGATAAAGTCCTCGGTGCTGAGCTTTTTGACATTGTCCAGAGAAGTGATGATGGCAAGGTCACCGGTCATCTTTCCGCTCTCGATGGTCTCGAGTGTTGCCTCCTCCAGCGTATCCGCAAACTTCATGAGATCAGGAAGATTATCCAGCTCGCCGCGTTTGCGGAGGGCTCCCGACCAGGCGAAGATCGTGGCCACGGAGTTTGTGGAAGTGGATTCCCCTTTGAGATGCTTGTAATAATGGCGCTGGACAGTGCCGTGTGCCGCCTCATATTCGTATTTTCCGTCAGGGCTTACCAGGACGGAGGTCATCATGGCGAGGGAGCCGAAACTGGTGGCCATCATATCGCTCATGACATCGCCGTCGTAGTTTTTGAGCGCCCAGAGCATGCCGCCCTCTGAACGGATGACACGCGCGACGGCGTCGTCGATCAAAGTATAAAAATATTCTATACCGGCCTTCTCAAATGCTTCTTTGTACTCTGTGTCATAAAGCTTCTGGAAAATTGCTTTGAAGCGGCCGTCATAAGTCTTGGAAATGGTGTCTTTTGTGGAGAACCACAGATCCATCTTCTGGTCGAGAGCGTAGGCGAAACAAGATCTGGCGAAGCCTTCGATTGAAGCATCCGTGTTGTGGACACCCTGGATCACACCGGGGCCGTCAAACTCATGGACGACCTTGCGTGTTTCATTTCCCTGCCCGTCAGTGAAGAGGATCTCGGCTTTTCCGGGTCCTTCGGCCAGAATCTCAACGTTTTTATAGATATCGCCGTAGGCATGACGGGCGAGAATGATGGGCTTTTTCCAGGTGCGGACATAGGGGTCGATACCCTTGACCAGTATCGGGGCGCGGAAGACCGTTCCGTCCAGTGCCGCACGGATCGTCGCATTGGGACTCTTGTACATGGCGTGCAGGTCGTATTCTTTGACACGCGCGGCATTGGGAGTGATCGTGGCACATTTGACAGCTACGCCAAGCCTCTTCGTCGCCTCGGCGGCATCGATCGTGATCTGGTCGTTTGTCTCATCCCTCTTTTTCAGTCCGAGGTCATAGTATTCTGTTTTCAGATCAATGAAGGGAAGCAGAAGGTCGTCCTTGATCATCTGCCAGATGATGCGTGTCATCTCATCTCCGTCCATTTCAACCAGAGGCGTGGTCATAGCTATTTTCTGCATGATAAAATTCTCCTTGTAGTATTAATGATTCCGGACCCTTGCATGCGGCAGGCCGGCAGCAGCCTGCCCGCGGTAATGCCGCGGGGCGTCAGCGCCCGGGTGATTCCGGCAGTCAAACGCGAAAACGGCATTTGCCGGAAAAAGAGCAGAATTGTGCTCCGGCAAAAACTGCCGGAGCAGAAAGATTTTCGATACGTTTTTTCAGCCTTCCTCTTTATAAATATCGTAAAGGCCGTTTTTCACCATATTTTCATAGGCGTTTGTCATGTGCTCGCTGGCAAGACGCTCGGCAAGATCTGCATTTCCCGCCCGGATGGCCTCCATGATGGCGCGGTGCTCTTTGTTGGAGGCAGTTCCGCGGCTGACGTTTGAGAGGGTCTTCTTGCGGACGCGAAGTACATACTGATGATAATCGATCAGGAGATGTTCGAGCATTTTGGAGTGACAGGCGCTGTAAAGAATGTGGTGGAACTGGCTGTCCAGTTCGGCGATCTGTTCCAGATGCCCCTTGCCTGCGTGATACTCGGCAAGATAGACGTTCTCTTCCATCGCCTCCATCTGTTCCTTGGTGATGTACTGGGTCGCCCACCTGGCGCACAGTGCCTCAAGCCTGGACCGGATCATATAGATATCCTTGACGTCCTTGGCATGAATGCCTGTCACGAAGGCTCCCCTGTTCGGAATGATCTGAACCAGCCCCTCCAGCTCAAGCTGGCGCAGGGCCTCGCGAACCGGAGTCCGTGAAACACCAAGCTCTTTTCCGATCTTGATCTCCTTGAGCTCCTCGTGCTCTTTGTATCTTCCGCTCAGGATGTCGTCCCTGATCTTGGAAAAGACCCGGCCCCTGAGAGAGTATTTGTCAGTGACTTCCCGTTTTAAATCAAATTCATCCATCATATCCCCCCGTTGCGGATCTTGCGTTTCCGCGCTGGCTGTCCCGGTATGAAAACGCCGGTTAATAAAACCGGAATTGCTTTTCCGAAATGATTCTGAGTTTACGGAAACAGTCTGTGTAGTGAACGCAAAAAGCAGTAACTGTAATCACAAAGATAATGTTGTAAAACAACCGCGGACCGGAAGACAAACGCAGCCTCTGACAAATAAATCAGCGCCGCGGACAGCAGCCGGCAGACGTAATTGAATTCTGAAAAACCCGCATGTATTATTGTATACAACAAGTACAATAAAGTCAATATGAATAAACAGCGAGCAAGCGGCCGAAAGACGGATATGCTTGCATATCCGGTCTTGCGGACATTTGCGAGCGCCCACACACGAGCACATAGAACCGCAAGGCCGCCGTAGCGGCCGCCGCGGG
>JBGUNJ010000073.1:0-17480 GCA_045117315.1 Lachnospiraceae bacterium | reverse complement strand
CAGAGGATATTTCACCTCTGATTGAATATGAAACTATTGTTTTGGACACAGGGGGGGCTTAGCTTAATGTCATTGGAACCGTCCCCTGTCTCCGTTACAGTCAAAAAAACTGCCCCCGAACCTGTTCAGGGGCAGTAACTTATATCACTTACGGTACATCACTTCTTCTCGTGGTATACCTTCTCGGTATTGACGTTCCAGATGTTGGAGCGGTCCGGATTTCCGCTGCGGATATTTTTGACCGCCTCGAAGGATGTCATCATGGAGTGGTCCAGGTTGTTGTAGCGGTGCTGGCCGTTGCGGCCTACGCAATAGAGGTTGGGGATCTTGTCGAGATAGCGGCGCAGGCGGTCGATCTCATCGTATGTGTCAAAGTAGGCGGGATAAGCCTTTTTGACGTGCTCGACATGGGAGTCGATCGCCTCGTCCTCGCTCCCGATCATGCCGATCTTCACCATCTCGGAGATTCCCATCTTAGCGAAGTCTTCATCGGACATGGTCCACATGTCATCGCCCTCGTTGCAGAAATATTCGAGGCCCACCCAGACGGTGTGCTCGATATCCGCCACCATGTAGGGCGACCAGTTGTTGAATATCTGGAAGCGGCCCATCCTGACACTTCTGTCATGTACATAGACCCAGTTGTCAGGGACGATATTGCCGATCGTCGAAATGTGTGTCTTGTTTTCCAGCTTGAGACGGGGCACCAGGACGCCGACCGTAATGTAATCGCGATAAGGCAGGCCGGCCGCGATCTGCGCGGGCTTTTCGGGGACATTGTTCATGCCTCCCACCAGATCTTTGATCGGCATCGAGGAGATGAAAATATCACCGGTCTCCTCGAAGGTCTGACCGTCCCGCTCCCAGGTAACTCCTGTGATAACGCGGCCCTTGCCCTTGTGGATCTTTTTCACACAGGCATTCATTTCAATGCGGCCGCCCTTCTTGAGGATCTCCTCAGCCGTGATCTCCCAGAGCTGGCCGGGACCGTATTTGGGATAGCTGAATTCCTCGATCAGAGAGGTCTCGACCTCTCCCTTTTTGCCCTTGAGATGAGCGGCCTTGCTCACCGCGTCCTTGAGAACTGCCATGACAGACACGCCCTTGACCCGCTGGGCGCCCCACTCCGCCGTCATCTGTGAGGGATGACGCCCCCACAAATTCTCGGTGTAGTGCTCGAAAAACATGGAATACAGCTTTTTGCCGAAGCGATTGATATAAAAATCTTCCAGGGAGATCTCTTTGCGCTTGTGCACCATGCTGCCCAGATAACTGAATCCGGCTTCGATCGTTGTTCCCAGTCCCATGTTTGTGAAGGTCTCAGGCTTGAGCGAAATCGGATAGTCATAGAACTTGTTGTTGAAAAAGATGCGGGAGATCCTGTTCCTGCGCAGCATGACCCGGTCCTCTTTCTCGGGATCAGGTCCGCCCTCAGCCAGCGTGCAGTCGCGGAAAAGCACCTTGTCGTCATATGAGGGTTCTCCCTGCACAGGCAGCATCTCATCCCACCAGGCGTTGACTTCCGGCATCTTGGAGAAGAACCTGTGTCCCCCCATATCCATCCGGTTTCCTTTATAATTCACAGTCTTGGCGATACCGCCGACCTGGCTTCCCTCCTCGAAGACCACCACTTCATATTCGTCCGGTGTTCTCAGAAGTTCATAGGCGGCAGTCAGACCCGCCGGACCCGCGCCGATAATGATGACTTTTTTCATAAAGTATTCCTTTCAGGAGCGTGAATGTTGCTCACGGACATCCGCTGCAATGATTTATCCCATGGGTGACAAGAGGTACTGTATTTTATAAAAGAGTTCGGGATTGTACCTGCGGACCGAAATCGCCAGTCCGTCACTGAAGACACTCAGATAATTGACACCCACACAGAGTACGGTCAGCACGAGGATGATCTTCAGATAGGCAAAATACCCGTGTTTGTCCGTTGTTTCCAGAATCGTCAGAATGGCAAGGATCGCGGTCATCATAAAGAGCCACCCGTAATCGATCATATACCTCTGGGAAATGCCTCCGATCTGCACGTCAAGTTCGACCAGAAGGGCCGCGATCGCGAAAGAAACTGCCGCCAGTCCGAACACCTTCTGAGCCCGCATCTTTTTCCTGATGCGGAAGATCCAGAAGCAGAACAGGGCAAGCATGTTGAGAGCGAAAAATCCGCCGATCATCTTGTCCTTGAACATATATCCCTGAAAGCCGGTGGTCACCTCGACACCTGTGATAAAGGGGAACTGGGGCTCGATATGAAGCGGCTGGACAAGTTCCTGAAACAGAACCGGAATATTTCTCGCGATCGAATAAGTCTTTTTGGTCAGGTCGGATACAGTCAGGTTGTAGTCCGCTCCGAAGTCAAAGGGACTGCCGAATCTGGCGCTGTTCAGGCTCATCTGTATGAGCCCCACGGGAATAAAGGGCAGGATCACCGCGCCCGTATTCAGCAGGCTGTCCTTTTTGGGGATGAAAAATTTCCCCTGGCGGATCTGCTCCCAGAAGACGGGGAAGGCCAGGACCACAGACAGGATCATGGTCGGTCTGCACCCCAGCGTGAGAGCGATCAGCAGCGATCCGATTGCCATCCTCATCCTGTGGGGATTTCCTTTCCGGTCAAAACTCCGCAGCCACAATGCCAGTCCCGCGATTGAAAATACCAGCCCGTAAATAAAGGGCACACTGTAGACCACCGGGAATGTGACCAGGTAAATGACACCTGCGGCGAACACAAAGGTCATGGCCAGAAGCAGGTAGATTCCAAGACTCGTCTTTTTAAAATATTTCCGGACCAGCACATATATCAGGTAAAACGAAGCCAGCCACAGCAATACCGCCATGCCCTGGACCGCCTTCCAGGTGGGCAGGGCCCTGCCTGTCACCAGCCGGACCGGAACAAAGGACAAAATCGCGGGTACTATGCCGAAATAGACATAGTATCTGCCGTTATAATATGCCACGTCCCAGAGGACCTTCTCGTCATACTGGTCCGCCACAGCATCTCTCTGAAATCTGTCGTAGGGATTTCTCATCCTCGTGAGGTAGCGGGGCGGACGGATATCCAGCCAGGTGTGTCCTTTGAGCAGAGCTTCCGCGTAGAGTTCATACTCCTTTTCCTGATAATCCCGCGCGTCGCGGTCTTCCCTCCACACAACGGGATCCGCCGCCTTCGCCGCCGAAGCCGTGGCAATGATATTGATCAGCAGAATTGCGGCCACCAGAAAGCGCTGCCGCCCTTCCCGCAGATCCAGGCGGGTCGTATAAATCCAGGACCTGGGTCCGAAAATGACCAGCAGCATGCCGATCAGCCAGATCAGAAGGACCCTTCCCGGATGGAAAAACAGGGGCACCCGGACATTGAGCCGGATCCTGCGGATATGAAGTTCATCTCCTTCCTCAGCATTGAAACTGATTCTCAGGCTGCGGGTGGTTCCGGCGAAATGAAGCGTTACATAGCGGCTCTCCGGCACACCGCTGACCACAGTCCTCCCCTGCAGGCTCCTCAGATCCGCATTGGCACCGTCCGTAAAGAGAATCGTGTAGTGGACATCCGGCGCATCATGATTCACCACGTTCAGATAAAGTGTATCAACCTTCTCGTTAATATTCCGCAGGCTCAAATACGCCTCTTCCTCATCCGTGACAAGGTAAGTCCCGTATTCTGTCCGCTCCAGTCCATCTCCCAGGGAGACGGTAAAACCGTCCGGCTGTCCGCTGTCCGCCGACTCTCCGGAGCCTTCCTCCGAATCAGATCCGTATGGATCCTCGCTCCCTTCCGACACAAGAGCCCTGTCCGTCAGTTCTCTGCCGCCCGGCCTGTGCCAGTGTCCGTAATTGAAGAAGAAAAGTTCCAGCAGGATGCAGACCGCAAGGATCACTGCTGCCCACAGGCCGTATCCGGTCAGCATGGCACGCAGGGTCGCCGGCCGTTTCCCGGAAGTTCCGTCTCCTGCAGAAGCCGTGTGTCTGGCGGATTCACGGACGGAAAAATCATGATCCTCATGTCCTGTTCCGTCGTCCCCGGACACAAAGCTCCCGGATCGGTTCCCGTCCCCGGCATCCGGAGTTTCCTCAAAATACTGCCCAGTCCCATCGGACGAGGACATGGAAATACCCCTGGCATTTCTGACCGGCTCTTCTGAAGGCTCATGAAAAAAAGGGGCACCTCCCTCGTACTCATCTTCCCCGTACGGAGTTCCCTCGTTCATCTCTTCCGCGGAATCAGTTTCGATGATTTCATCCTCTTCCAATCTATTGGCTAATTCTTTTAAACCAGGTATTCTGAATTTCATATACACTCACATTCAATTGATGCAGACCTTGAGCTGTCTTAAAACTGCTGTCACAGGATAGCATTTAATTATAACATGTTTTCCACCCTCATGACCATACAAAATGAGGCGGACCGCCTCCTGAACAGTCGGAAGGGTTACAGTACACGCCCTGTCGAGGGCGTGTACTGTAACGTCGGAAGGTTACTCGATGTACACGCCCTTCGCGAAGGGCGTGTACATGCAACGTCGAAAACGCTTTCCGCTTCCTCTTTCAGTCGCGATCCGCTTCTTTGCGTACTCACACCGGGATTTATTTTTCATCGTAATACCCGTGACTTCAGATAATAACAGTCGTGGGATACGCGCGCAAAACACCTCGCTTTTCAGGCGGGTCTATTCTGTAACTCCATTTTTCTCTGCACTGCACCAGTGACTTCAGATCATATGAAGTCACTTCACCGGATTTCACTTCACCGGATTTCACTTCTCCGGTTTTCCGGCGTCGGAAGCCTCCATTCCTTCAGTCTGCTGTCCGTTCTTAACGGTTTCCGCAGCCTCTGTTCCAGTGGTCTGCTGTCCTCTCTGCAGCGGAGCAGCGCTCTGCTCTTCCTGCCTGCCCGGATCCGGAACAGGCTGTGACATCTGCGGCGTCTGCGCCGGTGTTCCTGCCTGTGCTCCTTCCTGCGGCTGTCCCGGCATGGGATTTCCCTGATTGTCCGCATGTCCTCTGAAAAATGGACGCCCCTTCTTCCAGGGTGCTCCGGGCATTCCGGGGGCTCCGGGTCCTCCGGGCATTCCGGGTCCTCCGGGCATTCCGGGTCCTCCCTGCGGTCCTGCATAAGGATACCCTCCACGGTTATTCTGCGCATTCTGCTTTTTTGCCAGCTTCTCGGCGCGGCGTCTGCGCGCTCTGCCGGTCAGCTTCACGATTGCGAAGATGATGATTCCCAGCATGATCAGGAAGGGGAATGTCTCGACAATCACCAGAATGAGGTCCTGCCAGAATTCCACAAATCCGCTGATTGCCCTTCCGAAAGCCTGCTGCAGCCTCTCCCCGTAAGTATACTCGACGACTTTCTCGGAATACTCGAACACCTCCTGCAGACTGATGTCCACAGTGGAAAAGTTCACGTCCCGGTCCATATCGGAGAGCTGTGTCTTCTCATCATTGAGCTCGCGCTCCACCTGGGTGAGCCTCTCCTCGACCGCGATCATCTCCTCCACGGTCTTGGCGTTATCCATCATTTTGAGCAGGCGTTCCTGCTCGATCTCAAGCGCTTTTCTGGAGGCATCGTGCGTCGCGTACTTCACACTGATATTGCGCGCATTGACAGAGGTGTTGATCACCTGGCCGTCTTTTTTCAGATCCTCCATAAAAGCATCGAATTTGTCCGCCGGAATCCTGGCCGTGATGTAGGTATTCCTGCGCGCCCTGTTCCTGGACGATGCCGGCCGGTCCTTGTAGTACCAGTAGGGATCATCATTGGATGTGGTCTCGTTCTCGATGAAACCGCCGTACTTTGTTATCTTTTCATGAATGCCGGCGGCGGATTTATCATACTCCAGGGTCTGCAGGGAGATGCTTCCGGTGTAGACGATCTTGCGGTTGGAAGACGGACTGTTCTCCACCGCCTGGCTGTCCGGGTCTGTTCGGTCTGTGCTGCCGGAGACCCCTCCGCCCATATCCGGTGAGTCCCCGCCTTCGGCGGCCGGCTCAGCGGCACTCTCTGCGCTCTCTGAGGCATAGAACATTTCCTCATCCGATTCAGCATCTTCCTCTGCAGAGAAATCTCTGTCCTCAGCGGCAGAATACTGTGGTTCTGCCGCCCCTTCATATTCCCTGCTGCTTTTATTCGAGGTCCCGCCGCAGGCTGTCAGCAATAAGATCAGCACTAAAACGCAGACAGCGCTCTTTTTCCAGATCAATCCGGCACGTCCGCTTTCCTTTTTCTTCGCAAGCTCTTTTTTCATGGTCAAAACCTCACTCTCTTTGTCAGTGTGATTAATATCGCATATATATCGTATACCGATTCCCTTTAATTGGATAGACGCAATACGTTCACAGGAGTTACTGAGCCGGCCGGCAATTCTCTGATCCCCGGATCAGCCCAGCAGATCGAGCAGATCTTCCCTGCTGATCGTGCTGCTCGCGATGTTTTCTCCCGAAAGAATGTCCTCCGCCAGCTTTTCCTTGTTTTGCTGCATCTCGAGAATGCGCTCCTCGATGGTGCCCTTGGCAATGAGCTTGTATACAGTCACGACACGGGTCTGTCCGATCCTGTGCGTGCGGTCGGTCGCCTGGTTCTGTGCCGCTACGTTCCACCAAGGATCATAGTGGATCACGACGTCCGCCCCGATGAGGTTGAGGCCGGTGCCTCCCGCCTTGAGGGAAATGAGGAAGACCGGGACGGTATTTTCGTTGAATTCCTTAACCATTTCGAGCCGGCGCTCTTTTGGTGTCGCTCCGGTGATCTTATAGTAGTCGATTCCTTCTCTTTTGAGGTCTTTTTCAAGCAGTTCCAGCATGGATGTGAACTGTGAAAAAACAAGTGCCTTGTGCTCGCCTTCGATGACTCCGCGGATCAGTTCCATGCAGACCTCCCGCTTGGCGGAGCCGCCGTCGTAATTTTCCAGAATGAGCGAGGGGTCGCAGCAGATCTGGCGGATCCTGGTCAGTTCAGCCAGAATCTGGAGGCGGTTCCTGCGGAAGTCCGACTCGCTCTTTTTGCTCATGTCTGCTTTCATGCGGATGACCTGCCCGTCGTAAAGCTTTCTCTGTTTTGCTTCCATTCCGGCATAGCGGACTTCCTCGAGCTTTTCGGGAAGATCGCGCAGGACGTCCTCCTTGCGCCGGCGCAGGATAAAGGGGGAGACCATACGGCGCAGGCGCTGCATGGTTTCCTCATTTTCGGATTTGACTACCGGCTGTTCAATATCTGTCTGGAAGCGCGCATAGGAATAAAGAAATCCTGGCATCAGATAGTCAAAAATACTCCAGAGTTCGCTCAGCCGGTTCTCGATCGGAGTTCCGGTCAGCGCGAATCTTGTCTGCGCGCTGATGAGCTTGACGGATTTGGCCGCCGCGGTGGTGTGATTTTTAATATACTGCGCCTCGTCGATGATCTCAAAGCGGAAGCTTTTTCCCTTGTAGGAATAGATATCCCGCTTTAAAAGGTCATAGGAAGTGACAAGGACGTCATACCTGCGGTAATCCTCTATGATCCTGCTCCGCTCTTTTTTCGTGCCTGTCACCAGACCCGTTTTCAGCCGCGGCGCAAATCTGCGCAGTTCCTCTCCCCAGTTGTAGACCAGCGAGGCCGGGCAGATGACCAGAGATACCCCGGACCGGGCCGGGCCGGGAAGGTCCCGTCCGTCCTGTACATCAGCAGATTTCATGGTGTCCATAGGCAGCAGTTCAGCCCGGCTGTCACCGGCGTCAGGAAGGGCCGGTTCTGCCCGGCTGTCACCGGCGTCAGCAAGGGTCATTTCAGCCCGGCTGTCACCGGCGTCAGCAAGGGTCATTTCAGCCCGGCTGTCACCGGCGTCAGGAAGGGCCGGTTCTGCCTGGCTGTCACCGGCGTAAGGAAGAGCCGGTTCTGCACGGCCGTCACCAACGTCCTCTGCCTCCTTGTCCGCGAGCAGGACAGTGATCACCTGAAGAGTCTTTCCAAGTCCCATTTCATCTGCCAGGATTCCGCCGAACCCGTACTGATCCAGCGTCCGCATCCAGCGATAGCCCGCCGCCTGATATTTGCGCAGCGTGCCCCGCAGGGAGACGGGCACTTCATAATCCGAATCTTCGACAGTCTTGAATTCCTTGACCAGTTTTCTGAACCGGGTGTCGCGCTCGGTGTAGACATCCTGCATCTGCTCCAGCATTTTGTCCAGATACAGCGCCCGGTAGACCGGGATCTGCATCTTCCCGCTGACAAATTCCTCCAGGGAAACCCCCATGGTCTCCATGATCTCCAGAAGCTGCTCGACTGTCTCATTCTGGTCCAGTTTCAGGAAATCGCCGTTTTTCAGGCGCACGAATTTCCGTTTTTTCTGATACTGATAAAAAATATTGAGCAGTTCTTCCTCCGAGAGGTCTTCGGAGAGGACCCGAAGATCCATCAGATTGCTCTCGACGGAAATGCCCATGGAGAACTTCATGTGCCGGCGCAGGCCCAGCCTGCGGAAGGATTCGGTCATGCGCACCTCTCCGCAGTTCAACAGTTCTTCGAGCCCATAAGCCAGCAGATTGAACAGATGCTCCTCATCGCCTTTCTCTATGATCAGGACACGGAGCTCCTCAAACAAAGTCGGAACGTATTTGAGGATGAGATCCAGGGCTTGTCTTTCTTTTTCCGCATCCCGATACAGTTCGATCCTGCCGCTCCAGGACACACCGTCCACCAGATCCAGGATCGTGTGGATCTGCATGCCGTAGTGCACATCCGGACGGCACAGAACCGCGCCGCCCTCTATATCGAAATAGAATACAAATACAGGATCCGGGGGGAGGTAGGATTCCACGATCTCCCTGTCATATTCCACCACGTCGACAGCCTCGCGCAGCCGGGGCAGGGTCCTCTGATAAAATTCCCTGAGGTTTCTGCGCCCGATCCTGGCATCGATCCTTCCGCCGACCGCAGCCTCCAGCAGAGGCTCGATCTTCTCCACCTGTTTCCGGTCAACCCGGCAGAACTCCCCGTTCTCCTCGTCGACAAAATAGGAGGCATCCCGCCCCTCGATCAGCCTGGGCACCTGGCCGGTGACGCGGACACCCTGCAGGGTCCCCCGCATGGATGACGAAGTTCCGCCTCCTGGACCCCCCTCGAATCCGGAGTAGAAGGGACTGATCTCCACCTGAAGATCCATCTCTTTTTCGCAGAAGAGAAGCTCAGCCTTCTTTTTTGTCTCCGTCATTCTCCCCCCCGCCAGGGGCTGTTTATCCTCACGAAGGCAGAATTCCAGACGCATGCCCTCTGCCGCTTTATAAAAAGAATCCAATGTCTCCCCATAGAGAGGAATGGCATCCGTAATCTGAACCGAGTAACCATATCCGGATACATAGCCTCCGGGTATTAGAGTTTCAAGTGCTGTCCTCCGCTGGCGCTCCTCCCTCAGGGCATCCTGCATGACCCGGTACCAGATCAAAGACTCCTCTGTCAGAAGGTCTTCTCTAAGACGGATCTTGGTTTTATAGCCGAATGTCATCTCCTCTCCGGCCTTCAAGGCATCCACAAAATCGCTGATCTTTCTGACTTTGTACATACGGGTCGTGCCCACTCTGAAAGAGACTGTGGGGATGCAGGTCTTCGCTGCCGTCCGGGAGGGGATGTCGATCAAGGGCTTGATCTGCAGGGCGGGAAGGTCCGGATTCTCTGAATCAGCCAGAGAAATCTCCCCCTGCCCTGACCGGTCCATCATACGCATGCCCGACAGGGATGTGGCATCGCCGGGGTTTTCTTTTTCCAGATACTCCCGGAGTTTCAGCAGAAGCGCGGCGCTGTGTTCACAGAGTCTGATCCGGTTACCGACCTGCCGCCCGTAAAAGTTTCCGAGACACTTCCAGTATGAGCACTTCTCCTTCCGGATTTTGTTTGCATCGAAGACCAATGTCACATGCGAGTGACTTCTGTCAAACAGGACAGATGCTATTCCGATCATGCCCTCGCTTTTTTCCGCCTCCCAGGAATTCCTCTGGGGATAGCCGATCTTTACATTGATTTTTCTGAAATCAGCACCGGAAGCGACCTTTTTTGCGAGTTCCATTGTCACCGGGTCAATCTCCACTGATCTTCTCAAACGCTCCCAGCTAAAATACTGATAAGGTTCCATGTGCAGGGCAGGACGCATGGCTGCTCTCACAGTCAGGGAGATGTCTGTTTGACCGGATTCTCCTACGGCGCCTTCCGCTCCGGCGCCCGCTGTTCCTTTTGAACCGTCTCCTGCGTTTCCGTCCACCCCGTTCGCTGCGCGGTTTTCGGATTCATCCGCCAGGGCAGCCTCCATCTGCCGCCGCTCCTCCTCCAGAAGCCCGGCGATTCCCTTTGTCAGCTCATTTCCCTGCGGCAGTTCCGAGGTCACGGGTTTTTTCCTTGTAAGGCCCTTATTCTGAGATGATCCGCTTCCGTCTTCATTCCCATATGTGCTGCTTCTTCCCTTATTCTGCGATGTTCCGCCTCTGCCGTTTTCCGACGCTGTTCTGTCTGATCCGCCGCTCTCCCCGGAGGATTCAGGGGTTCTTTCCCTGTCCTGTACAAATAGGGGGTAGAAATCACCTTCAATCCGGAAAAGCGCAGCCGCCATGTGCTTGCATCTGTATCCCGATACGGCATAGTGACAGGTGCAGGACATGTCCTCCAGATATTCCATGCCCTTCTCCCATCGCGTATAAAGATGCACTTTGTAATTGCTTCTTCCCCGCACAGTGACAGAATAGCCGTCAGATCCCTCTTCAGGCTTCCCTGCTCTGCCACTCAGAAAGTAGCTTTTCCCTAATTTCAGGATTTCTTTATTAAAAAGTGTCTTCCAGTTTGCGCTCATTTTCCCCTGTCCCCAAATAGCTTTCCGTCAAATCAGTTTTCAAATCAGATTCCGGCTGGTTCATGAACCGATCCTGATCATTTTCCCACTGCGCCCCATACGGGTCTGCGCGCAGTGATCCCATAATCACTATAGGCGGCATCTCCATACAGTTTTTTCAGGTATACAGAAAGCCGGTCCTTCCTGCGTCTCCACAGGAATGCCGGCTCTGTTCATCCATCACAGTCAATGCTGTCTGCCACTATACGCTTTCGCTGTCTGCTTATGTCAAAAAAGAAGGTCAGTCGTTACTTTTCAGACCGGTACGAAACCCGAGGTGTTTTCGAGCAGTTTTAGCGGAAAAACCCGGGTTTTACGGCGAAAATCGCGCGCTCAAACGCATTGGAATGCGATTTTCGCAAGTTACTGTTAACGCCCTCGCCAGGGCGTTAACAGTAACGGTCAGTCACCTTCATTATCCCTCGTATCGATTCCGGATACAGTAGACACCGCGGCCACGATTCCCATCAGAACCGCGATCAGCGTCATAATGCCAAACGCAGCAAGACCAACAACCACTCCAAACTCCATCTCTGTCTCCTTTCAATCGGTCTTTCCATTCAAAACCCGCTCACGAGTCCTGCGTGCGTATCCCGCAGCTGAAGCCGCGGGTATAACTGCTAATTATTTTCACATATATACGTCGAAAAAACAACCGCAAACGTTACACGAGGCTGCGCGGGTCAGAGCGCGGCGAGGGCTTCGCGGTTTTTCTCCTCGTGCATGTGCTCCATGGCGAGTTCATCCTCGACCGAGACGGCACAAGCCCCCTCCACAAAGTACTGGCGATACCAGACCAGGAAGGTATAAACGGTCCAGATATGACGGCTGTAGTCCTCCTGGCCCGCATAGTGGGCATCCAGAAGATCCATCAGGGCATCCGTGTGGAAAAACTTTTCCGCCTCACTGCTGAGGAAGGCTTTTCTGACAATATCATAATATTTTTCCTGGCGCAGCCAGATGCGGATCGGCACCGGAAATCCCAGTTTCTTTTTCTCCGCTGCCGCTTCGGGCATATACCTGTGGGCCGCTTCCCTGAAAGCAGTCTTGGTGTTGGTATTGCTGATCTTCTCGCTCAGGGGCAGATACTTGGCGACGTTGAACACGCCGCGGTCCAGGAAGGGCACGCGGCTCTCCAGGCCGTGCGCCATGCTCATCTTGTCCGCTTTGAGGAGGATATCGCCCTGCAGCCAGAAATTGAGGTCGATATACTGCATTTTCTCCGGGTCGGAAAGGGCGCGGGCTTTCTTGTAGAAAGGCGCCGTCAGGGTTTTGGGCTCGGAGTGCGGGGTAGTGTATTTCAGGACCTTGTTTCTCTGCTTCACAGAGAAAACATTGGCGTTGCCGATGAAGCGTTCCTCTACAGACCTGGCTCCCCGCATGAGGAAGCCCTTGCCCTTGGGATGACCCGGAATCTTCGACACCGCGGCTGCAGCCACCCTGCGCACCCCCGCAGGCAGCTTCTGATACTGCTCCAGGGAGAAGGGTTCGTGATAAATCACATAGCCGCCGAACAGCTCGTCCGACCCCTCTCCGGAAAGGATGACCTTGACATGCTTCGATGCTTCGCGGTCCACGAAATACAGAGCCGCCGCCGAGGCGTCCGCCAGGGGCTCATCCATAAAATACTGGATCCTGGGATATTCCTCCCAGTACTCCTCCGTGGAAATGATCTTGCTGTAATTCTCGATCCCCACTTCTTCGGACAGGGCCTTCGCGTAAGGGATCTCGTTATATTTTTCATAGTCAAAGCCGACCGTAAAGGTCTTGGCGCCCTTGAAATTGGCGGCTACGTAGGAAGAATCCACGCCGCTGGACAAAAGGGACGCGACCTCCACGTCGCTGACCATGTGGTAGCGGATCGACTCCTGCACCGCGCGGTCGATCTCATTCACGATCCTCTTGTGAGTTGCCGCTTCCGCGGCCTTCTTCTTCTCCCGGTCAGGCTTTTCTCCCGGGAAGAATTTCCTGCCTTCCGACCTGCCTGCCAGGGGACCGGCTTTTTTTACGGCGCTCCTGATGGAGCCGGCCGCCTGCCCGGCTGCGGAAGCCGCCTCTCTGACAGTATCCTTTCCTTTGTTCTGGCGGGGAGTCAACATGGGATCAAAATACCGTGTGACCCTTACCTTTCCGTTTCTGCGCACCATATAGTGCCCTGCAGGAAGCCGATAGATCCCGCAGAAGAAAGTCTCCGGAAGCACGGAGTACTGGAAAGACAGGTACTGCTCCAGGGCCTGCAGGTTCACCTTTTTCCGATACTGCGGGTACTCCAGAATACTCTTGATCTCAGACCCGTAGACAAAGTTTCCGTTGACTTCCGCATAGTAAAAGGGCTTTATCCCGAACATATCACGCGCGGCGAACAGCTCCTGCTTCTGCGTGTCCCAGATGACGAAGGCAAACATTCCCCGCAGCCGGTCCAGCACCCTGGTCCCGTATTCGCTGTATCCGTGAAGGAGCACCTCCGTGTCCGAATTGGTGCGGAAAGTGTGTCCCTTGATCTTCAGGACCTCCCTGAGTTCCCGATAATTATATATCTCTCCGTTAAAAGAGATCACCAGTTTCCCGTCCTCTGTCTGCATGGGCTGGTCTCCGCCCTTCAGATCAATGATAGAGAGACGCCTGAACCCCATGGCGATCCCCTCGTCCAGGTATTTGCCCGATCCGTCCGGTCCCCGATGGATGATCCGGTTCATCATATTGGTCAGGACCGGCTCACGATCGACATCGTTTCCGGTAAATCCGCATATTCCACACATAATAGGATAACCTCCTGTCTCGCAGTTCCCCCTTTTTTTCGCAGATTATGCGGATTATGATAGCAGATTTATCGGGGATTGCAATGATATTAGCCATCTAAAATCCCGGATTCCTGTGATATTTTTGTGAACGGCAGAGACCCCTGGGAAAACTGAAATTTCCGAAAAACCGAAACTTCAGGGAAAGAAAGATTTTGCCGGAAGACAGGATCCTTAAGCAATCGTTTTTTTGTTTCGAATACAGCAGAAATCCCTCAGAAAAGCAAAAAAAAAAGAAATACAAGAGAAGGGATGCTGAACGGCTTCTTTACGCCTTTGTGTCCAACATCCCTTCTCAGGAATTCTTGTCCAATGGTTTGTACCTCCGTGTCAAATTATTTTCTGATTCACTGCAGGTCTCTTCCGCTTTATTTCCCTCCTGCATTTCTCGTCTGCAGATGGTACCCGGAATTCTCTTCATCACCTTAGTCGGGATGTACTGATTCACTTTTCACCGAAAAGATATGCAGATCCTCTCTCAGATAATCCGGATATTACAGATTTATTATCTTCTTCAATATGATCATTACAACTATCAGACCGTTACCCAGACATCTTACGGAATAACCACTTCACAGGATGAAAAATAACAATCTTCGCTGTAATCTTTCGAAATATTGACCGCGGGGGCTACATCCCGTCAGCCGGTTTCGAAAAGAAAAATTATATAAATCTTATTTGCAACCTGCCCCTTAACGAACTCTCTGCAAATATCGGATCATCTTTGATACGAACTTTATAGAGCTAAAACTATTTAGATAATTGGTCCGTACCTTCCTTTCCTGGATTTCAACAGTTCAGTCTCTGAAAAATACCTGTGATAAAAATTCAAGTGTACTTCGGACTGTACCTCCTTTACCCAGATTCCTTAAGTTACAGTCAGATCAACGGGAATAAATCCTGTCAAATCTTATGGTTAATAAAATACTTCAAGACTTTCACAATTAACGGTTCTTCGACTTAACAACAGTTTCAATCGACGATCGTATTTGTTCATACCCGGGTAACGTCTATCGTTTTGATGTGTTTATTATACCATTATTTGCTCAATTGTCAATCAACTTCTGGCGTAAATTTTAAATTGTTTGAAATTTCAGAAAAATTAAACAATTATTCGGGTATTTGACACCCTAAAACTCTGAAAGGCGCATGGCGCCTGTTTTTTTGGGTCAAATTTACATTTCCTACTATTCCTAAATTCCTAAATGGTGTATAATAGTATTATAAGATCACCATATATAGGAGCAATGACTATGAGTTTACATGCTGTTCAGGTAAAAGGCAGATTCTATATCCTTAAAGACATCATCAAAAACGGGAAGCACTCTACTACTACAGTTGAAAAACTGGGGACTGCTGAAGAGATCATCGCAGCACATGGCTGCGATGATCCAAAACAGTGGGCAAAAGAACGCGCTCTCGAACTGGATATAAAAGCCCGTGAAGAAAATGATCCGGAAGGCCGTCATTACGTCCTTGCCAGAGACAACGTCAGGATCCCCAAAGGCGAGGTAAATTCCTTTAATGTAGGATACCTTCCCCTCCAGAAGATCTACTATGATCTCCGGTTCCCTTCTATCTGCAGGGCTATAGCCAGGCAGCACTGCTTCGATTTTGACCTGGATGCTATCTTTTCAAGGCTGATCTACAGCCAAATCCTCTTTCCCGGATCAAAACTCAGGGTCACTGAACTTTCCAAAAAGCTCTTTGAACATCCGGATTTTGAATACCACCAGGTACTTCGTGCTCTCTCTGTGATCAATGAACACTTTGACGAGATCCAGCGGAGTTTATACAGGAACAGCCTGAAAGTTGTGGACAGGAAGGCTGGCATCGTTTATTACGACTGTACCAACTATTATTTCGAGATAGAAAGGGAGGATGAAGACCTGCCGTTGTCAGAAGATGATCCGTCAGATGACAGCTCTTTCGAAAAGATGGAGGAAAAAAAAGGCCTGCGGAAGTACGCACACTCCAAGCAGCACCAGCCTGCCCCTGTCGTCCAGGTGGGGCTCCTCATGGATCTCACAGGCCTCCCGGTCGCCATCATCGTCACCAGCGGAAGCCGCAACGAACAGATGACCATGGTCCCTATTGAAAAAAAGATCCTCCAGGGCTACGGCATCCATGATTTTATCATCTGTACCGATGCCGGCCTCTCCAGCGAAGAGAACCGCAGGTTCAACAACTTTGCCGGAAGGGCTTTCATCACGACAGTCTCCATAAAAAAGATGTCTGCGGAAGAAAAGGAATGGTGCCTCTCCCCGACCGGCTGGTACATGGATGGGGAAGACACGAAGGTCCGCCGCCAGTATGACATCACAAAACTGGAAGAGACAGATGAGAGCCGGGAAAAGTACTACGATAAGATCTTTTATAAAGAGAAATTCGTTGAATCATACGATGAAAAACGAGATATCTCTTTTAACCAGACGCTCCTGGTGACATTTTCCCTCAAATACAGGGACTACACCCTGAGTGTCCGCAATGCGCAGATCGAAAGGGCCAGAAAGGCTATCCTGCAGGGCAGTTCAAGGATAGAAAAAAGAGGACAGAATGATTTCCGCCGGTTCGTAAAGGCAAAAAGTACCACCAGGAACGGCGAAGAAGCAGCCTGCACAAAGTATCAGATCAATGAGAAGGCTGTCGCTGAAGAAGCCAGGTTTGACGGTTTCTACGCAACAATGCACAACCTTGAGGAAGCAGATACTTCTGATGTCCTGAAGATCACCAAAGGCAGATGGGAGATCGAGGAATCCTTCCGCATAACAAAGACTGAAATGCGCGCAAGGCCGGTCTACCTCGGGCGGAAGGACCGTATCTGCGCCCATTTCCTCATTGTTTTCATCTCCCTGCTGTTTTACCGTATCCTTGAACGCAATCTTGGATCCACTTATACAGAAAGGCAGATCATGGACTGCCTCAGGGAAATGGATATCGCAAAATACCCAAACGAAGACTCATACCACCCGGCGTATACACGTACAGACCTGACCGATGATATACACCGCTTCCTGGGATTTTATACTGATTATGAGAGGATAACAGACTGGAAGATGCGGGGGAACTGCCGCATCACCAAGGGAACATCAAAGCGGAAAAAGAGCTGATCACAATAGGGTAGAGGGGAGCCGAATGGCTCCGCCCCTCCCATTGCACCGGACGTACGGTTCACGTATCCGGCGCTACATTAACTGCAAATTAATATCGAGTCTTGCTGAGGTAGTATGCAAGGGGGTCAACCAGTCCCGGGTAAACCGTGACATTCCCCTTGCATTTTAATTTCATCCCGAGTACTTTCGGACTCAGGATGTAGTTTATGACATCTCCATTGCACTGTCTGTATAGTCCCTGTCGCGAATTGGCGACTTTGAAAAGCGCCTCATCGTCGAAACGGAAGCCAAACATAGTACAGTACCACCGCAGGCTCTTAAAGATAGTCTTCGGTTTCTTCCACTGTTTGACCATGATTACACGAATCCTGTGCCTGACCCATTGACCAATCTCAGCCATGTACCTCTTCATACTTCCTATACCGTAGTAGTTTATCCAGCCTCGCAGTATCTGGTTTACTTTAGTGACCGTGACCGATAATGGGACCGCCGCCGCTTTGCGCCTGCAGGTGACCGCACGGATTTTGTCCCGCAGTCTCAGTTTCCTGCTCTCAAGAGGTTTACATCTCCATGTGTCCTTCTGTTTCCAGAAACCGAACCCAAGGAATTCACTCTTCATTGGCCTGACAACATTCGTCTTTGTTGCACTGACCCGCAGGAACAGCTTGCGCTCAAGCCAGCTGCTGACAGATGCCATGACGCGGTCTGCTGACTTACGGCTT
>JBGUNJ010000072.1:0-10690 GCA_045117315.1 Lachnospiraceae bacterium | reverse complement strand
AGATAACAAGGCAGTCACATGGAAAACCGGCAATGCCAAAATTGCAACAGTGACTGCGACGGGAGTCGTCAAGGGAATCAGTAAAGGACAAACTGTCATCACAGCGACAGCAAAGGACGGAAGCGGAGTAAAGGCGACATGCAGGATTACAGTAAAGCAGCCTGTCACAAAGCTTACGCTCAGCAAGACACAGATTACACTGAATAAAGGAAAGACTTTCACCCTCAAAGTGACGGCAGCTCCGACTAACGCCGATAACAAGGCAGTCACATGGAAAACCAGCAATGCAAAAATTGCAACAGTGACTGCGGCAGGAGTCGTCAAGGGAATCAGCAAAGGGTCGACGGTCATTACAGCGACAGCAAAAGATGGCAGCGGCAAGAAGGTAACCTGCAAGGTTACTGTGAAGTAAGCATAGTGTACACAGCGCTCCACAAATTCTCGTTCAAGGACATATTTGCGCATTCAGCGTAAATAATCCTTTGGTGGACTTGTTAAGCAGTACTCTGTTCATTGTGAGAGAACTCTGAAAATGTCCGCAAATGCTCGAACAAACCCGGCATTTGCGGACATTTTTGTTTGACAGAATGATACCTCACTGAAACACGTGATTGTTTGCGCATAAAAATAGATTCTTAATTATATTCACCGAAATTTGATTTCATCGAAACGGCGCGTAAAACCCCGGCCGACGAAGTCGTCCGTGGGTACATCACAACTGCGAAAAACTCACGGAGATCAATTCAGTCGGCAAACTGAATTACACAGGGGTCAGCGCGTTCAGCGGATGTCCCGGTTTTTTCTTTATCGCAGGGCTGCCGTAAGGCAGAGGGCGGCGTGGCGGCCTCTACCTTATTGAACTGCAGCCGGTGCAGAGATATAAAAAATGCTGATTCCTGAGTGCGTCCGGTCAAACAGTGTATGTGCAGATCAGCGGTCTCAATGACCGGTCGAAGGTGTTCAGATATCCGTCCCTTTTGAGTCTCCCCAGAACGATGCCGGGAGTTCGGCTGATCTGGTCGGAAAAGGCTTTAATAGACGCAGTGTCAAAATGTCCTATATTGACAAAGTCCCGGTAGAGAGAAGGTGATATAAGTGTATTTTCCGCAAAAATACATGCGGAATCATTATTCCCGGCTGCGTCTTCAAAGGTAATCCCATACTCTCCGGACAGAATGTTTCCGATTTCCCTGTACAGCCTGTACCAGAACAGATCAGAGGAAAGGCTGTCTTCACTGATCAGAAGCAGGACCTGATTCCCTATTTTTCTGACTGCCCCGCTGATGTCTGTTCCGGGGAGAATGGGGAGAATCACCAGGATTATACCGGATTCCAGAAATGTCTGCCGCAGAGCAGAGCACACCCCACTATGTTCTCTGGTCAGGGACAAAGCCTTTTGCGCATTTCTTCTTAATCGGATCCTGCTGTAGTGGGGAATCTCTGATATAGCAGGATTTATTGTTTCCATGGCACGATTAACAGCAATCTGCACAGTGGCGTTTGCACGTATCGTTTTCTGCTCTGGGACCGGCACTTTCAATGAACGGAAGGGAGCTGCCATATCCTTCTTTTTCAATGTTGTAAGTGATGAAATATCCAGATACCGGCGGACACGGAGAACCTGATCCGCTTTGGATTTCTGAGAATCCGGAAGGGAATAGAGCTGTGTGAGTTCTCTGTAGTCCAAATAGCTCAGGACATGTTTTTCCTCCTCGAGTTCCAAATCCGAACTGTATTCCGCTGTCAGTGCATCATAGGCGTTCTGCAGATTCAGCCAGTATATAATGCTGGTGTCGAGGAGTCGCGACAGCTTAATAGCAATATCCACTGACAGACTCTGCTCCCCCCGAATCAGCAGGCTGAGTGTTTTGGGAGTTGTTCCCAGCCTTCTGGCAAATTCCTCTTGAGTCATAGCTCTTTCATCTATGATCTCTTTTATGTAATAGCCGGGATGGAAAGCAATCGTGTCGTGGTATTCAAAATAATTACTCATAGTGTCTGCTGACCTCCATGATTTTTATGATTTTCACAATACCTGATATTTCGTCAATGTGGCAGGGCACAAAGGGCTTTTCATTTTCATCAAGTGGCTGGAGTATGAGCCTCCACGGATCTTTTCGCGTCTTGACATCTAATGCAAATAAACCTGTCAGATTCTGGCCGTTTTTGATTCCCAGGTTATGGAAATGAAAAGCCGGCTGTACAATAATGTCCCTGATACATTCAGCTGCATAAAGGGCATTGATTCGCGCAAGGAGGCTAATGGCCAGAGCACGGTTTCCTCCAAACAATTTCAAGGCTTCTTTCAGGGTTGTGCACTGCAATTCGATTTTGTCGGATGCAAATATAACTTTCAAAACAGCTCCTTTGGTATAATATTAATTACCTTAAAGGTAATTAATATTATACATCAAACTGCGGCACTGTCAATATGGAGGATGAATTCCATATATGGAAATTTTTGGAGCCGTACCAGATATATACATCCATTTTGTTCCTTGACAACATGAATAAATAGAATTATCGTTAGAGGCGAAAAGAGATTGGCTTTCCGGATATTTCCAAATATGGAAAAAGGAATTACGTGTGGCTGACGAAACGACGCGTAAAACCTCAGTCGACTATAGTCCTCCCCGGGTACATCAACCTGTCAACTGCCTGACCCGCATATAGCGTAACAGCGCATATTGGATTTTCCTGTTTGCTCTGTAATCATCGATAAACTCCTGAAAGCTTCATTGGGAAACCTCATTTCAAGAGTTTTTGGGAAAACCCAAATTCCAATATTTACAGTTCACATCATTTTTGAGAGTTTTTTGAGGATAAAGGGATTGATGAAGATGATGACGATTGAAGAAATCAAGAAACAGAAGGAACTTCTGGGCTTGACAAATCAGGAACTTGCTGACCTTTCAAATGTTCCCCTGTCCACTGTCGGCAAGGTGCTTGGAGGCACGACAAAACGTCCCAGAATCGATACTGTGAGGGCTTTGGAACTGGCTCTCAAATCGAGAGGCAGGGAAGGATTGGTGAAGAATAAAACGGAGAAGAATGCTGCCGAAGAAGGTTCCGGGGCCATTCATGAGACAGACAGGCTTTATGGATATTCTGTCCAATGCGGAAATGAGGAATATGAAGCAGAGACACACCGCAGGGAGAACCCTCTTTTTACAGAACCTCTTCATACGATTGAAGATTATCTTGCCCTTCCGGATGAGCGCCGGGTGGAAATGATAGACGGGCATTATTATGATATGGCATCGCCGACCGGGATTCATCAGCAGATTTCTCTTTTGATCTGGAGAGAACTGTTTCAGTGCATTGAAGACCATGGAATGCCCTGCAGTGTTCAGGCGGCCGCCTTTGATGTCCAGCTTGATCTCCACACGGTCGTTCAGCCGGATGTCATGGTATTCTGCCGGGATCCATCACAGGCTTTTGCAGTGAGGGCAACGACCCCTCCGGACCTGGTGATCGAAGTTCTCTCCAGATCAACTGCCTTCAGAGACCGGCACCTGAAGCTCTTCAAATACCGGCAAGCCGGTGTAAAGGAGGTGTGGCTGGTTTCCCCGGAAAAACGGACAGTGGAAGTATATCTGTTTGATCTGTTTGAAAACGGAGAGGAACCGGAAATATATACTTTTGACGGCAAAGTGCCTGTTCATCTTTCGCAGGGAAGATGCGCCATAGATTTTAGTGAGATCAGAAGGAGGATACCGGGTCTGTGAGCACGGGATGCGCGAAGCGGCACGCAGCTTTAATCATATGGGGCCGTGAGCCATGCTCATAGCCGCGAATATATTAAAGGAACGAGAAAGCGGCAGTAAAGACGGATACGCTTGATTATCCGCCTTTGCGGCCGCTTATCTTATCAAATCTGTCTGTTTTTTCAGAGCTTTTCGCTCTTTTTCACCATGCCGGAGCAAGCAAGTGCGCAGGCATTGTCAAAGGAGACACAGAACCGTCCCCCTCATCTCTCCTTCTCGGAAAAACTTCCGGAGTGAAAAAAAACGCTATCGAGCGTTTTTTTATTCTTCCTCCGGAGCCTGGGGTGAACGCGTCAGCTCTTCAGGCATTTCCTTTTTTCCGGACAGAAGTGAACCGAAGAGACCGGAAGCCATTTCAGAGACATCCGAACCGGAGGTCAGCATTGTACCGAGCAGTTCGAGCGGATTCCCATCCCCCTTCAGCAGGTTCATGGCAGCCTTTTTGGTACTGCTGTCGGCCTTGCGGTAGAGCTCCACCAGCCTCTTTTCCGTGGCTGTGAGATTCAGGCTGCCGGACGAAGAGGTTTTGCCGGAGGAAGACGTCTTTCCGGAAGAAGTTTTACCGGAGGAAGAGGAAGGCTTTTTCCCCGATGAACCTGTTTTTCCGGCAGTTTTTCCGGTAGTTCCGGAGGAAGGCTTTTTCCCCGATGAAGCAGTGCTGCCGGAGGCTGCCTCCAGAAGAGATTTCTGTGTGACACCCAGTACTTTGGCCATTTTTTTCAGCACATCCTGCGCAGGCTCTTTCTCACCTCTTTCGATTTTGCTGATGTCCGAGGAAGTGATTCCGCCGGTCTGATCCGCCAGAGCTGCCTGCGTGAGCCCCTTTGCCGTGCGCGCTTCTTTGATCAGATTACCCAGTTTTTTTGACATAATGACACCTCACTGAAACACGTGACTGCTTACGCATTGAAAAGATTCTCTATTTCATTCATCGAAACGGTGCGTATGCCCCGGCAGACGAAGACGTCCGCAGGTGCCTTACCATGTAATAATTTTATCATGGAATGAATGCCTTGCAAGAATGATCCGTCTTATTTCAGCTATGCGTGTAAAAGGACTGAGGAGGGCAGAGAGGTTTTGGAGTTAGTTTATTAAAACCATCGATATATGGTAAGATTAAAAATCGAAGAGAAAACCCGCAAAAAGAGGCCCGTACCGTCAAAACGGTTTCGCGCTGAGGAAATGAGGAAGAAAATGAACGAAAATATCGTAAAAAGGAATGAACTGTTGGCTCAGAAGGTGATCAAGGGACTGGAATCCCGCAACATGACCGGCTATTACGCGGCAAACAAGAAAGAAGCGCTCAAAATCGCGCTGGAACTGATCCCGGAGGGAAACACAGTCACGATGGGCGGCGCAATGAGCGCGCATGAGATCGGCCTTCCTAAAGCTCTCGCGGAAGGAAACTATCATTTTATCGACAGGGATAAGATGGAAGACAAGCGCGCTGCCATGCTGGCGGCCTATGACGCGGATTATTTCCTCGCCAGTGCCAATGCCATGACAGAGGACGGAATCATCGTCAATATCGACGGAAACGCCAACCGCGTCTCGGCAATTGCCCAGGGTCCCAAACACGTACTTTTCATTGTCGGAATGAACAAGATTTGTGACGATGTGGACGGTGCCATGAAGCGGGCACGCAATGTGGCTGCACCCATCAATGCGCAGAGATTCGGGCTGAAGACTCCTTGTTCAGCGACCGGTTCCTGCATGAACTGCAAATCCCCAGACACCATCTGCTGTCAGTTTCTGATCACCCGCTACTCAAAACATCCCGGCAGGATCCACGTCATTCTGGTCAATGACAGCCTGGGATTCTGATTATCGAAAGGGCGCGGAAATCCCCCGCCGGTGAAGTCGTTTGACAATGGATCATGCAATGACTTTTAACGTGAATTTTAACATTGATCGGAACACGAAAAGCAACGGGTGAGTGTTTTGAAGAAGGAGATGGAGACCGGACCAGGATCACCGACCCCTATGCCTGCGGCCTTCTCGTTCCTTCCGAAAACGGAAGATACACCCCCGTCGGCGATGAGGGCGACGAGACCGTCGCCGGGGCCCATCGCGCAATATGGGGACAAATGGGACTGGTGGTGGAGAGCCGCCGGCCTCGACGAGAACGCGGGCAGGGAGACCTGGCTCAATATCCTCAGGAACTCGGACTACGATGTCATCTACATCGACTCCTTCTACAACCACAGAGCCCTCCCCGAGGATCAGACTCCCCTGACCAGAGAAGAGATCGAGAGCCTGAAACACAAACCCGACGGCGGCCGCCGCCAGGTCATCGCCTACCTCTCCGTCGGAAGCGCCGAACAGAACCGCTGGTACTGCCAGGACGACTGGCTCTGGATCGACCCCGACAACAAAAACTCCTACTACAGCATGAAAACCGGCACGATCACCGACAAAGGCAACAGCGCCGTCTACACTCCCTTTGCCGCTCCATCTTCCGATCATACCGACATCCCCGTCTGGCTGGTCTTCGGTTTCGAACAGGACTTCCCCGAAGAAGCCTACGTGGAATACTGGCACAAAGAATGGAGAGACATTATCATTAACGGCGGCGGCAAATACGCCCACAAAACGACCGGTGACAACACATCCTCTATCGACAGGATCATCGCCCAGGGATTTGACGGCGTATACCTCGACTGTATCGACGACTGCGTCGATAATAACGCATGGACAGCATTTGACGCTTACTGGAATGACAACGGCGGCATCCCCGAATAATGCGGCAGGGCTAAACGCGGAGGATCAAAGGAAAGGTCCCGCAAGTGACGATGCGTCATTTGCGGGACCTTTAAATGTACCAAAAGCGAGGCTCTGCCACGAATAAAACGATGCAGCCTGTCTGCCTGATCTTCTGATTTCTTTGCACATTAAATTTTTGCCCGGGCCTGTCCCGAGTTTGTCCTGAGACAGTCCCGAGTTTGTCCTGAGTTTGTTCTGAATCAACACTGCTGATGGAGAAAAGCCGGCGGCGGATTCAGTTGTCCTCCCTGCAGTCAAATGTGACATAGGGAGGATTTTTGCCGGCCTCTTTTTCGGGCAGGTAGCGCTGCCAGAAATCGTCGAAGAGACGGAAGATTTCTTTGTGTTTGGCAACGATGATAAAAACTGTGATGCACACATAGAGGGCGGAGAGGATATCCGTGAAGGCCCAGAGGGCTTCCGCCTCGATATTGTAGAAAATGACGCAGGGAAGCATGTAGTAGATCATGTAGACCGGCATCATTTTTTTATTGTTTTCGGTGTCACCGAAGGCGTAGTTGACAGATTTCTCGCAGGTATAATACATGCCGATGATGGTCGTCCAGGCGAAGACGGCGATGGCAATCGCGGTGAGTTTGCCTCCGATCACGCCGTAGGCGTTGGTGAAAGCGACGGTCGTCAGGGCGCCGCTGGTGGCATCGCTGGTGGTATAGGAGCCGGTCATAATGATTGTGAAGGCTGTAATCGAGCAGATGATGAAGGTGTCGATGAAGACCTCACCCCAGCCCCAGAGGGACTGGCGGACCGGATGATCAGTCTGGGCGGAAGCGTGTGCGATCATGCCGTAGCCGGTGCCTGCATCGTTGGAATAGATGCCCCGCGCGACACCATACTGGATCGCGTCGCGGACAGTGGCGCCCGCAAAGCCGCCGACAGCGGCAGTGGGGCTGAAAGCGCTCTTGAAAATGAGGGCGAGGACTGCGGGTATATGCTGGAAATTGAGGATCAGGACACCCAGGCCCATGATGATGTAGAGGACCGCCATGATGGGAACGGCGCGGGACATGACGTCCGAGATGCGTCTGAGTCCGCCCCAGATCGTCACGATACAGGTGATACCGATGATGATGACCGAGATCAGGGGATTGATTCCGAAGGCTTGGCTCATGGAACTGGTCACGGCCTCAGTCTGGACGCAGCAGGTCCAGGGACCGAACACGAAGCAGAAGACTGCCAGCAGAACTGCGCCCTTTTTCCAGCCGAAGGCGTTTTTGAGGACGAAGGACCGGTCGCAGACATACTCATTCATGGATTTTTTGTAATGCTCACGGTATCGCTGGCCGATGATGATTTCGCAGGCTTTGGTGGACATGCCGAAAAAGGCGGAGACCCACATCCAGACCAGGGCTCCGGGACCGCCCGAGACGATCGCCGTAGCAACACCGCTGATATTTCCGGTGCCGACTGTATTGGCAAGCGCGGTGCAGGCCGCCCGGAAGCCGGAGATCGTGCCTTCGCCTTCGCCGCTTGCGCCGATCTTGCCGAAAGTGTTTTTGAAATTAAAGATGATTTTGCGCTGGTAGCGGAAAGCGAACCGGATGCTCAGGATGATCCCGATGCCGACCAGGAGGACAGTCATCCAGGTACCCCACATAAAATCATCGATCCTGTACAGAAAATCAGTAAACGCAGCCATAGTTTTTTCAAAATCAGTAGGCGCAGCCATAGTGTTTCCCCCTTGAAATGTTTTTTTCAGTGACGAAAAGAAATGCCGCGGCAGAAGGTGGATCAGGTTCAGAAGCTCTGCCAGATCCTTGCGCAGACAGTGACATGATACAATGTCAGACTCAGCGTGAGTCAGGGAATGATTACGCGGGCCCTGCCGCCGTAAATCATGGAATCATCACGCGGGCCTTGCCGCCGTCGATGAAGGCTTTTCTGGCTGCGACGACCTGCTCCACGTGGGAAGCTACTGTCGTGCAGCAGCCGCCGACGGCATCCGCTCCTGCCCGCATATAGTCGAGGGCGTATTCCCCGAAGTTTTTCGCGTCTCCGGTGCCGTGCCAGGACTTGGTGACGGGATCATATTCTTCGCCGCTGTTGGGGTAGACACCGATGGGAAGAGTGCTTCCCGCAGCCTGAAGGCCGGCGCGCAGTTCTTTGATCAGGCCGGAGATATAGACAGGCTTGGTGCAGTTGACGCCGATCATCTTCAGGTGGGGGTGGTCTTTTGCGAAGACCTCCGCGCACTTGCGGATGGGGTCACCCTCGCAGATATGTTTTTCGTCCGCACAGGAAAAGCTGATCCAGTAGTCTGCTCCCAGTTCCTCTGCGATGCCTGCCGCCAGAAGAGCCTCATGGAGAGAGGGCTGGGTCTCAATGAGCAGGATATCCGCGCCTGCCTGATGGAGGATTTCCATTCTGCGCCGGTGGAAGCTGTCCAGGACATCATCGCCTACTCCGTATTTTCCCCGGTATTCGGATCCGTCTGCCAGATAGGCGCCGTAAGGTCCGATGCCTGCCAGGCACAGGGGCCAGGCGCGTCCTGCCTTTTCGCCTTCCTCTTCCCACCACTGCTGACGGGCTTCGATGAATATCTCAACAGAGCGGGAGATCAGCTTCTCCGCCTCTTCACGCGTGTACCCGTTTGCGGTCAGCCCTGGGATGGTCGCCTGATAGCTGCAGGTGATCCCGCAGTCCGCGCCCGCGCGGAAATAATCCAGGTGTACCTGTCTGACCAGTTCCGGGGACTCCGCCAGGGCCCTGGCGGTCCACAGCTTTGAATTCAGGTCGGCTCCCAGATGCTCGAGAGCTGTGGACATCGAGCCGTCGATGACCATAATGCCGTTGCGGCTGATGATATCACTGATCGTATTCGTCTCTTTTTTCATATGACTTTTCAATCCTCCATTCTTTATTTTGTATCTCCGGCATATTTATGCAGAAAGGGGTGAGAAGATTGTTTTTTCCAGGCTTTTGACCATGGAATCATTATAGCGTAATAAGCGATTATCTGACAGTGACCTGATTGATTTTATACTATTCATTTATACTACGGGTCGAATGACTATTTTGTGAAAGCAGTTTATTCTGTATTAAGTGATATCTGATAATCATCTCGCAACATACTCTTGACTCAATAAGAGCAGTGAGCGTTTTATGGAAGGAGAAGCGGAGGGAGACAAGCAGAAATGAATTTTGATGAGTTTGATAAAAAAATGCGTATTTACGAGCAGTCCCTGGATCAGGTGATTCTGCCGGAAATGTATCTTGCGGCAAGGCTTGACGGCAGGGGATTCACCCGCCTGACGAAGGAAGTCTGCAAATTCGAGGCACCTTTTGACGTCCGCTTCAGAGATCTGATGGTCAATACGGCGAAAGCCCTGATGGACTGCGGATTCCGTGTCATTTTTGCATATACGGAAAGCGATGAGATATCCCTGCTCTTTGAGCCGGAGGAGGACGCCTTCGGAAGGAAGACAAGGAAATTCAATTCCACACTGGCTGGAGAGGCAAGCGCCGCCTTTTCTCTGATGCTGGGGCAGACTGCGGTTTTTGACTGCAGGGTGGTTCCGCTTCCCAACATCGCAAAGGTACAGGATTATTTCCGCTGGAGACAGGAGGATGCCAACAGGAACGCCCTGAACTCCTGCTGCTACTGGATGCTGCGAAAAGAAGGAAAAACAGCCAGGCAGGCGACAAAGGAACTGACAGGCAAAGGGGTCAGTTTTAAAAACGAGCTTCTGTTTTCCAGAGGCATCAACTATGATAAACTGCCTGCCTGGCAGAAACGCGGGGTGGGAATCTGGAAAGAGACCTATGAAAAAGAAGGGTATGACCCGATTAAAATGGAAGCAGTGAAAACGATCAGAAACCGGATCAAGGTCTGCTATGATCTGCCCATCGGCCAGGCTTACGCAGATATGATCAGGGACTTTCTTACCTGATCAGCCATAACATTTCGTAGACAAAGAAAGGGGGATGCTATATCGAAGAGACATAAGATAAAAGGCATAAGATACAGAAAACAGATAAAAAAGACAAAGAATAAATACATTCAATAAAAGAAAAAGAGTTTCCGTGACCATTAGGAGGTAAGTGTCAGGAAACTCTTTTATTCTTCATCGCGCAATACCCGTGACTTCAGTCGTGGGATACGCGCGCAAAAAGGGAAACTCGCTTCATCGTGGGTACAATCC
>JBGUNJ010000071.1:0-3350 GCA_045117315.1 Lachnospiraceae bacterium | reverse complement strand
CGCCTTTCATATTTACGATTGAAATGATTCTGCACATGTTCTCACCTGTCCTTTATGCTTTTCCCTTGATTTCCTGTTCGTTGCCGCTGATACCTTCTGAAGGGTCTGCAATACAGACCTCCCCCATCATCCTGAAGTGCCGGTTCGATGTCCGGATCGGGAGAATGCGGGAGACGTTCTCGAGGCGGAGATTCTGATCCTCCTCCAGATGCCTGCGGAACCAGACCAGTTCGTCGGGCGTTCCCATCCAGCGAAGCTTAATCATGGCAGCCTCCTTTCCGGCAGGTTTTTTCTATGTGCTGTTTCATGTGTCCTGCTGCACCTGACGCTGTTCTACTGTTCATTTTTCACCTCCTTGGTGCCTGATTGATAGTTCCTGACCGTATCAAAAAAAGGACATCCCCAAAGATATTCTCTTTGGGAATGTCCTTTTTAATTAAAAGTAGTACTTCGAACTACAACAATTCATCTAAAAAATGTTGTACTTTTGTTGTACCTGATACACAAAAAACCGCTGCAAACCGCGTAGTTATGCGGTCAATCCTTAATAGTTTTCATTGTCGGGAAGAGCAGGACGTCCCTGATGGCCGCGCTGTCGGTAAGAAGCATGGTCAGACGGTCGATGCCGTAGCCGATGCCGCCGGTGGGGGGCATGCCGATTTCCATGGCGTAGAGGAAGTCCTCGTCGGTGTGCTGGGCTTCTTCATCGCCCTGCTCGGACAGGGCGTCCTGGGCGGCGAAGCGCTCGCGCTGGTCGATGGGGTCGTTGAGCTCGGAGTAGGCGTTGCACATCTCCCAGCCGTTGATGTAGAGCTCGAAGCGCTCGACCTTGGAGGGGTCGCCGGGCTTTTTCTTGGTCAGGGGGCTGATCTCGATGGGATGGTCCATGATGAAGGTGGGCTGGATCATCTTGTCCTCGCAGAACTCGTCGAAGAAGAGGTTGACGATGTCGCCCTTCTTGTGGCGGTCCTCATACTCGATGTGACGCTCGTCGGCCAGTTTCTTGGCTTCTTCGTCGCTCGTGACCTGGTCGAAATCGATGCCGGTCTCTTCCTGGATGGCGTCGACCATGGTCAGACGGCGGAAGGGCTTGCCCAGGTCGATCTCGGTGCCGTTGTAGGTGATGGTCGTGGAGCCGCAGACTTCCTGGGCCAGGTAGCGGTACATGTCCTCGGTCAGGTCCATCATGCCGTGGTAGTCGGTGTAGGCCTGGTAGAGCTCCATGAGGGTGAACTCGGGGTTGTGGCGGGTGTCAAGGCCCTCGTTGCGGAAGACACGGCCGATCTCATAGACGCGCTCGAGGCCGCCGATGATCAGGCGCTTGAGGTAGAGCTCCAGGGAAATGCGGAGCTTGAAGTCCTCGTCGAGAGCGTTGAAGTGGGTCTCGAAGGGACGGGCTGCCGCGCCGCCTGCGTTGGAGACCAGCATGGGGGTCTCAACCTCCATGAAATCGCGCTCCGCCAGGAAGCGGCGGATTCCGGCGATGATCCTGGAACGCTTGATGAAGACATCGCGGGAAGTGTCGTTCATGATGAGATCGACGTAGCGCTGGCGATAGCGCATGTCGGTGTCCTGCAGGCCGTGGAACTTCTCCGGCAGGGGAGACAGGGACTTGGCCAGAAGAGTGAGTTCTTTGGCGTGGACGGAGATCTCGCCGGTCTTGGTCTTGAAGACAAAGCCCTTGACGCCGATGATGTCGCCGATGTCCATCTTTTTAAATCCCTTGTAGGCATCCTCACCGATCTCGTCGCGGGCAACATAGACCTGGATGCGGCCGTCTCTGTCCTGGATATTGCAGAAAGAGGCCTTGCCCATGACGCGCTTGAACATCATTCGGCCCGCGATGGAGACGTCCCTGCCCTCGAGATCCTCAAAATACTCGCGGATCTGCGCGCTGTGGTGGGTCTGGTCGTATTTGACGATGACAAAGGGATCGTTTCCGGCAGCCTGCAGTTCCGCCAGCTTGTCGCGGCGGACCTTCTGCAGCTGGGATACATCCTGTGTCTTCTGCTGATTCTTCTGCTGATTTTTCTGCTTGTTCTTTTCCTGCAGATTGTTCTCTCCCATTGAGTGTTGCTCCTTTATAATATAGGTTCTGTTTTCTATCGTTTTCCGGGGCGGCTCCAGCTGACCCGGTTCTGGTTTCTATAGTTTTCCCGGGCGGCTCCGCTGATGCGGCCCTGGCTTCTATAGTTTTCCTGGGCGGCTCCAGCTGATGCGGCTCTGATTTCTTTCACTTTCAGAGGTGATTCTGATTGATTCAGCCCTGGTTTGTCTTGCGGATCTCCAGAACTTTATATTTGAATTCGCCCGCGGGAGTCATGACAGTGACCTCATCGCCGACAGCGGCTCCGATCAGGGATTTGCCGACGGGAGATTCATTGGAAATCTTGTTCTCCAGGCTGTTGGCCTCTGTGGATCCGACGATACTGTATTCCTCTTCAAATCCTTCTTCGACATCCTGGATGCGGACGGTACAGCCGATATTGATCCGGTCGGATGTGACGTCTTCCTCGGCGACGACTTCAACATTTTTGAGAATCTTTTCCAGCTCCTCGATCCTGGTCTCGATGTCGCGCTGCTCGTCCTTGGCGGCATCGTACTCGGCGTTCTCGGACAGGTCGCCCTGCTCACGGGCTTCTTTTATTTTCTGGGCGACTTCTTTTCTTTTGACTACTTTCAGTTCATGCAGTTCGTCTTCGTATTTTTTGAGACCTTCATAAGTCAGGATATTTTTCTTTTCTTCCATGATTTCCTCCCAGAGATTGTAACGGGCTGCGCTTATAGTCTATCCGGAGAATGAAGTGAGATAGAGAGGCAGCTGGATGAAAACGGGGCTGCGCGGGTAAGAACGGCGCGCATTCCTTTCCCCTTATGTATTAGCAGTGGCAAAATATTATATACAATTATGAACAGTTCTGTCAAATGAAATGAGGCCATTCAGCCTTCAGCTGAAGTGAAAAGTCATTCAGCCTTCAAGTTTCAGCTTCAAGTTTCAGCTCAAGTTTCAGCCTCTCCGGCAAAGTGTAAGTGTAACTTCCAGACGTTTTGGGGACTGAAAGTTGAGTTTTCACTTCTGCTTCAAGATTCAGCTCTTCAACTCACCATAAGAGTGAAATAAATCGTCGATACGATATTTTTCACTCCGGATGTCTGTGCCGCGGAGCGGCTGCAGACATCCTGTGATCCCATCGGAGAAAACACCTTCGCGTATTTCGCCCCGGGTGCCGCTCTTGCGGGCGGCATGGTCGGAAAGAGTGGAATTTTATTCTTCATCGCGCAATACCCGTGACTTCAGTCGTGGGATACGCGCGCAAAAAGGGAAACTCGCTTCATCGTGGGTACAATCC
>JBGUNJ010000070.1:0-7796 GCA_045117315.1 Lachnospiraceae bacterium | reverse complement strand
CGGCGTTCGCCCCATTCGCGAAGCGAATTCAGCATGGGCGAACGCAAGTTACTATTCACGCCCTCGATAGGGCGTGAATAGTAACGTCGGAAGTTCTGCGGCGATGCCCTGTTCAGGCGCCCACATGTACAAAATACAGTCATTTTGCTATAATTTCTTTAAAGCTGCGGGAGAAACTGTGACATGGAGGGAGCTATGAAAACCAACTGTAATGTCTGTTTCCGCCGGTGTGAATTGGAGGAAGGGCAGACGGGAGCCTGCGGGGCAAGGAGAAATGTGAACGGGACTGTGACTGCTTCCAATTACGGAAGACTGACAGCCCTGGCGCTGGATCCGATCGAAAAAAAGCCTCTGGCCAGATTCTGCCCGGGCAGCAATATTCTTTCCGTGGGAAGTTACGGCTGCAGCCTGAGATGCCCCTTCTGCCAGAATTATGAGATTGCCTCTGCCAGGGAGGAAAAGAGAAGAGAGGGGGCTGAAGGCCCCGCTCCAGTGGCATTCCGGGACGGGAACAGGCTGAGGACTCTGGATACTGCTTTCTATACTCCGGACCAGCTGTGCGCGATGGCTCTGGATCTGCAGAGCAGGGGCAATATCGGGATTGCCTTTACCTATAATGAGCCCCTGATCGGCTGGGAATTTGTGCGTGACACAGCCAGCCTCTTCCGCCGGCATGGCATGCGGACAGTACTGGTCAGCAACGGAATGGCCTCTCAGGAGGTCCTGGGGGAAATCCTGCCCTATATTGACGCCATGAACATCGACCTCAAGGGATTTACGGAGGAGTTTTACCGGGATTTCCTGGGCGGTGATCTGGCCATGGTTAAAGATTTTATAGCGGAGGCTGCCCGGGGCTGTCATGTGGAACTCACAAAGCTGATCATTCCGGACAAAAATGACAGCGAGGAGGAGATGAGGGAGATGACGGCGTGGATTGCCTCGCTCCGCGGCGGGCGGGGGAGGGAGATCCCCCTTCATGTTTCACGCTATTTCCCCAGATACAAATGGACCGCTCCCGCGACCAGAGTGGCGACCGTATACCGGCTCGCCGATGTTGCGCGGGAGACACTGGATTACGTGTATACAGGCAACTGCTGAAGGGACAGAAGATCCCAGGAGGAGGAAAGAGATGTCGATCTTAGGCGCAGTGATGGTGCCCCATCCGCCGATCATCCTTCCGGAAATCGGCCGCGGTGAGGAAAAAAAGATCCGTGCTACGACGGAAGCGTATCAGAAGGCAATGGCATTCGCTGCCTCCCTGCAGCCGGAGACAGTGATCATCACGTCCCCGCACAGCGTGATGTACAGCGATTATTTTCATATTTCTCCGGGCCTTGACGCGGAGGGTGACTTCCGCCGCTTCCGGGCGCGGAATGTGCGGATCCGGGCGGACTATGACTATGAACTGGTCCACACGCTGTGCGGAATCTGTGACAGGGACGATTTTCCTGCGGGGACTATGGGGGAAAGAGATCCCGGGCTGGACCACGGGACTATGATTCCTCTTTATTTTCTCAATCAGCATCTGGATCCTGACTCCTACCGGGTCGTCCGGATCGGACTGTCCGGCCTGCCCCTCACGGATCATTACCTGCTGGGACAGAAGATCCGCGAGGCCGTGGAAAAAACAGACAGGCGCGTTGTCCTGATCGCCAGCGGCGATCTGTCCCACAAGCTGAAAAAAGACGGCCCCTATGGCCTCGACGAAAACGGTCCTGTTTATGATGAAAGGATCATGGACGTCATGGGGCGCGCGCAGTTTGACGAGCTGCTCGATTTTGATGAGACCTTCTGCGAACGCGCGGCTGAATGCGGACATCGAAGCTTTGTCATCATGGCGGGCGCCCTGGACGGGACAGCCGTCCGTGCCCACCGACTCTCACACGAAGGTACCTTCGGTGTAGGATACGGGGTCTGTACATATCAGGTGACAGGAGAGGATCGGATGCGCCGTTTTCTGGATCTCTGGAAAGAAAAAAAACAAAAGGAACTTGTCCTGAAAAGAAAGGATGAGGATATTTATGTGCAGCTGGCGCGCAGGGGCGTGGAGTATGCTGTGAAAAAGCACAGAGCTCTCCCGGATCCGGAGATCTTCGCCCTGCTGGATTCGGCGGGAAAAACCAGTGATCCGTCTGCAGCGGAAGCGCAGGGAGGAGCTCCGGCAGACCGCGAACCTGAAAAAGGATCAGCGGAACTGCAGGAAACCCGAAAGTCACAGGGATCACAGGGATCACAGGAATCACAGAGATCACAGGAATCACAGAGATCACAGGGAACACAGGAATCACAGGAAGAACTCCGCCATCGCCGGGCCGGTGCTTTTGTCTCCATCCATAAGGATGGAAGGCTGCGCGGATGCATCGGAACGATCGCGCCGACCTGCAGCTGTATCGCGAAGGAAATCGCGCAGAATGCTCTGAGCGCTTCGATGCGGGATCCCCGCTTTTCCCCCATCCGGCCTTCCGAACTGGATTCTCTCGAGATCACTGTTGACGTATTGGGAGAAACCGAGAAAATCTCTTCCCCTGATCAGCTGGATGTAAAGCGCTACGGCGTGATCGTCACAAAGGGGCGCAGAAGAGGACTGCTTCTGCCCAACCTGGACGGCGTCGATACTGTCGAGGAGCAGATCTCGATCGCCCTGCAGAAGGCGGGGCTTGACACCGATGAGGAAGACTACGAACTGGAACGCTTTGAGGTGGTCCGCCATTACTGATGGCTCCTGACGAAATGAAACGATTTTTTCCGGTCCGGAATCCGCATATTCCGCGTACTTTAATCATATGAGTCTGTGAACGATGCTCATAGCCACACATACAAGAGGTTAATTATGAAAAATCTGAACGGGAGATGTGTCTTACTGGGAATCACGGGCGGCATCGCTGCCTACAAAATGGCCAATGTCGCCAGCGCTCTGCACAAGGCCGGGGCGAAAGTGCACGTCATCATGACGGAGAACGCCACAAAATTCATCACGCCCCTTACTTTTGAGACCCTGACGGGCAGCAAGTGCATGGTCGATACCTTTGACAGGGACTTTCAGTTTGACGTCAGGCACATTTCTGTCGCGAAGGAGGCTGATGTGATCCTGGTCGCTCCCGCAACGGCGGATATCATCGCTAAAATGGCTCATGGAATCGCGGATGATATGCTGACCACGGTTGTTCTGGCGGCCAGGTGCCCCAGGCTTGTCTCACCTTCCATGAATACCGCCATGCTGGAAAATCCCATCACACAGGACAACATTGCCCTGCTCAGAAAATACGGCTTTACGATCATTGACTCCGCAAGCGGTTATCTGGCATGCGGCGACACGGGAAGCGGCAAGCTCCCTGAGCCCGAGGTACTCTGCCGCTGGATCGAGCGCGAGATCGCTTATCCTGACAAACCCCTGAAGGGGAAAAAGGTTGTTGTCACAGCCGGTCCCACTCAGGAAGCCCTGGATCCGGTGCGCTATATCACCAATCACAGCACGGGGAAAATGGGATACGCGATCGCCCGTGAAGCCATGCTGCGCGGAGCGGATGTCACCCTGGTCTCGGGCAAAGTATCCCTGGAGCCTGTTCCTTTCGTCAGGATGCGAGGAATTACCTCCGCCGCGGACATGTTTGACGTGATCCGGGAGGAACTTCCCGACACAGATATCCTCATCAAGTCAGCTGCCGTGGCGGATTACCGTCCCGCCGTTGTTGCCGATCACAAGATCAAGAAAGGACTGGCGGATGATTCCAGTCCCATCGTACAGTCCGGAGACAATAGCATGTCGATTCCCCTTGTGAGGACGCAGGATATTCTGGGCTGGGTGGCCGAAAATCACCACCCCGGGCTCTTTGTCTGCGGTTTTTCCATGGAGACCGAGAACATGCTGGCCAATTCCTCCAAAAAACTCGTGAAGAAAAAACTGGATATGATCGTGGCCAACAGCCTCCGCACTGCCGGAGCAGGCTTCGGCACCGATACAAACGTCGTCACTCTGATCACAAAAGAAGGGGCTCAGGAACTGCCCATCATGAGTAAAGACGATGTGGCGGCAAAGATACTGGACAAGATCGGATCAATGAAAGAGGAGAATTGAGGCGTGGTCCTGGCAATTGATATAGGAAATACGACAATCGCTTTTACAGGCCTGGAGTTGACAGAGACGGAAGTTCTCACCCCGTGCCCGGCCCGGCCCGATTCGGTCCCGGCTTCTCCGCAATCCCCGGAGGACGAAGTTTCCGGCGTGTCGGACGAAGCTTTCGGCGCGGTTGACAGATCGGCCGCTCCGGTCAAAGTTTTCGAATCTGCGGAAGGAGCGGATACATCGGACGAAGCTTTCGGCTCAGTGAATTTTGAAATCGTTTTTTCTGAGAAGATCCCCACGGAGACGGGAAAAGACACTGCTGTTTTTCTGAGAGAATCAGGTCTGGTACTTGGCAGGTATTCGATCGGTACTGCGGAAGCGGACACAAGAGCGGTCGATGCTGTTGCCATCTCCAGCGTGGTTCCCGCCTGCACTCCTGCCGCAAAAATCCTTGCGGAAAAAATATGCGAGAGCCCGCCGGTTGTCATCAACTGGAAATGCAATACCGGGCTTTCTTTTGAGGAGATCCCTGTCCCGGACCGGGTCGGCGCAGACCGCGTAGCGGACTCTGCCTGGGCTGCCGCTCGCTATCCCCTGCCCGTCATGACTGTGGATATGGGAACGGCGACGACGATCAATATCGTCAGTGCCGACCGGAAGTTTCTTGGCGGCATGATCGGGGCGGGAGTCAGGACCGCCCTGCACTCCCTGCGCACAGGGACCGCGCAGCTTCCGGAGCTTTTGCCGGGGCCTGTCCCACCCGAAAAACTGATCGGGAAGGATACGGCCGGCTGCATGCTCTCGGCAGCTGTTGTCGGAACCGCGGCCATGATCGATGGACTGGCCGGTCATGTCGAAGAGCAGATCGGCAGCCCTCTGACGCTCATTCTGACGGGAGGAAACGCCAATGCCGTATCCGAATGGATCCGGCACAGCTATGTTCTGGAACCTGGACTTGCCGCAAAAGGATCTGCCCTGATCGCCCTTCGGGAGACCGGTATACAGTGAATCTGCCGGGAAATACTTCCTGCCGGGACGACAGGACTTATAAAGCGGTGAAGCGCATCGGAACGAGAAGAAAACAGGCTGAAGCCACGAAAAAGCGCTTTGGAACATGAACAGAAACAGGCTGAATCCGCGATAAAGCGCATCGGAACTGGAAGAAAACAGAGTGGAGCCCGGCACTGACTGGAAGCACAGGTATTGCGTGTGGACTGTCTGCTGACTGAGTAATCGGAGCGATAAAAGAAATGCTGAATAGTGAAAATACAGTCAGGAAAAATGCTGACGGAGAGACAGAAGACATTGTAGAGATTGGCCTGGAAGCTTTTCCGGGAATCAGGGTCGGACAGACAGAGAACGCGGAGGCCGGAACCGGCATCACAGTCCTTCTGAGCGAGGATCCTCAGGGAATGGAGGCAGGTCTTTATATCGGAGGCGGCGGTCCCGCCACCCGTGAGACCGGAATTCTGGATCCGATCGCGACAGCCCGCTGCATTCACGCGGCTGTCCTGGGCGGAGGAAGTGCTTTCGGCCTTGACGCGGCCGGGGGAGTCATGCGTTATCTGGAGGAAAAAGGAATCGGTGTTGCTGTCCGTGACATCCGTGTCCCGCTGGTCACACAGGTTGACCTTTTTGATCTCCCTGTAGGGAATCCTCATATCCGCCCGGATCAGGAAATGGCATACACAGCCTGCCGTTTTTCGGAAGAGGGAGAGAGGGGAAACTTCCGCTGCGGAAATTACGGAGCCGGCTGCGGGGCAACGATCGGCAAATATGCAGGCGGTGAACACGCCATGAAATCAGGGATCGGTTCCTGCCTTCTGCGCCAGGGAAATCTGATGGTGGGCGCCATCATAGCAGTCAATGCCTTCGGCGATATCTATGACTGGAAAACCGGTAAAAAAATCGCCGGCGCGCACGCCGACGGAAGGCTCTTTGATTACCGCGAGATGATCACATACCTCAGAAAAATGGAAGCGGCAAGAATGCAGAAGGCCGCTTTGAACACGACGATCGGAATTGTCTTTACCAACGCCCGGTTCGGGAAACCGGAACTCTGCAAGATCGCGGCCATGGCCCATGACGGCCTTGCCAGATCCATTGCACCGATTCACACATCCGGAGACGGTGACAGCATCATAGCCCTGTCTGTCAACAGCAAATACCGGCTGCCGGAAAAAAATGATGAAGACCGGAGAAAACCGACAGAAGATGAACCCGGTCATAAGATACAGGACCGGGATACAGGAGTGATTGCAGGAATAGACACGGTCGGCTCCCTGGCGGCATGGGCAGCTTCGGAGGCGATCCTGAGGGGTGTTCGCAGCGCGGTTTCTGCCTATGGCTATCCGGCAGTATCAGATGTACACGGCCAACAGTGATAACAGGCCGCAGGATCAGATGTCAGCAGCAGTCTTTGCTGAAAAAAAGATACAAGAGCAGCCGGCGACAGTGCCGATATTGTTGATAAACGCACAATTTGTTGACAGTAGCTTTGTGAAAAAGATATAATGTAAGTAGAAAAAGACAGCATAGTATGCTCTCATAGAGTAGAAACGGATCCTTTATCCTGTTTTGTTTTTTTGTTTGTGAATCCGGGGGGCATGACCTGATGATCATCAGAGTTTTTATGCTGTTAAACTGTTCAGGACTGCTGTTCGGGCAGATCCTGATGTACGGATACAATTCTGCGGAAAAACGGACTGATTATAGATAATATATGAGACCTTCCGTGCTGATGAAGGCAGATCACAAACAGGAGAGAAAGCTATGAAAGACAGACTTAAACTACTGCGAAAGTCGCTGAAGCTTACGCAGGAAGAATTTGCTGCCAGAATAGGAATAAAACGTAATTCTTATGCAAACTACGAAATAGGACGAAATAAACCCATTGATGCCGTTATTTTTTCAATCTGCCGCGAATACCGTGTCTCGGAGACCTGGCTGCGCACAGGAGAAGGGGAAATGTTTATTCCCTATGATGAAGAGACCAGGCTCCTCAAGTGGGCCCGCGCGGTCTTTACCGATGAGAGCGCAGTCTTTCAGAGACGGTTTGCCATGATGATGACCGAACTCACCCCTGAACAGTGGAAAGTGATGGAAAGAATGGCAGACAGGCTTGTGGGTGAAGAGAAAAGCCCATCCGGCAGATAAGCCGCAGACAAAGAGGGCAGTGCCATGAAAGAGAGGAGCTGCAGAGGCGGGACAGAGCAGGTTCTGTTTCAAAAACCTTCAAAAACATTCGGACGGGGAAATCAATTATGACTGATATAAGGTTTAATAAGCCGGGATTATCGAAGCATAATCCCGGCTTATTTCTGCTCTTTTTCATCATTATCAAAGAAATCAATATCTTTCCCGCTATTTGCGCAGGCCATGCCCTCGCCGAAAGAAAGAAGTTTTTCTTTCTGAACATGTGTCAGGAGAGGGATGATCTTTGCAAGGGAGTCCAACAGTTCCTGGTCAGAAGTTGTCATGCGGTCCTCCACATTCAGAATCTCTTTAAACTTGTGCCGATCAGACAGTCAAATCACTTTCATGACTGAATCATGCCGGATACGCTTTGATTATAGTGTCCTTTTGCGACATTTGTCAATTCAAAAAAACACATCTCCGGGATTCCATTGTTACAGGGTTAACAGTACAGACCGGCTCGAAACTCGAGGCGTTTTTCGCGGCTTTTTCGCGAAAAACCCGAGTTGTACGGCGTTTGGCGGCGCGTAAGCGCATT
>JBGUNJ010000069.1:0-10981 GCA_045117315.1 Lachnospiraceae bacterium | reverse complement strand
CAAAATCAATTTGGATAATTTCTTGAATTTCCACTTGACTTTTTATTAGCAGGCTATTCACGCCCTCGATAGGGCGTGAATAGTAACGGCAGCAGCCTGATGAATCCCGATATGGGGATCTCACGGGCAGAGCCCTACGGTCGATCGTCCCGCTGTCGGTTTCCTGTCGCCGTCGGGCCGGTTCATGACTGTGATCCGGGCTTACAAAAAGCGCCGTCCGTTTTCAGAAGAGTGTAATGGGCAGCAAAAAGCAGGCGCAAAATGCGCCTGCCGTTCTGCTGAATCTCTGATAATTCAAATGATTCCCTGATTATTTAAGGGGAAATCCTTATAATTCCTGGAATCCTTTCCGCGTTTCACCGGCCTCTTGTTACTTTTCGTATCCGACCAGGAAGGCTTTGGTGTTGATCTCGACAGTCTTGGGAGGAACCTTGGCCTCGATGACCTTGATCCAGTCCTCGCGGTCAAATTCCATGTGCTTTGCGGCAAGGCCCAGGACGATGTTGTTGAAGACACGGGAGTTACCCAGCTTCAGGGCCTCATCCATGGCGTTGATCCTGAAGACTGTGTGGGTCTTCTCGAGATTCTCGATGATGTTCTCAGGATATTTCGCCGTACCCATGACGACACTGATGGGATCGATGCGCCAGTCGTTGACGATCAGGACGCCGTCCTTTTTGAGGAAGTTGGCGTAGCGCAGGGCCTCCAGACGCTCAAAGGCAATGAGGACATCAGCCTGCCCTTCTTCCACGATAGGCTCCGCGACATCTTTGCCGTAGCGGACGAAGGTGACGACGCTGCCGCCCCTCTGGGCCATGCCGTGAACCTCCGAAACCTTTACTTCATACCCGGCGTTCTCCATGACGCCGCCCAGGATGCGGCTGGTGAGCAGAGTTCCCTGCCCGCCGACGCCGACAATCATAATATTCTTTGTCATAATATTCTCCATTTCCGCTGATCAGCAGACTTCTGCAGCTGCAGTTCCGCTTAATGCAATTCAGGTCTGCTTTACGCAAGCCAGATCCGCCTTACACAAACCATGTCTGCTTTCTGCAAGTCAGGTCCGCCTTACACAAACCATGTCTGGCTTTACGCAAACCATATCCGGTTTTACGCAAATCAGGTCCGGGGTTTATGCCTTGACCTGCTCGAGCGCGCCGAACTTGCACATCTTCATGCAGAGACCGCAGCCGTTGCACATGGTGGCATCGATGCGGATGCTGCCGTCTTCATTCCTGGTGAGGGCGGGGCAGCCGGGCTGCAGGCAGGCGCCGCAGTGGACACATTTGTCCGGGACGGGCTGCACTTTGTAGGGATGCACTTCGCTCTTGAGGAGGGCACAGGGAGCCTGTGCGATGATGACGGACAGTTCATCCTTCTGTGTCTCTTCCTTGAGGACTCTGGTCAGTTCATCCGTGTCGAAAGGATTGACGACGTGGACGTTCTGAATACCGATGCCCTTGATCAGGGTCGGGAAGTGGACGGCAGGGACAGTCTCTCCGGACAGGGTCTTGCCCGTGCCGGGGTGGTCCTGGTGGCCGGTCATGCCGGTCGTGCGGTTGTCAAGGATGATGACAGTCCCGTGGGACTGGTTATAGTACATATTTACCAGCGAATTGAGGCCGGTGTGCATAAAGGTGGAATCGCCGATGACAGCGACCCAGTTCTTGATGTAGTCGTGGCCTTTTGCCTTCTCCATGCCGTGGAGGGAGGAGATACTGGAGCCCATGCAGACGGTGGTGTCGACGACCGCCAGAGGTGCCAGGGCGCCCAGAGTGTAGCAGCCGATGTCGCCCGCCGCGTGGAGTTTGAGCTTTTTGAGCACGGAATAAGTGGCGCGGTGAGGGCATCCGGGACAGAGAATGGGAGGACGGGGCGGAATCTCGGGAGTCGGCTCGATCTCCAGGTTCTGTTTGAGAACGCGCTCACGGATCATGTTGGCACTGTACTCGCCCTGGATGGTGAAGAGGTCTTTGCCGATGCAGTCAATGCCCCATGCGCGGACCTGCTCTTCGATCACTGGCTCGAGTTCTTCGAAGATGTAGAGCACGTCCACTTTCTTCGCGAAATCTTCGATCATCTTTCTGGGCAGAGGGTTGCACATGCCGAGCTTGAGGATGGAGGCGTCGGGGCAGGCTTCTTTCACGTACTGGTAGGGAATACCATCTGTGATAAAACCGACCTTTTTGCCGTCGATCGTCATATCGCCCATCTCAACCTTGTTGAAAGGCTGGCTGCAGGCCCACTCTTCCATATCCTTCATGCGCTGCTCGACGACCAGATGGCGCTTTTTGGCCATGCCGGGCATCATGACACGCTTGAAGGGGTCTCTGGTATACTCTTTGTCAGCGGGTTCGACGCGGTCGCAGAGCTCGACCTCGCACTGGGAGTGAGCCAGGCGGGTGGTAGTCCTGATGATGACCGGTGTGTCAAACTTCTCGCTGATCTCGTAGGCGTATTTCATGAAATCCTTGGCTTCCTGGGAATCCGCGGGTTCCAGGCAGGGCACGACGGCTGCGCGGCAGACACGGCGGGTATCCTGCTCGTTCTGGGAGCTGTACAGGCCGGGGTCGTCGGCGACGACGAAGACAAGACCGCCGTCCGCGCCGATATAGGACACGGAATAGAGCGGATCAGCCGCCACATTCAGGCCGACCATCTTCATGCAGGCCAGGGAGCGCACTCCGGCAAAAGAAGCACCGATCGCGACTTCCGCGGCCACCTTCTCGTTGGGAGCCCACTCGGCGTATACGCCGGGGTATTTGACAAGTTCCTCACTGATCTCCGTGCTGGGGGTTCCGGGGTATGCGGAAGAGACCTTCACGCCTGCCTCCCAGGCACCGCGGGCGATGGCGGCATTGCCCAGCATCATTTTCTTTTCGCTCATACAAAACCTCTCGATTCATTTAACGAAACGCTGCTGCGCGATCAGGCGCAGCAGCGCATATGACAATTATTATATATAAGTATTCCGACTGTCCGGTGAAAAAGAACTGCCAGTCCGCAATATCTCCTTCAGATATTATTTGCAGATCTCCACGATCCAGCCTTCGGGAGCCTCGATGCGTCCTGCCTGGATCCCGGTCAGGGTGTCATACAGCTTCTGGATGACGGGGCCGACCTTCTCCATGCCGTTGGAGAAGAAGATCTCTTTGCCGTGGTCGTTGATGCAGCCCAAAGGAGAGATAACAGCGGCGGTTCCGCACAGGCCTGCTTCCTTGAAGTTTCCTTCTTCCACTTCTGCCAGAGTGACCACGCGCTCTGTGACCTTGAGTCCCAGATAATGCTCCGCTACATAGTGGATACTGCGGCGTGTGATGGAAGGCAAGATACTTTCAGATGCAGGAATGACCAGATTTCCGTCACCATCGACGAAGATGATGTTGGCGCCGCCGGTCTCCTCAATCTTGGTGCGGGTCGCGGGATCGAGATAGAGGTTCTCTGCAAAACCTTCTCTGTGCGCCTGCATGACAGGCAGAAGGCTCATGGCGTAGTTCAGGCCGGCTTTGATGTGGCCGGTTCCCCGCGGTGCCGCGCGGTCATAATCACTGACCTTGATGGCGATCGGGGTTGCGCCGCCCTTGAAGTAAGGGCCGACAGGTGTCACGAAGACACGATACATATATTCCTCGGCAGGCTTGACGCCGATGACAGGGCTGATACCGAACATCAGGGGACGCACATACAGAGTCGCGCCGGTGCCGTAAGGCGGAACCCATGCCGCATTGGCTCTGACTGTCTGAACGACAGAATCAATAAAGCGCTCTGCGGGGAAGGGGGGCATCTCCATTCTCAGTGCGGAATTGACCATGCGCTCCGCGTTGAGGTCAGGGCGGAAGCATACAATACGGCCGTCCTCTGTGGTATAAGCCTTGAGGCCTTCGAAGACGGACTGCGAATAATGCAGGACACCGGCATCTTCGCTCATAACGATCTTGTCGTCACTGATCAGCGCGCCTTCATCCCATGCGCCGTCCTTATACATGGAAACATAGCGTTTATCTGTCACCATATATCCAAATCCAAGGTTACTCCAATCAATATTTTTCTTTTCCATCTCGGTTCTATCCTCCCGCTGTCGCGTTACGGGGCGTCTCTCAGCGCAGCAGGTCATTAGCCTGATCTTCTGCTCCGGCTGCGGTGCCGGCTGCTCAACGGCCGGTCATGCGTCAGCATTCCGCCAAATTTATACTACGAAAGTCTATTATAAGACGCATATATCGATTTTTCCAGTCCAAATGCCAAAAAAGCGAATAAAAATATACATGTATACAAAAAATCCTGTTATTATTCTCAGTTTTATACAGATTCAGCGGTTATTTTTCCGAAAAAAATACTGTATTCGTGCCGGAACACCCCTGGTTTTCCTGAAATTGAAAGCAAAAAAAGAAGGCTGGCGGAATATCTTCACTTCGCCAGTCTTCTGCACTTCCTTATAAATCTAAAAAATTAAATAGATAAAATCTTAAAAACAGGTCAGCCGGAAACCTCCGGGCGTTTTTTCAATCAACAAATTGCGAATCAGGGATTTTGCCACGCTGATCATATGCGGCTCAGGGGTCCAGAATGGCTGCCACTCCGACAAGGCCGGGGCCTGTATTGAGGGCGAGCGTCGCCGCGATCTGCTTCCTGTACATGACTTCAGCGCGGCCGCCCAGAGCCTGCAGGATCATTTTTTCCATCTCCTCCGACTCTTTATCCGCGTCTCCGTGACCTATTCCCAGCCAGACATGATGGTTCCCGCAGAATTTCACCATTTCCTTCAGCAGCTTCTCTTTTCCTTTTTTACTGCCGCGGATCAGAGAGACCGTGTAATAGATTCCGTCTTTATTGCAGGAAATGATGGGCTTGATCTTCAAAGCGTGGCCGATCACGGATGAGACAGTCCCGATGCGGCCGCCGCGCTTGAGATACTCCAGAGTATCCATGTAAAACATGACCTTGGAGTCATAGATCCTGTCCTGCAGCCCCTGGCAGACGTCGGCATAGGACATCCCCTCCGCAAGTTTGCGGGCAGCCCAGATCCCGAGCAGGCCGGAGGCCACCGAGATATTTTTTGTGTCAAAAGCAAATACTTCCACCCTCTCCTGGTGGAGAGCCGCCAGGCGGACCGCGTTCCAGGTTCCGCTCAATCCGCTGGAAATGCAGACGGCAATGACCTTTCTGATACCCGCGTCAGCCATCTCGTCCAGCTTGTCGATAACCTCCTGAAGAGAAGGGGTCGATGTCTTGGGATAATCTTTCGGGTAACGGTCGTAGACCATCTGGGGGTCTATATCCACTCCGTCCAGATAAGCCTTTTCCTCGTAATCAATATGAAGGGGCAGCAGCCACATACCGAATCTGTCAAGACATTCCTGCGCAATATCGCAGCCGGAATCCACCAATACAGCCGCCTTTTCATGGTTTGTATTCTCTTTCGAATCCATCTCAACTTCCTTTCTGACAGCTGCCCCGTTTCCGAAGAAGTATCAGAAATCATGTCATATAGGGCTTGTCCGGCATCATCTGGTTTTAATAAATACATCATATCATATGAACTGCGGATTCGCACCTGATCATTGCCGGAAAAGGCAACAGACTGAGGAGGAAGGGACGGTTCTTTGGGAGATAAGAGACAGCTTCTGGAGACAACGGAGACAGGGGACGGTTCTTCGTCTCCTGTCCCCTTTGAGAGGAGACGAAGAACCGTTCCCTGTCTCCTTGTCCCTTGTTCCCTCCCTGTTCCCTTCAAGCTTGCCAAAACGCCTGAACCTGAATTATGATTGATAAGTCTAAAGACCAGACAGGAGGAATGATCCGATGACAGACATCAGGAAAGAAATAAATGAAAATACAAATCTTGCCGGCAGCGCTTGTGCCAGAGTAAAAAAAGGCGGTGCCCGCTCTTTTAAGGCAGGCGGTCTCTGGATTTATGACAATGAAATTGACCGCATAGACGGAAATCCGGAAGATGGAGATATTCTGGCAGTGGAAGATTTTGACGGATATTTTCTCGGATGGGGCTTTATCAACCGGGCTTCCACGATCACGATCCGCATGCTGAGCAGAAAAAAAGACCAGCGCATCACCCCCGCATTTCTGAAGGAGCGCGTGCGCAGCGCATGGGAATACAGGAAAAAAGTGATCGACACCTCTTCCTGCCGTGTGATCTTCGGGGAAGCTGATTTTCTGCCCGGAATCACCATCGATAAATATGAAGACGTGCTGGTCGTGGAGTCTCTGGCTCTGGGGATTGACCGGCTCAAGCCCATGATCCTCTCCGCTCTCAAGAAAGTGCTTGCTGAAGACGGGATCAAGATCCGCGGAATCTATGAGCGCAGTGACGCCAAGGTGCGCGAAAAAGAAGGGCTTCCCCGGGTCAAGGGTTTCATCGGCCAGCCTTTTGACACACTGGTTCCGATCACAGAGAACGGGGTGCGCTATATGGTCGACGTCGAAAACGGACAGAAGACAGGCTTCTTCCTGGACCAGAAAGAAAACAGGCGCGCGATCGCCCGGCTCTGCCCGGGGGCCCGGGTCCTGGACTGCTTTACACACACCGGTTCCTTCGGTCTCAACGCAGCCCTTGCCGGAGCAGCCGAGGTCACCAGCGTCGACGCCTCTGAACTCGCCATTGAGCAGGCGGCGGAAAATGCCGGGCTGAACGGATTTGTCCCCGAAGACCCGGTTCGGGAATCCGATGTCCCTGCTTTACCTCAGGAATCCATTAAACCAGCTTCAGGTCAGAAATCCGCCATTCCGGCTTCTAATCAGGAATCCGGCACTCCGGCTTCTACTCAGGAATCCAAAGTCGCCGCTTCGGCTCAGGCAGAAGCCTCCGCTTCCCGCTGGCTGGTCAACGGGGCCGGCACACGCCTGCAGTATCTGTGCGCGGATATTTTTGACCTGCTTCCGGATCTCCACAAAAAGGGGGAACTCTACGATGTAGTCATCCTGGACCCTCCCGCTTTCACAAAATCCCGCAATTCCATCAAGGCTGCCGTGCGTGGCTACCGCGAGATCAATCAGCGCGGCCTGCGCCTGGTCAGGGACGGAGGCTTCCTGGCCACCTGCTCCTGTTCGCATTTCATGGATCCTGATCTTTTCCGTGATACCATCGCAAAAGCAGCAAAAGACGCCCATAGACGTCTGCGCCAGATTGAGTTCCGCACCCAGGCACCCGATCACCCCATCCTCTGGGCTTCGGAGGAGTCCTATTATTTGAAATTCTACATCTTCCAGGTCGTGGAGGAGAAGTGAGCCGGACCGTATCCCAAGCGCATAATACAATGACAGGAGAACCCCATGCATCACTATGTCTATCTGGTCAATAGATTTAATCTGAAAGAAAGCACGGATGAAATGATCCGGAGACTGAAAGAAGTCTCGGATGAGTATGGCCGGGACTACGAGATCATTGTCAATGAGACTCCCGAAGAGGCGGGCGCCGTCATGTCACGCTTCAGGGACACAGAATATATCATCACGGCCATCGGCGGAGACGGCTCGATCAACCGCCTGCTCAATGACCTTGTCGGCACAAAAAATATTCTCGCTTTCATTCCCGCCGGCACGGGAAACGACTTTGCCCGCACCTGCATGAACGACATGGAGGACGGCATCCACGACATCGATCTCATACGGGTCAACGACCGCTACTGCGTCAATGTGGTCTGTTTCGGAATCGACGCGGATATAGCCAACGATGACACCTTCATCCACAACCGCTTCATACCCCGAAAAATGCGTTTCAACGCAGGCGTCCTCTATCATTTTCTGAACCACAAAAAGGGCCGCCCGCTCATGGTCGAATACGACGGAAGGATAGAGAAGCGCCGTTTTACAACCATTATCGCAGCCAACAGCCAGTACTACGGATGCGGTTACAACGTGTCTCCGGAAAGCCGGCTGGACGACGGAACGATGGAGGTTTTTCTGGTCAGGAACCTCAGAAGACTGAAAATCGCAATGCTCATCCTGTCCATGAAAAATGCAGGCCACCTGAAAAATCCGTCTGTAAAAATTTTAAAGACAAAAAAAATATCGATCACCGCTGCCACAGAATTCAAAGCCAATATTGACGGAGAGCCCCTGCAGGGCAGACATTTCCAACTGGAGATGGTCCCCCGGGCTATCCGCATTGATTTCAACCGGGAGTTTATCGAGCGGGTCAGAATGTGAGTATTTTTACCTGAAGGTAAAGGTGCGTGTAGTTTCCAGTATTTCTCAGAGTGCGGAATCTGCAAAAACTTTTCCTGGTTGACGTGATGTTACCAACGAACGACTTCGTCGGCCAGGTTTTTTCACGCCGTTTCTATAAATTTTAAAAAAATAACCACAAAAAAGTTTCAGGGGCAGGCCCTTGTTTGGCCTGCCCCTGACAGTCTTTCTATACTCAAGTTGTATCTTTTGTATCTTTTTTCTCTTTTTTCTCTTTTTTATCTTTTCCGCTCCCGCTCCCGCGTTCTTTCAGGTCTGCTGCCGCTGTTCCGGCGCCGCGGTGTACTGCCCCGTCCCCGAAGCGTCTGTTTATCATGGTTTCCATCTCGCGAAGCCGGGCAGCCCGGTCAGGCTTAGAGGCAGACTGGTCTTTCTGCTTTTCCTGTTCTTTCTGGTTTTTCCGGTTTCCATGGTCTTTCTGTTTTTCCTGATATCTCCGATTTTCTTGATCTTTCAGTTTTTCCGGTTCTTTCCGGTCTGCCTGAAGGTCCTCAGGTTCCCAATCCAGCAGGCTCATCTGGCGGTATGCTCCGTCGTCGAGATCGGTGACGCCTGCCCCGACCAGACGGACTCCGGCACCTTCCGCAAACAGACCTTTTTCCCCCAGAAGCAGTTTATCTGCAAGCCCGGCTGCCGCCTGAAACAGGACTTCTGTCCTGTTGGATGCATCAGCCAGCTGTCTCTGCGCCGACCTTCGCCGGAAATCGTCCGTCTTTACCGTGACAACAACCGTTTTTCCGTACACCCCGTCTCTCTGCAGCCTCCCGGCCACCTTGTCACAGAGATGCTGCAGCAGGGGCATAAACTCGGCCTCATAAGTCTCCTGGGTGATATCACTGGATGTCGTCCACTCATTCGAGTAGCTTTTTGCGTCCTCCCTCACCGGAGAGACTGCCGCTCTCCCTATCCCGTTTGCCGCGTTGTGGATATATTTTCCGCTCTTTTCCCCCAGGTGGTCGATCAGGACCTCCACCGGGATCCTTGCGGCATCCCCGATCGTCCTGATCCCCAGGGTGAGCAGCCTCTGGCTGGTCCTGCTTCCGCAGCCGTACAGTTCACCAATCGGAAGCGGCCACATCTTCTGCGGAACCTCCTCCGGAAAAAGAGTGTGGGTCCTGTCCGGCTTTTCAAAATCACTGGCCATTTTTGCCAGCAGTCGGTTCGAGGAAATACCCACATTTACCGTAAATCCGAGTTCCCCGAAAATTCTCTGCCGAATCTCCCCGGCCAGCTGCTTCGCAGTCTCACGATGCCGCAGCGGCTCCCCTCCCCTGCTCATTTCAGTTCGCCGCCGGCACAATTCCGTGGCATCCATATATGCCTCATCGATCGAAGCCTGCTCGACCAGAGGTGTGTATTCCCTCAGAATTGTCAAAAAGCCGCGGGAATACTCCCTGTAGGTCTGAAAGTCAGAAGGGATGATCACCAGCCCGGGACATTTCTGAACTGCGGAGGCAATGGTCTCGGCCGTGCGGATCCCGTACTTTTTAGCCGGCAAAGACTTTGCAGTCACGATTCCGTGTCTTTTGGTCTGATCTCCGCCGACGACCGCAGGAATTGTACGCAGATCGACGCTGCCCGGCTCTTCACGAAGTCTCTTCACTGCGGACCAGGACAAAAAGGCTGAATTCACATCAATATGAAAAATTATTTTTTCTTCAGTTTTTCCGTTTTTTTCTTTTATCATCGTTCCTGCCAGTCCTGACATCCTGCAATGTGGTAAAAAGTTATGCAGACCGGAATCAAGTCCGCTTCCGCGCTGTTCCCCTGTCCTGCCCCGGCACATCCGGGCACTGCAAAAAAGCGCATAGGGAAAACGCGCATTACAAAAAAATCGATTTCCCTGCTTCACCGGTATAGTCGGATAGATTCAATATTTTTTATTACAAAAATCATATCGGCACACCTTTCCGGTGTCAATCTGGAACATGGAAACGAAAAACGGCTGGCATCCGGAACATGGAAACGAAAAATGGCTGGCATCTGGAACATGGAAACGAAAAACGGCCGGCATCCGGAACATGGAAACGAAAAATTTCAACGGAAAAATGAAAAAGCCGCAACAAAAAAAGCGCAGCCCCGTCAAAAAGAAACGGGGCTGCGCTCTGCCTTCTGTTATTGATCCGGTTTTTCAGAGATGACAGGACTCACTTGCAGGCAAATACCATGAAATCACGGATTCAGGCCCGCAACCGGCACCTGGTGAGTCTGTCATCGTCTCTTTCCGGATCCGGCTGGTCAATGCGTGACCATAACTCTTGATTAAGCAGCATAACTCTTAATGGATTGCTATTACTCTTTATGGATAACCATAACTCTGAATTAGTATCCGTGAGCTTTCATGGGTAATAGTATACCCTTCATGGGTAACAGTACACCCTTCATGGGTAACGGTACACCCTTCATCCCTGTCTTCAGGCGGCATCTACATTTTTAGTCGCCACAACGTCCACTCCTGTCCCGCAGACATCTTTGATCACGATGTCTCCGATCCGGACCGGGGCAGCGACTTTGGTGTGGTTGATCGCGTCCATGCATGCGAAGATCTTCTCTTTAGGAATATTTCCTTTTGTCTTAACGCTGCAGCGCTCTTTATCGCCGCCGGTGACAATGACGGTCGATGTAACTGTGCGCTCGGGATGCGTCACTTCCTGGCGGGCATATTTGTCGCCGATCGCACAGGTATTGCCTGTGACGCTGAAGACTTCTTCGCCCTCAAATTCCACTGTGATCTGGCAGCCCATAGGGCAGCCGATACAGGTCAGATTTCTTTTTTCCA
>JBGUNJ010000068.1:0-28966 GCA_045117315.1 Lachnospiraceae bacterium | reverse complement strand
GCCCACTCATCGACATGCTCAGGCATGACAGATGAAGGAGTGATGGGATAGATGGTAGCTACTTCTGTATACGCATACGCGGCGTGTGCAGCAGCTTCGTTACCATCCATGGTGAGAAACTTTCTTGCCATTACATTGTCCTCCTGTAAATGTGAAGCGGTTACCGCATTGTTCATGAAACTGTTTGAACTGTTTGAAAAGGCAGCAAACGCATGTTTCTGATTTGCTGGTGCACCTCGCAAACCAAAGGAACATGGTTTGTCATACGAATCCCCCTCAGGTTCTGCGCTGAAAAGGACGCAGAAGACCTGCTCCGTGAGTGAATCCAGCATATTTAAATGTTAACATTGAGCTTTGTAAAAAGCAACGTTGTTTTCAGGATTGTACACAAAAATATTCATTTAAAATGCATGAAAAATGCTTTTATAGTAACTAACTTTTGTCAGATATGAATAAAAGCCGTGGCTTGCGCGCAGGCCTTGTGTGACAGGCGCGGGACGGGGTGTCTTTGCCCCGCAAAGCCGCAGAAGGGCATTGCTATTTGAAAAATCATTCTGACAGCCATTCTGCAATTAATTCTGCCGGATAACGATCACAGCTGTCCGCCCAGTTCCGTGAGCTTCTGAAAAGCATTTTCCGCGCACAGGATTTCGCAGTGCTCGCGCAGATACTGTTCCCGTGCCGGGGTGATGTGCTTCTCGTCACCGAATTCCGAAAGGGTGGAGAGGACTCGGGAAGAGTCTGCCTGCTGGTCCTCCGCGATCGTGAGGAAGAGATAATAGACGGAATCGGAAGGATCGCGGTACAGGGAACTTTTTCCGGGGAAAGCCGGGGAGGCAGCGACCGCCGCTGCCGCCTTTCCCAGAGAGGGAAAGGTGTAGAGATGAATGCCCGGGGACTTTCTCTGCTTATTGTCCGCAGAGGAGTTTTTCCTGCCGTCTGTTCCCGCGGAGGGCTTTTTGCCCTTTCCGGGGGCGGCTCCTGATCCGGCAGTGTCCCTGTCGTCTCCGTCGATTTCCTGTCGGATCGCTTCGAGCAGCTGGCTGAGAGCGGATGTGGAAGCAGTGTCCACATCCGGCGGACCGCTCTTGACAGAGGGAGAAAAACTCGAAAACCTGGTGTCGAGTTCTTCCGGGTTATCCACTTTGGTGACGATCAGGACAAGGCTGTTATCCTGCAGCGGAACAGCTTCGACCATGACCGGCATGTTTTCCACTTCGAACCCGAAGCGGGCACGGGCTTCCCTGAGAAGCTCGTGAAAAAGAGCTCTGGCTTTTTCAGTTCCGTAAGCCAGCTCTTTGAGGTGGAGCTGTCTGCTCTCCATATCCTCCCTGGAGAGGAAGCAGCGGATCTGATTGTCGTTTATTTTATCTATTCTCATCTTAAATCCCTCATTGCTCATAGTGCGGGCGCCAGGAAATTAGTTCCAAAATGTTTTAAATGCCCGGGCGGGCCAGGCATTTGCAGCCGTTTGTCTCGCTGCTTTAATGATAGCATGAGTTACATTTTCCGGTCAAAGAATACCGTAGCGGCAGGACTTTTGCGGAACGGGAACGGTTACAGGAGTACACGCCCTGTCGAGGGCGTGTTGTAACTTGCGAAAAGCGCATTCCGGAGCGCTTACGCGCGCGGCTTTCGCGGTTCTACTCAGGATTTTGCGTTGAAAACTGATAGTTTACTTAAATTACTTAAACGTTTTGTACTAAATTCACTATAATGGCGGTTTAAGTAATTAAGTGGTTCCGGGCTCTTGTGAGCGGCCGGGGCGTCCCTTAAAATAGCCTTGTTCCCGACCGGAACTGCGTATCAGAAAGGAGGGCAGGAAAATACGACAGCGGAGCTGATTCTTTTTTATAACTAAATAATGAATACAGCAGTGAGCATTGATCACTGTCTTCGACATTTCACTGCTCCTGTAATATTCGCGCTGAATACATATTGGTGGAAGAGCTTCCGCTTTGTTTTTTGTGATGATGATAAAGCTTTGAAAATTCAGAATAGTCTCGGATACAGCCGGCAGGGGACGGGAGCTTTTATATGAGGTTAATCTCACGGAAATACCTTCTTTTGGGAGGCTCCTTCAATTCATTTCTTAGGACGGATCCGCAGCGGATGGAAATACAGTGTAAATCGCCCGAGGCGGTTTTCCTGCGCGGCGAAGAAGAGACGAAAGATCCGGCTGTCTGTAAGTCATTTCTGCAAAATGCAGCGCCACATCTTCTGATCATGTCTCCGGGAGAGCCTGTCCGGCCCGACCAGACTGACAGCTTTGTGCGGTCTATACACTGTGCGGGAAGGGCGGACAGGCTCCGTCTTTTAACTGTCCTCTCCTTGTGATATAATGTTGTCTGCGGCAATTTATTCACAGGATTAAATGAAGAGAGGCTTCCGATGAAGAAAGCGATTCCTTATATCATCACCCTGCTGTTGATCCTTGTACTTGGCGGAATTTTTTGCAAGCTTTATTTCGACCACTATATGTATACGAATAAGCGCGCGGACCTGGATACCTACTACGGAGTACAGGGTGAAGACGATTTCCCCGTTATATATGAAAATCTGGTTTCAGAGATGCGGGCCAGAAGATTCGGAGAGGCCTGCTACATGGATCTGGACACGGTGAGAAGTCTTTTGAACGACCGCTTTTATTATGGGAGCAAAGACGGTGTCCTCATCTACTGCCTGCCGGAAGAGAAGATTTTTGCCAAAGCCGGCGAGAAGAGTTGGGAGAGCGATGTAAACGGCGTGACAAAGGAAAAATACGCCCCTCTGGTCGTGGAAGGGGATACAGCCTATGTCGCTCTTGATTTTGTCAGGAAGTTCACCAATTTTTATTTCGGAATGCACACGAATCCCAACCGTGTAGTGCTGCGCAATAAGTGGGGGACCGAAAAGATGGCCACAGTGAAAGGCAGCACCAACATGCGCACGCTTGGAGGCGTCAAGGCGCCGATCGTGGCATCAGTGGAGGAGGGGACGGATGTCCTGGTCCTGGAGGATCTGGATGACTGGATCCGGATCGAGACTGCGGACGGCTTTTACGGTTATGTGGAGAGCAAGTATCTGTCCGAAATCCGCGAACAGAAGCTGGAACCTGTGAAGGATGTTCCTGAGATGGAACCCCAGTTCAGGAAAGTCGGGGGACGCGCCAGCATCGCCTGGAATGTCACCAGTTACAAAGAGAGCAACGACAGTATCGACGGCATGCTGGTCGGGACAAAGGGTATCAATGTCCTGGCTCCCACCTGGTTTACTCTGGTCAGCGATGACGGAGAAGTAAACTGCAAGGCCTCTTCAAGTTATGTTAAGAAAGCCCATAAGCAGGGAATGCAGGTCTGGGGAGTCCTGGACAATTTCCAGAACGATGAGAACCTTGTCTGCACCGCTTTTCTGGAGACCCTTGAGGGAAGGTCAGGCGTCATAGACGAGGTCGTCTCAAAGGCCAAAGAATATAAACTGGACGGAATCAATGTGGATATCGAGGGCCTGGGCGAGACACACGGTGAAGATTTCGTGGAGTTTGTGAGGGAGATCAGTATTGCCTGCCGCAGGGCGGGGCTGATTATTTCCATCAACAACTATGTGCCCTACAACTTCAATGACTATTATAATCTCCTGGAACAGGGATCATTTGCGGATTACATCATTATCATGGGCTATGATGAACACTTCGCAGGAAGTGAGGAAGCCGGAAGTGTCGCTTCAATCGGCTATGTGGAATACGGCATCCAGGAAGCTCTCAAGGAAGTGCCTGCGGACAGGCTGATTAATGCGATTCCGTTTTATACCAGAGGCTGGACAACAAAGGGAACAAGCGTATCATCGGTGGTGCTGGACATGGTGGAGGCAAAGACCTTTGTCGAAGAGCATAAAATGAAAGAGGAGTGGAACAGCACAGCCGGCCAGTATTATGCCGAGAAGAAATCGGGCAAAAAACTCTATCAGATCTGGCGGGAGGACAAAAAGTCTGTGGAAACCAAGCTGGAAGTTATGGAAAAATACGGACTTGCCGGTGTGGCGGTCTGGAGACTGGGCCTGGAGACCAACGATGTCTGGGACGAGATCGAGGATTACGTGAACCGCAAATGACCGGTGCCCGGGGAGAGAACTCAAAGCGCAAGCCGGCTGCATGGTGTTCGTGCGCAAATGACCGGTACAGGAGGAGAGAACGGCTCGGCTGCTTCCGCATCTGCCCCGGAACAATCCGGGAGGAAAGCCCGGACCCGGCCTGATCTGCCAGGGAGAATAAATAGAATAAACCTGCTCTGAGCGCAGGCCTATCATTTTTATAAGACATGAAAACAATTTATACAAAGATGACAGAGGAACAAATTGATCCGGAACAAATCCGGATCGCAGGCGAAATCCTGCGGGGAGGAGGCCTGGTTGCGTTTCCGACAGAGACGGTGTACGGACTTGGAGGAGACGCCTTTAATCCGGAATCATCCAGGAAGATCTATGCGGCCAAGGGGAGACCTTCGGATAATCCGCTGATCGTGCATATCTGCAGGCTGGAGGATATGGAGCGCGTTGCAGTCGGGATCACGGACGAAGCCTGGAAACTGGCCAGGGCTTTCTGGCCGGGACCGCTCACGATGATCCTGCACAAGTGTCCTGACCTTCCGTCCGAGACGACGGGTGGACTTGATACGGTTGCCGTCCGTTTTCCATCCAACAAGATCGCACAGGCCCTGATCGGGGCAGGCGGAGGCTTTATAGCCGCTCCCAGCGCAAACCGCTCGGGGCGCCCCAGTCCGACACTTGCCCGCTACTGCAGGGAAGATCTGGACGGCAGGGTGGAGATGATCATTGACGGGGGACAGGTCGGCCTGGGGCTGGAGTCCACGATCATAGATCTCACAGAGAAAGAACCGGCAATACTGCGCCCCGGATTTGTGACCTGGGAAGATCTGCAGCAGGTGCTGGGAAAAGTGAATGCGGGAAGTCTGGCGGCTGCCGTCACCGACGGGGCGCCCAAGGCACCAGGAATGAAATACAGACATTACGCGCCCAAAGGAAGGCTGACGATTGTTGAGGGAGAGCCGGAGAACAGGGCTGCCTTTATTAATGAAAGGGTGCGCCGCTGCCGGGAGGAAGGGATCCGGACCGGAGTGATCTGTACCGATGAGACAAGAGGCCTTTATATGGCGGATCTGGTCAAGAGCGCAGGCTCCAGAGAGTCTGAAGAAAGCGTCGCCAGAGAGCTGTTCCGGATTCTGAGGGAATTTGATGATGAAGGGGCAGAGGAAATCTTTGCCGAGTCCTTTGACAGCAGCGGGATAGGCAGGGCAGTGATGAACCGGCTGCTGAAAGCGGCGGGACAGAGGATCGTGCGGGTCTGACGCGGCGGAAGGCGGAAAACGCACCCGCCGTATAACTCATCTGTGTGCGGGAAAAGGATTCGGGATTGTGCGGGTCTGACACAGCGGACGGCGGAAATGTCCCGGGACAAAGTGCATCTACATATTATGGAAAAAGATTTCAGGCGGATGAATCGGAAATGACAGAGACCGGAAAGGAGGACACGATGGCGGGAAAGCGGACAGGATATATATCCTGGGATGAGTATTTTATGGCAGTGGCGCAGCTTGCGGGGATGCGTTCGAAAGATCCCAGCACGCAAGTGGGATCATGCATCGTAAGTGATGAGCACAAGATCCTCTCCATGGGATATAATGGTCTTCCGACCGGCTGTTCAGACGATGAGTTTCCCTGGTCAAGGGAAGGCAGACCTCTGATGACAAAATATCCATATGTGACCCACAGTGAGCTGAATGCCATCCTCAACTACCGGGGAGGCAGCCTCGAGGGCTCCACGATCTATGTGACACTGTTTCCCTGCAATGAGTGCGCAAAGGCTATCATTCAGTCCGGAATCCGCAATGTCGTCTATGACAGTGATAAATACGCGGAGGCGGACAGCACGATCGCCAGCAAGAGAATGTTTGATGCGGCGGGAGTCACCTATCGGCAGTATGAGAGAACCGGAAGAAAAATAGAGATTGACCTCTGAAGAAAACAGAGAATGACCTTTGAAGAAGTATAAAGATTGACCTTTGAAGAAGAATAGAGATTGACCCCGGAACATATTTAATTCGGAACATATTTCATTCTGAATATTTCATGCTGAATACATTTCATTTTGATACATACCGAAAAGAAGCGGCGGCGCGTCCCTGAAAAGGACGTGCCGCCGTTTTTTGGCTAAAGCAGAGAGAAAGACTTCTGCTTATTTGGACCTTATTCTGTTTATTTGAACCTTATTTGGATGCGGAAGCATCAGCTTCCGGGGTTTCGCCATGTGCTTCCTTGTAATCAGCGACGATCTTCCAGATGCGCTCCGCAGGGTCAAGCAGGTCGCTCAGAGAGCTGTCATGATTGAGTGTGTCAATGATGTAGGCAATATACTTGCTCAGGTCACAGCTGCAGTGCCAGGGCCTCTCCAGGAGCTCCGGCGCCTGATAGATCAGGTTGGTGGTGAAGATTTTATCGATGATCCCCTTGTCATATGCCTCGTCCAGTTTCTCGAGTCCGTCTGTAAACAGGCCGAATGTGGCGAAGAAAAAGACTCGCTTTGCGCCGCGTTTTTTGAGGGCGGCGGCGACTTCCAGGGCGCTGTCGCCGGACGCGAGCATGTCATCGATGACAACCATGTCCTTGCCTTCGACACTGGATCCCAGGAACTCAAACGCGCGGATGGGATAAGAGCCGTTGATGACTCTGGTGTAATCCCTGCGCTTGTAGAACATACCCATATCAAGGCCCAGCACGTTGGCGAAATAGACGGCGCGTTTCATGCCGCCTTCATCCGGGCTGATGATCAGCATATGGCTGCTGTCGATCTTCAGGTCATCATAAGTGTTCAGCAGTCCTTTTATGAACTGGTAGGCAGGCTGAACAGTGTCGAAACCGTTGAGAGGGATCGCGTTCTGAACACGGGGGTCATGAGCGTCAAATGTGATGATGTTGTCGACACCCATTCTCACGAGCTCCTGCAGCGCGATCGCGCAGTCCAGAGATTCCCTGGATGTGCGCTTGGACTGGAGGCTCTCATAGAGATAAGGCATGATGACAGTGATCCGGCGGGCTTTACCCTCGACAGCCGCGATCACACGTTTGAGGTTGGAGAAATGGTCGTCCGGAGACATGTGGTTCTCAAAGCTGAACATCTTGTATGTCTCACTGTAATTGACGACATCCACCAGGATGTAGAGATCCATTCCTCTGACAGACTGATCCAGTACACCTTTACCTTCACCGGTCCCGAAGCGAGGCACTTTTGAATTGATGATGTAAGTGGGCTGCTTATAACCGGAGTAGGAGGGGTTGTCAGGATGCTCCTCCTGACGTTCAGCGCGCCATTGTGTCAGATAGTGATCGATCTCAGTTCCCATTTCCTTGCAACCGGAAGCTGTGATGAGTCCCAGCTGTCCAAAGGGTGCATTGTTCAGTACTCGCTTATCGTGTTCGTTAATGGGTTCCATCAGATACATGTCCTTTCTTTTGAGGTGCGCGTCTGCGCATGGTTGTGATTCATGGCTGTTTACAGGCTTCAACATTTATTGAATTCTATGATTTATGATCTGCCGGCGGAGCGGTTTCCCGGGGCACTGGACGCTTTTTGACGATGGTCCTCAGTGCCTGCCGTTTCTGCGCCGCTGCAGCCGGATATCTTTTCCTGTGAGTTTGCATATCTCGTAGGTGCTGGTTATGCGGGAAAAAACACGGTCGGAGTATCTGGCCTGCAGTTCTCTGAGGGAGAGGTTGGTGGAGATGATCGTCGGCTTTCTGTTCAGCCCCCTCTCACTGATGCAGGTGAACAGCTGGGATGCCACGAAGGCATTGGTGTACTCGGTCCCCAGGTCATCAATGATCAGAAGATCACAGCCGTACAGATCTGCGGTGAATTCCTTCAGGTCACTCCTCTGGCTGTTCCCGAAAGTACAGTCGGCCAGTCTGTCAAACAGCGAGGAAGCGCTGAAATAGAGGACAGACCTGCCCGTTTCCAGAAGTTCTTTCGCTACACAGACCGAGAGCATGGTCTTGCCGGTCCCGACCGTCCCGTAGAGGTAAATATTTCTGAAAGTGCTGTCGTATTCCTTTACAAAGCGCTCACAGCAGTGGCGCGCGTGACGAAAATACCGGAGATCCTCCCCCGTGTAATAGGACTCGGACAGGGCGGAAAAACCGGACTCTTCTGTGAGCGCCTCCAGATTGGACTGGTCATAGAGAACAGTGGTTTCGCGCTTTTTCAGACAGTGGCACTTTTCCCTGCCGATATATCCTGTGTCCCTGCAGTCCGCACAGTCCCAGGTGAGCTCGAGATAATCGGGGGGAAATCCGTTTTCGGTCAGGAGCCGTGCCCGTTTTTGGGAGATCTCTGCTGCTGTCTCCCGGAAAGAAGAGGCGTCTGCGGTGCTGTCTCCGAGCAGTCTTTTGCGCAGAAGGGATACCGCCAGCGAGGGTGTCTGCTGTTCCAGCTCCCGCAGCGCGGGAATCCGGGCATAAGCCCGGGTGCGGCGCTGTTCAAGCTCCCGGCGGTGCCGGTCCCGTATGGCCGCGTATTCATTCATTATGCTGTCATATTGCTCTTTTTTTAAAGCCACTTGCAAATACCCTGTTTTTGGATGCCGGATCACAGTGGAAATGCTGCCGCCAGTGCCTGCGTATGCCCTGTTCGCGCAAATCCGGAACGGGAGCACGGACGGATCAGGGATCCGGGATCAGGAATCTGTGGAGGAGAGAAGTTCTTCCTCAAGTGCGTCAAAGTCGTAGCTGTTCTGTTCAAACTGATTGAAACAGTTGGCGCTGCGGGAGGACTTTCCGCTTTTTCCTGACTGCCGCGCGGACGAACGTCCGGGTTTTTCCGGGCCTTTCCTGCCGGTCCCCGAGGTCGGGGAGGATTTGCCTTTGTCCGGTGACCCGTAGGCAGCTGTGGAATAGCTTTCTGCCTGGGCGGGGGTCATGATGCCTTCCCTGGCCCAGTTCTCCGCGATCTTCCCAATATAGCGGAAATCTTTCTTTTCTCTGTCCACACAATACTGGAGCAGGTAATCGATCATATCTTCCGAAAACCGGAGGTCCTCGGAAATGTGCCAGATGATCCGGATCTCGTTGAGGGAGAGAGGCTTTCCGATATATTGCTCGATGACAAAGAGCAGCCTTGCTTTCCCGGGATCGGTGCGGAATTTTTCCAGCGCTTCCAGATCGCCAGTCCCTGAAGGGGGGGATCCGGAAGGAAGAGGATCCGCGGCGCAGACCGCGGAGGAAAGTGCCTGACTGCTGCGGGAAACTGACTCAGAAGATCCTGAGGGAGTCACAGAGGGCAGACCGTCTGCAGCTGACTGCGGACCTGAATCGGAAGTCCTCTGACAGTACGGGGGATTTCCGGAGTTTCCCGGAAATGAGGAAGCTGCGGATGCCGCCGGCCCTGCGGAAAAAGCTGTGTTTGCGCCGGTGCCGATCCTGAAGGAAGCGCCGTGGCCTGCGGAGCCTGTTCCCATGCCCAAAGAATCGGGACGGGGACCGTCCTGCGAGGGAAGACTGCTGCCTGCTGCCATGAGAAGGCAGGCAGGTTCTCCGGAAGAATTCATCAGAGCGCCTTCGGAAGAGGCGGAAAAGGGCAGAACCCTGTTGCCGGATCCGGTGTCCGCGGTACCTGTATGGCTCCCGGCAGAAGAGCAGGGACGGCACAGGCAGACGGAGATGAGGTCATTTTCCTTACTGAAGCGCAGATTCATCAGTCCCTGCTTCTCCCAGTAACGAAGAGAGCGCACCACATCCTTCTCAGTATGATTGAAGCGGTCTGCCAGATCGGACACACTGGTCGCCCTGCGCGCGCCGATCATGCGAAGCAGATATAAATAAATCTTGATCTGAGCGTCATTTGCCCGCTCCATATATTCATCTATGAACAGATTCGATACCATGGTCGAATCCGGCCCGCAGTCACTGTAAATGGTGAACACGTCTCATCCCCCCGTCCATATTTTCATCTCGCTTTACCCGCGAAGGATTCCCGGATCTTCTTCGGAAAATACTTTTTTTGCTGGAACATTAATATAACACAAAAAAAGTGAAGGGTGGAATGGACAAACTGACGAACTATTTTTGCTTCAGGACCGTATCCGCAGGTCCTGCCAAAATGTGGATAACTCTGGAAATGTGGAAAACTCCTTCAAACCCCATAGTTTCCGAAACAGGATTTCCACATCAAAAATATCGCTTTCAGAGAGTGCATTTTGTGGATAATGTTGATAAATCGCTCAGGAAAGCAGATTATCCGCGATTTTGTCGATATCTCCGGCTCCCATGGTTATCACCAGATCATTTTTTCGGCAATTTGCCAAAAGAAATTTTTCTATCTCCGAAAATTCATGAAAATAAAAACACTCGTGTCCGAGACTGCGGATTTCTTCCTGAAGTGTCTTCGAGCTGATTCCAAGTGTGTCAGTCTCTCTGGCCGCATAAATGTCCGCGAGGATCACAACATCCGCCAGTGCGAGGGCGGGAGCGAATTCATGCAGCAGAGACTTGGCCCTTGAGTATGTATGAGGCTGGAAGACGCAGATGATCCGGTCGTGGGGACAGGCCTTTGCCGCTTCCAGGGTCGCTTTGATCTCGGTGGGATGATGGGCGTAGTCGTCGATGATGGTAAAACCGTTTTTCACGCCTTTGTACTGGAAACGGCGGTCCGTACCCGAGAAAGCTGCCAGTCCTTTCAGGCAGTCCTGGCGGGAGAAGCCCATTTTGTCAGCCGCCGCGACAGCGGCGACAGCATTTCCGACATTATGCAGGCCGGGGACGTGGAGCGAGATTCTGACAGGAGGACCGTAGGCAGAAGGACCGTTCAGAGTGAAAGAAGGATGGCCCCAGTCATCGAAAGAAATATCGGAAGGATAATAGGCGGCCGAAGCTTCATCGGCTGCGGAGGGAGCCTTCATACTGAAAGGAATGATACTGCACGTAAGCCCCTGTGTGATTTCCTGCCAGTTTTCGATGTCCGTGTTGATGACAAGCGCGCCTTCGGGCGGGATCAGGCCGGCGAAGCGGCGGAAAGATCTGCGAATATCAGCCAGATCCTTAAAGAAATCGAGATGGTCTTCTTCTATATTTAAGATGATGCCGATTTTGGGAAACATGGAGAGAAAGCTGTTTGTGTACTCACATGCTTCGGCGACAAAAAAGCTTTTTCCTCCGACGCGGACATTTCCTCCGATGCTGGGAAGGATCCCTCCGATCGAGAGAGTCGGATCCGAGCCTGCCGCCAGCAGAATCTCCGAGAGCATGGAAGTGGTGGTCGTCTTTCCGTGAGTCCCGCTGACTGCGGCAGGGAGACGATAGTTTCTCATGATCTGACCCAGAAGTTCCGCCCTGTTCAGGGAGGGGATTCCTTTTTCTTTTATGGCAATATATTCGGGGTTGTCCGGATGTATGGCTGCGGTGAACACGGCGAGGTCAATGTCATCGGTGATGTTTTCCCTGCGCTGCCCGATAATTACATGTATGCCGGATTTTTCCAGCTCCTCTGTCATTGCAGACGCGACGCGGTCAGAGCCGGATACGGCGAAACCTTCACGGGCCAGGATCTGAGCGAGGCCGCTCATGGAGACACCTCCTATTCCGACAAAGAAGACTCGCAGAGGGTGTTTGAAATCTATATGAAACATGGTTGTTGTTCTCCTCCGATATAATTTTTTGCAGGTGCACAGCCCCGCTTTTTTTATTCAAAAAGGCAAAGAAACGATGCCGGAGGCAGGGACTTCCGCGCCGGCGTCAGCGCTCAGATTCCTCTGCCCCGCTTCCGAAATCAGTGCGGCGAAACTGCGCGCCGCGTACGGATGCCCGCCTGAAGGTTACTGTCATGCCTTCGGGTGGCGTTAACAGAAACAAATGCTGATGAAAATCAAAAAAAATAAAAAGTATGGTTGCGGCATCCATAAGATTAAAGTATTATTGACTGCGTGGTTATTTTTCACAATATCGTCACTTTATTGAATATAATACAATAAATATGCATGGCTGCCTGTCTGCCGGAAACGCAGGCGGCTCAAAGCCCGCGGCAGGTATCAGTCATGCGTGACCGCAGCCTGCTCACTTTTTAACCACAATGTACACCACAACCCCATATTACGCAAGACAGAAACTGTACAGGATTGAGCAGAATGTTTCGGGAATAATTTCCGGGAAAAGCCCCGGTACCGTTAAAATCCGCTGAAATTCCTGTCTGCAGTTTCATTTCCCCTCACTCTGTGTTATAATTATAGTGAAAATATTTTCACGAAATCGTGTTAACTCTTGCACAATTGACACTCATTTTTGCCCGTGACAGGAAATACCGGGAGCCGCGGCCTGATACAGACGGCGGATTCTGCACTCAACTGTGCGGAAAGAGGATTTTACCTGAGCGGACAACGGGAAATGCATAGGAGATAGACTTAAATGTTTGTAAAAAAGGAAATGATCGCCATGCTCCTGGCGGGAGGACAGGGCAGCCGACTTGGCATTTTGACTTCTGATGTGGCAAAGCCCGCTGTTTCCTTTGGCGGCAAGTACAGAATCATAGATTTCCCGCTCAGCAACTGTATCAATTCAGGAATCGACACGGTCGGTGTGCTTACTCAATATATGCCGCTGCGTCTCAATTCGCATGTGGGAATCGGGATCCCATGGGATCTTGATAAAAACGTAGGCGGAGTTTCGATCCTGTCTCCCTACGAGAAAATCCAGAACACAGAGTGGTATACGGGCACCGCTAACGCGATTTATCAGAACCTGGCTTATATGGAGAGTTTTAATCCGGATTATGTCCTGATCCTCTCGGGAGACCATATTTACAAGATGGACTACGAGGCGATGCTTGAATCCCACAAGGAGAACGGAGCCGATGTGACCATTGCAGTCATGCCTGTCTCTATGGAAGAAGCAAGCCGCTTCGGGATCATGATCACGGATGAGAACGGGAGGATCACGGATTTTGAGGAAAAACCCGCCCATCCCCGCAGCAACCTGGCATCCATGGGTATTTATATTTTCAATTGGGATACGCTCAAAGAGGCATTGATCGCGAACAGGGATGAAAAAGGAATGGATTTCGGCAAGCATATCATCCCTTACTGCAGGGAGAAAGGAGCTCCCCTGTATGCCTATGAGTTCAACGGATATTGGAAAGATGTCGGAACTCTCACTTCCTATTGGGAAGCCAATATGGAGCTGATCGACATTGTCCCTGAGTTCAACCTGTACGAAGAGTACTGGAAGATCTATACAAAAAGCACTTCTATCACACCGCAGTATTTCGGGCCGGAAAGCGCAATCGAGCGGGCGATTGTCGGCGAGGGAACGGAAATCTACGGAAAAGTGTACAACTCTGTGATCGGGTGCGATGTTACTATTGGTGCAGGAAGCGTTGTCCGAAATTCCATTATCATGAATGGAACGGTCATTGGAGCAGGATGTTCTGTCGATAAAGCCATCTGCGCGGAGAATTCGGTCATTGGCGAGGGAACTGTTCTCGGGGAGGGGGAAGAGGTCCCGAACGAAACAAGGCCGGATATATACTGTGCGGGAATGGTCACGATTGGAGAGGACTCGGTAATTCCTGCTGGTGTCCGGGTTGGCAAAAATGTCATGATTTCCGGGCACACTTCGGAGAAAGACTATCCTGACGGAAGGCTTGCCAGCGGTCGTACGCTGCAGATCACATCACCGTGAATCTGCGGGGAAAAGACCGGCATCCGGCTGCTGCCATTCGCCCGCGAACGGCAGGACCGGATCCTAAAGCAGCCTGGCGCCGGACCGGCGCCAATGCCTCATGGCTCAGCAACAGTTTAACGCAGGTCGCAGTACTTCTGAGGCCCATACATCAATTGCATAAGTCTCTGAAAGGGGAATCTGCATAATGAGAGCAATAGGGATTATACTGGCAGGCGGTAACAGCAGACGGTTAAAAGAGCTGTCAAAGAAAAGGGCGGTCTGTGCCATGCCGGTGGCGGGAAGCTACCGGAGCATAGACTTCGCCTTGAGCAACATGGAATTTTCCCGCATCCAGAAAGTTGCAGTCTTGACACAATATAATTCACGGAGTCTCAACGAGCACCTGGCATCTTCAAAATGGTGGAATTTCGGACGGAAACAGGGAGGGATGTTTCTGTTTACACCGTCTTTTGCGGATGCGGAAAGCAACTGGTTCAGAGGAACGGCGGACGCGATCGCTCAGAATATTCATTTTCTGAAGACATCACATGAGCCTTATGTGGTCATTGCGTCCGGCGACTGTGTCTACAAGATGGACTACAACAAAGTACTTGCCTATCATGTGGACAAGAGAGCCGATATCACAGTTGTGGTCAAAGAAGTGTCCGAAGACTTCAATGTTGACAGATACGGCATAGTCCGCATGGACGAAGATGACCGTATCCAGGATTTTATCGAAAAACCTGTTGTCGCACAGTATCACACAATTTCATGTGGAATCTACATCATCCGGAGAAGACTTCTGATCGAACTTCTCGAGAGGAGCATGGACGAGAACAGATATGATTTTGTACAGGATATCCTGATCCGCTATAGAGGTCTGAAGCGGATCTACGGGTATCGGATGGAGGATTATTGGAGTAATATAGCTTCTGTTGAAGATTATTTCAGGACCAATATGGATTTCCTGAAGCCGGAGATACGGGATTACTTTTTCAGACAATATCCTGAAATACATTCCCGGGCTGCGGATCTTCCGCCGGCAAAATACAATATAGGTGTAAATATCAAAAACAGTCTGCTGTCAAGCGGTTGTATTGTAAACGGCACGGTAGAGAATTCTATACTGTTCCAGCAGGTATATGTTGGTAATAATTGTGTAATTAGGAATTCTTTAATTTTGAATGATGTGTACATCGGAGACAACACTATAATAGAAAACTGCATCGTGGAAAGCGGCGACACCATTCAGGCTAATTCCTGTTACAGAGGTGAAAATGGTATACAGATCGTGATCGAAAAAGGCGAACGTTATACCATTTAGAAATGGAGAACGCTATGCGTATTACAGATGTAAGAGTTAGAAGGATTGCCAGAGAAGGCAAGATGAGAGCAGTCGTTTCTATCACGATTGACAATGTATTCGTCGTCCATGACATTAAAGTGATCGAAGGAGAAAAAGGTTTATTCATCGCAATGCCCAGCAAGAAATCTGCTGATGGCGAATATAGAGACATCGCACATCCGATCAATTCCGAGACAAGGTCTATGTTGGAAGAGATTATTTTAAAGAGTTACGAACAGAGTGCTCTTCAGGAGGAGAACATTCTTCAGGAATAGGATGGGGCTGCAGGTATGACAGCATAGCATTTACAACAGGCACCACTGATTGAACAGATGAAGGACCGCGGCAGAGCGGCATTTCGTGAGGGGGGCGTATTGAACGCTCCCTTTCATTTTATACAAAACATTATACAAAACAGGTGACAGTATCATGGATTCATTTTTTATTATCGTAGGACTGGGAAACCCCGGCCGCAAATATGACGGAACCAGGCACAATGTCGGATTTGATGTGATAGATGAGCTTGTGGACCGGTTTCACATAGGAGGACCCGAAAAGTTTGGCAAATCTATGATCGGAAAGGGAAGGATCGGGGACAGGAAGGTGATTCTGGTCAAACCCATGACTTACATGAACCTGAGCGGGGAAGCCGTACAGGAGATCGTGCACTATTACAAGGTGGATCCCAGGCAGGATCTGGTCATTATTTCGGATGATATAGATCTGGAAGTGGGACAGCTTCGCATCCGCAAAAAAGGAAGTGCAGGCGGGCACAACGGCCTGAAAAATATAGTGCAGCATCTGGGGAACGGAGACTTTACCAGGATCCGCGTCGGCGTGGGCGGAAAGCCCGACCCCGGATACGAGCTCATGGATTTTGTGCTGGGGCATTTTTCCGGAGAAGACAGGAAAGTGATGGAGGAGGCGGTCTCAAAAGCCGCCGAGGCTGTCGCCTGTATGGTGACGGACGGAGTCGATCTGGCCATGAACCGTTTTAATACGCCCAGAAAGAAAAAGAAAAAGCCGGAGAAGGACCAGACCGGGGCCGCGGATGCCAGTGTCAAAAAAGCAGATTCTGCCATTGAGGAGAAGGACCAGACCGGAGCCGCGGATGATGCGGGCAAAAGCGCGGAGAAAGAACCTGCCGGACCAGGGGAGACAGCCGGACCACAGGCTCAGGACCCGCAGACTCAGGAACTGCAGGGAAAGAAATGAGACAGGTACCGGAAAACAGGGAGACCGCCCGGTGAACTGGAGGCATAATTTTTAGAGATGAATGTATTTTTAGAACCCCTCCGTGAGCTGGAGGCATACAACTATATAAGACAGAAGCTGGAGGAACAGCAAAATCCCGAAGGCGGCCAGCCGGAGAAGGCATGCGGGATCCTTGCGGACAGCTGCGCGGACCCCCAGAAGACACACCTTCTCTATGCTCTTTGCAGGGAGGACTCTCTCTCCGGCAGCTCCCGCCTGCGCCTGGTGCTCACGCACAGTGACCGGCGGGCCAGGGAGATCGCCCAGGACTGTGCTTTTTATGACAAAAATGTCTTCGTCTTTCCGGCCAGGGATCTGATCTTCTATCAGGCGGATCTCAGGGGCAATGAGATCGACAAGGAGAGACTCCGCTGTCTGCGCCGCATTCTGGAGGGGAAACCGGTGACAGTGGTCACCACTTTCGCTTCGCTGATGACTCCTCAGATCCCGCTCCGGGTACTGAAGGAAAACGTGGTGGATATCGGGAGGCGGGAGGCGGTCGACCTGGCAGGCCTGACAAAGCGCCTTGTCGAAATGGGGTATGAAAAGAATTATCAGACAGAACGTCCGGGACAGTTTGCGGTCCGGGGCGATATTCTGGATGTCTTTGATCTGACTCAGGACAATCCCATCCGAATTGAATTCTGGGGAGATGAAGTGGAGACGATCAGAAGCTTTGATGTCCTGAGCCAGAGGTCGGTGGAGCAGCTTGAATTCGTGCACATTTTTCCCGCTTCCGAGATGATCCTGGAAGACCGGAGACTGCGGGACGGTCTTGCGAGGATCAGACGGGAGGCAGACCGGGTCGAAAAAAAACACAGAGAACTGGGTAATCCCGAAGCGGCGCACAGGCTGAAGACGGAGATCGCCAGGATCACAGAGGAGGCGGGGGAACTCCGCCTGCTTTCCGGCCTGGAGAGCTTTATCCACTATTTTTATCCCATGACAGAGAGCCTGCTGGACCTGTTTCCCCCGGAACAGACCCTGGTCTTTCTGGATGAACCCCAGCGCATTCTTCAGCACGCCAACGGGGTGGAGACGGAGTTCAGGGTGAGCATGATCAGCCGCTCAGAGAAGGGCTATGTCCTGCCGGGCCAGATGGATCTGATCAGAGAGACGCCTGAGATTCTGCTGTCTCTTGAAAAATACCGCCGTGTCGGTTTGACCATCCTGGCCGGGACCGCGAAGGAGACAGATTTGTATATCACTCTGCCCGACCGGTACACGGCGGAGAATGCGGGCACAAAGGCTGACGATTCTTCAATCGGGGAAGAACTGATCCCCCTGAGCCGTAAGGCGGCGGGAAATGCAGTGCCGGAGGCCGCCCCGGAGAATTCATCCGGAGGCGGGGAGGACAGAGATCGTTTTGCCATGCATTTTGACAGCCTTGTGCAGATGCACGCCAGGGAGGCCTCCCTGTCAGGACTCAGTTATGAGGGACTGCGCGGCCTGCTCTCAAAAATGCGCGCAAAAAAAGAGCGCGTGATCATTGTGTCTCCTTCCCGGACCCGGGCAAAGAGACTGGCAGAGCAGCTGACCCTGGATGATGTCACGGCTTTTTACAGGGAGAATGTCATGAGGTCCCTGAAGCCGGGAGACGTCATGACTTATTCCGGCCGAATGAGGAAGGGATTTTCCTATCCGGAAATCGGATTCACCATGCTGACGGAATCGGATATTTTCGGAGAAGAAAAAAAGAAGAGAAAAAAGACCCGCCGCTTTACCGGCGGAGATCAGATCAAAAAATTTTCGGAGCTCCGCGTAGGAGATTACGTGGTGCACGAGCAGTATGGCATCGGGATCTACCGGGGCGTGGAGAAGATTGAGGTCGATCACATCGCAAGGGATTACCTCAAGATCGAGTATGGCTCGGGCGGTGTTCTCTACATCATGCCCACAGACCTGTCCGTCCTGCAGAAATATGCCGCGGGGGAGGGAGCCAGAAAGCCCAAACTGAACAAACTGGGGACACAGGAATGGAACCACACGCGCAGCAGGGTCCAGAAGTCGGTGGAGGAAGTGGCGGACGATCTGGTCGAACTCTACGCCAAAAGACAGGCAAAGAAGGGCCATGTCTATGGGAAAGACACGGTCTGGCAGAGAGAGCTTGAGGAGATGTTCCCCTATGAGGAGACGGAGGACCAGCTCACCGCGATCGAGGACACAAAGCGGGACATGGAGAGCGATAAGATCATGGACCGGCTGATCTGCGGCGATGTCGGATACGGAAAGACAGAGATCGCGGTACGCGCTGCCTTCAAGGCAGTCCAGGAGGGAATGCAGGTCGCGGTCCTCGTGCCCACGACGATCCTGGCCCAGCAGCATTACAATACTTTTTCCGAGCGTATGCACAGTTTTCCGGTGATCATTGAATCGCTGTCCAGGTTCCGTTCGTCAAAGGAACAGAAAAAAGTCATAAGCGACCTGGGAAAAGGGATGGTGGACATTGTGATCGGCACCCACCGTCTGCTCTCAAAGGATGTGAAATTTAAAAACCTGGGGCTTCTCATCGTGGATGAGGAGCAGCGGTTCGGAGTCACCCACAAAGAGAAGATCAAGCAGATGAAGGAGGATGTGGATGTCCTGACCCTGTCCGCAACACCGATTCCCCGCACGCTCCATATGAGTATGGTGGGAATAAGGGACATGAGCATTCTGGAAAAAGCTCCCGGAGACCGTGTTCCCATCCAGACCTATGTCATGGAGTACAACGAGGAGATGGTCCGCGAGGCGATCGCGCGGGAACTCTCCAGAGGGGGACAGGTTTACTATGTCCACAACCGGGTCAATGATATCTCTTCCGCCGCCGTCCAGGTGCAGGAACTGGTTCCCGAGGCACGCGTTGCCTACGCCCACGGGCAGATGAAAGAGTCCGAACTGGAAGCGGTCATGTACGATTTTATCAGCGGCGGGATCGACGTCCTGGTCTCGACCACGATCATCGAGACGGGGCTGGATATATCCAATGTCAATACCATCATCATCAGCGACGCGGACAAAATGGGCCTTTCCCAGCTCTATCAGCTGAGGGGCCGCGTGGGCAGGACGGGGCGCACTGCCTATGCCTTCCTGATGTATAAACGGGGACAGATCCTCAGGGAAATCGCCGAAAAACGCCTGGCGGCGATCCGTGAATTTACAGACCTGGGAAGCGGATTCAGGATCTCCATGCGGGATCTGGAGATCCGGGGAGCCGGGAGCATTCTGGGGCGGGTCCAGCACGGCCATATGCAGGCAGTCGGATATGACCTCTACTGCAAGCTGCTCGAAGGCGCTGTCCGCAAGGCAAAGGGAGAAGAACCCAAAAAAGAGAAAAACGTCACCGTGAATCTTCTGGCGGACGCTTTTCTCCCTGAAAGCTATATTGTAAATGAAGAGCAGAAGCTGGAGATCTATAAAAAGATCGCAGCCATTGAAAGCGCGGCGGATGTCGAAGATATCCGCGGGGAACTGATCGACCGCTTCGGCGAAATACCGCTGGCGGCGCAGAACCTCCTGCGAGTCGCGCTGATCCGCTCGGTGGCAGCTGTCCTGGATATTTCCGAGATCACGGGCAGCGGAGGCGTCATCAGGATCATTCCCGCTCCCGGGTCCAAAGACATGAAGATCGAGAACATCCCTCTCTTCGTCAAAATGTACCGGGGACGTCTGTCCTTCATCGCCAAAGGAACACCCCAGTTCCACCTGGAATATGAGATCACGGGCAGTACGATCCGGGATGAAGAGACTCTCCTGCAGACCACAGAGGATCTGCTGGTGAATTACTCCAGGGTTCTGCGCGCGGCACCCTGACCGGCCCCGGCGCGCAGGACTTGATGCCGGTTCTTAAAAATTCAAATGTCCTTATAGATGATATCCCCGCCGCAGATCGTATAGCGGATGACGCCGGGCAGGACTTCTCCCAGGAAAGGAGAATTGGAAGAGCGGGACGCAAAGGGTTTTTGCACAGTCCAGGATGCTCCGGGGTCAAAGATCACCAGATCGGCAGGGGCGCCCTCACGGACCCGGCCTGCGGGCAGATGATAAAAGTCCGCCGGGTTGCAGGTCAGGCAGGCCAGAAACTGTCTCATGGTGAGATGGCCGGGCTGCACAAGTTCGCGAAGTCCCAGGGAAAACGCGGTCTCCAGGCCGATCATCCCGCTGGGGGCAATGGGAAAGCTCTTTGCTTTCTCTTCGTCCGAATGCGGCGCGTGGTCGGTCGCGATCAGGTCCAGGGTGCCGTCCCTGAGGCCTTCGATGATCGCGGACCGGTCGGCCGCCGTGCGGATGGGAGGATTCACTTTCGCCAGAGTCCCCTTTTCGATCACAGCTTCCTCGGTCAGGGTGAAGTGGTGAGGAGTGGCTTCCGCATGGATGCGGGGATTCTTTTTTCGGGCCTGTCTCACCAGCTCCACGCCCTCCATGGTGGAGATATGCTGGATGCAGAGAGGGGCTTTTATCTTTACGGCCAGTTCCAGATCGCGGCGTATCAGGGTGATCTCCGCTTCACGGGGAGAACCCTTGAGTCCGAGGGCCTGTGCCGCGGCTCCGCCCCCGTTGATCCCGTTTTCAGAGATCAGGGTTTTGTCCTCCTCGTGCAGGCTGACCGGGAGGTCGAGCCGGACGGCTGCCTTCAGGGCCTGTTCCAGAATTTCCGCCTGCATGATCGGGACACCGTCATCGGTAAAACCCGCGGCGCCCGCCTGAGCCAGGGCATCAAAATCGACGGTCTCTTTGCCGCTCATGCGCACAGTGACATTGGCGCAGCTGTAGAGATGGATTTTTTCTTTTTTTCCGCGCTCGAGAATGTCCGCCAGAACAGGGACGCTGTCCACGGGAGGATTGGTGTTGGCCATCAGGATGATGCTGGTGTATCCTCCGCGCGCAGCCGCAAGCGATCCTGTGTGCAGATCTTCTTTCCACAGAAAGCCCGGATCCCTGAAATGGGCGTGCGTGTCGATGAGACCGGGAGCGGCGCAGAGGCCTTCCCCGTCAATCACCTGAAGAGGGGACTGCTCCCCGGCCATGGAGCCGGAATCCCGGCAGTTTTCGGGAGAAATATTATCTTCGATTTTTGCAAACCTGCCGTCTTCAATGAGAATATCCGTTTTTTTCTCCACGCCGGAGGCGGGTTCGTACAGAAAAATATTTTTGATGAGAAGCATGTGTACCCTCCTTTCGCAGAGGCGGCTTTCACTGGTTTTGTATGCTTATTCATTATATCACAAAGCGGAGGCTGACGTTACCGGCGGGACCCGGCATATGGACTTGTATGCAGGAGTAACTGTTCACGCCCTCAGGGGGCGTGAACAGATCAGTAACAATGTTTAAAAGAAGGATGTCCCATGAACAGTAATTGGGTTTTAAATTACGTTCATCATGTGGTATACTGAAAGGAATTGAAAATCATCAAAAATTGTTTTTTTATGAGTTGATTTTTATGGCTTACATGAGTTGATTTTCATAAGTTAAATAGTTATGACACGGATGCAGACGGTGATCTGTCCGGAGCAGAACCGTCAGACTGTCTGTGTCTGCAGAGAATAGAGAGGTTAAAAAATTATGTGGGTGATCAGACTTGTTCTGACGGTCCTTGTCGTTGTCGTACTTCTTCTGCTCGGGGTGCTGGCACATTTTATCACCTGGGTGATCGGGTTGTTCAAACCTGAAATTGTCCCCGGAATCCGCAGCAGGTATGCGCGGGCTGCCATGAGTATCGTCTGGTTTTTCGGAGGGGGAAAAGAGACCGTGATCGGTCTGGAAAACATCCCCCGGGACAGGGCGGTCGTGTTTGTGGGCAATCACAGAAGCCTGCTGGATGTTGTCCTGGCCGGAAAGCTGATTCCGTTCCCGGTCGGATTTATCGCCAAAATCGAATTGCAGAAGATCCCTCTTCTCAATCTCCAGATGAAGGATATCAACTGTCTCTTTCTGGACAGAAAGGATGACAGGCAGGCACTCAAGGTGGTTCTGAAGGCCATCGAGATGGTCAAGGGCGGGCAGTCCATGTTTGTCTTTCCAGAGGGAACCCGTTCAAAAGAGGAGGGAAAGATCCTTCCCTTCCATGCGGGTACTTTCAAGATCGCCACAAAGGCCAAGGCTCCGATCGTGCCTGTCACTATTGTGGGAATGGGAGATGTCCTTGAGGACCACTTCCCCAGGCTGAAGAGGGCTCCTGTAGTCATCGAGTTCGGAGCACCGGTCGAGACAGCCTCCATGGACCGCAATGAGCAGAAGGAACTGCCCGACCGGGTCAGAAATATAATCGTGGATACTTATGAAAAAAACGCTAAGCTGATCTGAGAGCACAGCGGATCTTTACAGGAAACGCGGAACTGATCTGAGACATTAGCGGGCTTAATAGAAAACTCGAAGCTGATCTGAGACGTTTTGTCCTGACAGCAGTGAGCCTTGAAATGCCCGGGATTTTGAAAAGTTCCGGAGCAGTATTGGAGCGGACTGATGAAAAAGAAGACTGAAATGACCGTTCTGGACAGCCGTAAACTGGCACAGGATATATGGTCGCTTGAACTGGCCTATGCCCCTGAGGATATACCGGAGCAAGTGCGCCCCGGACAATTTGCAGGGCTTTATCCTCCGGACGGGGATCTTCTGCTCATGCGCCCCATCAGCATCTGCAGATGGGATAAAGAGCGGGGAACCCTGCGTTTTGTCTATCGGGCTGCCGGCAGAGGAACACGTTCTTTTACTTCTCTTAAGCAGGGAGACCGGCTGGATATGCTGGGAATTCTGGGCAACGGATATGATCTGGAACTTCTGCGCGGAAAAAGGGTCCTGCTCCTGGGCGGAGGTATCGGTGTGCCCCCCATGCTTGAACTGGCAGTAGCTCTGTCGGCCGGCATTTCCAAGACCGGGGAAGATGCTCTTTCGCAGCAAGCCGCATCCCTTCCGGAAGCGGGAAAAACTGCCGGAGCTGCGCCCGGGGTGACAGCTGTGCTGGGCTATAGAAATAATGAGCTTTTCCTTATGGGAGAAATGAAACAGTTCGCTTCTGTCTATGTCGCCACAGAGGACGGAAGCGCGGGGACAAAGGGAAATGTCCTCGACGCGGTCAGGGAAAACGGCATTGAAGCAGACGTGATCTGTGCCTGCGGGCCTCTTCCCATGCTGCGGGCAATCAGCAGATTTGCGGCGGAAAAGGGAATTCCCGCCTTCCTGTCCCTTGAGGAGAGGATGGCCTGCGGAGTCGGGGTCTGCCTGGGCTGCGTGACAAAGACCAAAAAGACCGACAGCCACTCAAAGGTGAACAATGCACGCGTCTGCGTCGAGGGTCCTGTGTTTTCGGCGGATGAGGTGGACCTGTGAGCCCCTCTTCGATCGAATGAAAGGCAAAGCTTTGACAGAATGCGAGGTAGATCATTGAATACTTGCAAGACTGCTTTTTCAAATAATAATGTCCGGGCGGCTGCTCCTTGCGCAGTGGACATGTCCGTGACCATTGCCGGTGTGACTTTCAAAAATCCTGTGCTGACAGCTTCAGGCACTTTCGGCTCCGGACTGGAATATGCTGAGTTCCTGGATCTGAGTCTTTTGGGCGGAGTCGTGACAAAGGGAGTCTCCAATGTGCCGTGGACGGGCAATCCGACGCCCCGCGTAGCGGAAGTCAGCTCCGGAATGCTCAACGCAATCGGACTGCAGAACCCGGGAATGGAGGTCTTTATAGAAAGGGATCTTGCCTTTTTGAAGACGGTCGACACAAAGGTCATCGTCAATGTCTGCGGCAAGAGTGTGGAGGAATATCTGGACGTAGTGCGGCGCCTTCAGAATGAGGCTGTCGATATGCTGGAGATCAACGTGTCCTGCCCCAATGTCAAGGAGGGAGCGATCGCCTTCGGGCAGAATCCGGACGCTCTGTATGATATTACTGAAAAAATAAAAAGAGAAGCCGCCCAGCCTGTGATCATGAAGCTCACCCCCAACGTGACTGACATCACACAGATGGCAAAAGCCGCCGAAGCGGGCGGAGCGGACGCTATTTCCCTGATCAACACGATCACGGGGGCAAAGATCGATATAGAGAGGCGTCAGTTTGTACTGGCCAATAAGACAGGCGGTCTCTCAGGCCCTGCCATCAAACCGGTTGCGGTTCGTATGGTGTGGCAGGCGGCACAGGCAGTTTCGATCCCTGTGATCGGCATGGGGGGCATCGCCACGGCGGAGGACGCCATTGAGTTTATGATGGCGGGAGCTTCCGCGGTTGCCGTGGGTGCCATGAATTTCCATGATCCCTGTACAACAGTAAAAGTGGCCAGAGGGATGGAGGAATGGTGCGCCCGGCACGGTGTTTCCAGTGTAGCTTCTCTGACCGGAATCGTGAACAGGCAGTAGGGGACGACTCTATGAAAAATACGATTACCAGAAACGCATATGCCAAAATCAATCTGGGACTGGATGTCACAGGAGTCCGTGAGGACGGATACCATCTGCTCCGTATGATCATGCAGCAGATCGACCTCCATGATACGCTGACTTTTACTGTCAGTCCGCCGTCCGGACCGGGGCGGGGCAATATTATTCTTCTCGATGAGAGCGGGCTCTCACCGGCCGGGGAGGACAACCTGATCTGCCGGGCAGTCCGCATGATGATGGAAAGCTTTGATCTCAGGGCGGACATTGAGATCCGCCTGGTCAAAAGGATTCCTGTCGCCGCGGGGCTGGCGGGCGGCAGCACGGACGCTGCCGCGGCTTTCATCGCAGTCCGGGACCTTCTGGCGCCCCAGGTGACAGATGTTCAGCTCATGGAGCTTGCAGTCGGACTCGGCGCGGACATACCTTACTGTATCGCAGGCGGGATCAGGCTGGCAGAGGGAATCGGGGAGAAGCTGACAGAACTTCCGCCCATGCCCGATTGCAGTATTGTACTGGTGAAGCCGGCTGACGGTGCCTCCACGGCAAAGGTCTACCGCGACCTGGATGCTATCGGGGACTATCATCATCCCGATATAGAAGGCCAGATCGCCGCTCTTGAGGCAGGTGACCTGCAGGCGCTTGCAGCCCGCTGTGAGAATGTTCTGGAACTTGTCACAGGCAGGGACCTTCCGGTAATCGGCCGGATCGAAAGATTTTTTATGGATCAGGGAGCTGCCGTAGCGTGCATGAGCGGCAGCGGCCCCAGCGTTTTTGCAATATTTCCCACCTTGGAGGAAGCTGAAAACGCAAGGGATAATTTTTTACTGACGAAAGAAGCATCGGAATGCAGAGTTTTTATCTGTAATCCGGTTTCCTGAATAAAGCAGCATCATTCCGGAAGCCGCACGGGAGAAAACTCCGGTACTGCCCCATCATCTGCTGTTGTCAGAGAGGGGACATCGACTTTTCGCTATAAATCCGGGGTATAGTGGAGTTGGAGGGCTTTTTATGCATAATCAGAAAAACAGGAAACAAAATGAAAAAGAGTTTTTGTCAGTCATTCCGGAAGCTATGCCGGATCTCGATGATCAGCAGTCAATCCCCCTCAGGGAGACCGCTTTCCTGACCCTGAGAAAGCTGATCCTGACCGGGAAGCTGCATCCGGGAGAGAGACTGACAGAGGTCCGTCTGGGAAAGATTCTGGGGACGAGCCGGACTCCGATCAGAGAGGCCATCCGGAAGCTGGAACTTGAAGGCCTGGTAGTGATCACACCAGGAAGCGGCGCGCGTGTTGCCAGGATCACTGCGGAAGATCTGCAGGATGTCATGGAGGTGCGCTGCTCGCTGGATCAGCTCTGTGCCCGTCTGGCCAGCAAGCGGATCACAGAGGAAGAAAAGAAAGATCTGGTCCGGGCCAGAGAGTCCTTTGAGTACAGCACAAAATTCGGAAAAGAACAGGAGATTGCCGAGAGCGATGTCCGCTTTCACGATGCCATCGCCAGAGCGGCCAAGAACCGGCGGCTTGATCAGGTGATGTCGGGGCTGGCCGATACGATTTACCGTTTTCGCTATGAATATATCCGCGATGACCTGCACTATGAGCAGCTCATCATGGAACACCGCGCGATCTGCAAAGCCATCCTGGACGGTGACACCAGGGCTGCGGTCATTGCGGCCAGAGAACACATAGAAAGACAGCGCGATTTTATTCTGGAACAGATCCGGAAAAATAAAGACGGGGAATGACCTTACAAATCGCCTGCGTGGACTTCATTTTTTACTGCCGCTCTCAGGAGCGGCATGTTTATGAGATTGAAAGCAACAGGAATTAATATATGGAAACAGAGAACAGCAGAGCAGTAAATGCGGATCTGCCGATCGGGGTCTTCGATTCCGGAGTGGGCGGTCTCACGGTCGTCAAAGAGATCATGAACCAGATGCCCAACGAAAGAATCGTGTATTTCGGGGATACAGCCAGGGTTCCTTATGGCAGTAAATCCAGGGATACTGTAGTCCGATATTCAAGGCAGATTGTCCGTTTTTTGCTCGAACAGAATGTGAAGGCAATCGCAGTCGCCTGCAATACTGCCAGCGCCTACGCGATTCCGGAGATTGAAGCCGAGTGTCCGGTTCCCGTAATCGGGGTGATCCGGCCTGGCGCAAAGACAGCCGTGGAGGGCACCAGAAACGGGAGAATCGGTGTGATCGGCACCAGGGCCACGATTACCAGCGGATCCTATAAGGAATATATCCGGGAGATCATGCCCGGGGCAGAGGTCTTCGGACAGGCCTGTCCTCTTTTCGTCCCGCTTGTAGAGGAAGGACTCTGGGAAGATCCGGTGACGGATGAGATTGCCAGAAGATATATGGCTTCTCTGATCGACAGGGATATAGACACTTTGATCATGGGCTGTACACACTATCCGCTGATCAGGAAAACAATCGGGAGGGCTGCAGGCGACGGAGTGCTGCTGGTCAATCCCGCCTACGAGACTGCCAGGGAACTCCGGAAACTGCTCGAGAGCAGGTCGCTCATCTCCGGGCACAGATATGAGCTCGGAAGCACAGTTCCCCAGTACAGATTTTATGTGAGTGATATGGCCGGCCAGTTTCAGAAATTTGCCAACTCAATCATTAAATACGGGATTCTGGCTGCGGAAAAGATTGATATTTACAATTATTCCGCCAGGCCGCTCTCGGAAGGGGACTGAAAAGATGACCGGCACAGATTTTTCTTCCGGAGGACGGTCCTTCCGGTCCCGGATCAGTATCTCCTATTCAGGGCAGTGCTTCCGGTCCCGGTTAATATTTCCTGTGCAGGGCAGTGCTGCCGGCCCCGGCTAAGTATTTCCTGTGCAGGGCAGTGCTGCCGGCCCCGGTTCAGTTTTTCCTGAAAAGACTTCGGGAGGGATGCATGAACAATGATTCTCATAAAAAGAGGGTTTTCCTGACGATTACCGGCATCCGGACTGACACCGATGGAAACAGTATGAAGACAAGTACAGAACATGAGGCTGCCTGTCTCGACGAGGGCACAGGGCACTCCTTTCTGTACAATGAAGAAGGCGAAGAGACGGTTTTGTTTCTTTCCCCTCATGTTGTGAGGGTAGAGAGAGGCGGGAAGACAGGAACCCGCATGGTGTTCGACCCATCCGTGACTATGACGGAATGCTCCTATGTGACTCCTTTCGGAACGATTCCCATGGAAATCAGTACAGAGCGGATCGTCATCATGGACGGAGGGCGCCGGGACCGCGGCAGTCAGAAGTTCCGCATTGCGGGAAGAGTGAAATACAGGCTACGGATCGGCGGAGATGATCCGGCGGAATGTTCGGTGACAATAAAAGCGCAGCAGATCGATTGATGACCGCTGCGCTTTTTCTGTGCTGTTATTTGCTTTTATGTTGTTATTTGATTTTGTGCAGTTATTTGTTCTTCCCTGCGGTGAACAAGGGACGGGGACCTGTGTGGGCAGACTCCGGAACCGCCTTTACCCTGCTGATGTCCTTTTCCCACTTTTGTTCTCCGGCTCCAGGATTTATTTGACAGATTTAGCACCTGCTTTTTCCTGAAGCTTATCAACCCAGGTTTTTTTCTTGGGCGGGGCATCGCTCTGCAGGCGGCCTCCTTTCATGTTCCTGGCCTCGACGATGTAGATGCCGCTTACCATGCACTTGATCTGCTTTTTGACCGGGATGCTGTCAAAAATCTTTTCGTCACAGATGAAGTTCAGGATCTGAGGGCCTGCCTTTGCCTTTACGACCGGAACCTTGGACCGTTTGGCATACCATGGAGTCTGCTGTATAACCTGATCGGGAAGCCCGGATTCCTTCAGTTTCAGCCGCTTTTTGTCTATGACCAGTAATGTCATGGGCTGTTTCATGGACTGGATCTGCGCATCGGACTCTGCCTGCCTGGCCTGAAGACGTTTTCCTATAAAATAGAGGGCAATCAGAATACCCAGCAGGATGAGAAGTATAATGAGCAGGACTATTGTTACACGGTTCAAAACGTTTTCCTCCATCTGTAGAATTATTCGGCAGGTTCTCCGTCAGTACCTTATCCCGGGCAATAAAAAACCGGTGCGGAGGATCTGCCAGAATCGCTCCCGCCGGATCCTCAATTACACACCCAGGGACTGTTTCAGCAGAGAACCGGAAAGATATTGATATTCTAACATTCTTTTTACATCAAAACAAGGAGGAAGTAAAGTTGTTTCCGTTACAGATCCGTCTGAGTTACAGTACAGACCCCCTCGAATTCGAGGCGTTTTTGCGCGATTTTCAGCGCAAAAACCCGAGTGGAACGGCGTTCGCCCCATTC
>JBGUNJ010000067.1:0-34359 GCA_045117315.1 Lachnospiraceae bacterium | reverse complement strand
TCCGTTTGAATTTACCTTATCCTGAATAATACACTATTATTATCTGTTTTCATACCTTAATGTCATTGGGACGGTTCTCTGTCTCCTGTTTTGCCGCTTCTTTTACAGGGTACCCCGCCCTTGGAAGCATAAACGCACTTCTTTCGATGGCAGCATAAACGCACTTCTTTCGATGGCAGCATAAACGCGCTGCTCTCGATTGTCTTTCGGTTCACGTTATGCTATCATAAAGCAATTTGTTTACCACGATTTGATTAACCGATACAGGCATTTGAGACACTGGCTTCCTCAAATTCATCTGCTTAAATATAGGTATTTGAGACACTTACTGCCTCAATTCCATCTGCTTAAATACAAGTATTTGAGACACTTACCACCTCAAATGTATCTGCTTAAATGTATATTCTTAAATGTATCTTCTTCGAGAAATGTATCTCTTTACAGGTGTGTATTGTAATGTGTAAGAGAAATGTAATAAAGAAACCTATCAGAAAAAAAGAAGGCTGGCTGGCAGCTCTGCTTCTTGCCTGTCTGATCATCACCGGAACGCTGCGGCAGGATGTATACGCCAGCAGTCCGGAACCTGAACCTTCGACGTCTGATCTCGGAAATATAGTAGAACAAATGGTTTCGGAAACGGTCACTGTTACGGAAAAAATGGTAATCTACGCCCTGGAGCAGGCCCAGGAAGCCCTGAAGGCTGAGGAAAAGGCCCTCCACTATGATTTTACCCTGGGCTTTGCCGGCGACATCTGTCTGGCCGATAATTATATCCCCATGCAGCATTTGGCAGAAATCGGGTCTAAGGATATTTCTGACGGAATAGATCCCCGCTATATCAAGATCATGCAGGATATGGACCTGATGTGGATCAACAATGAATTTGTCTACAGTCTCCGCGGGACGCCCCTGCCCGAGAAAGCCTGGACCTTCCGCGGAGCCCCTGCCAATGTGTCCTATCTGAAGGATCTGGGCGTGGATATTGTGGGGCTTGCCAACAATCATACCTACGATTTCGGAAAGGTGTCCTTCCTGGATACTCTTTCCACACTGGAGAAAGCGAAAATCCCCTATGTCGGTGCCGGCCGGACAATCAAGCAGGCAGCAGCGCCCGTTTACCTGGAAACAAACGGATTCAAGATTGCCTACGTCGCCGCGTCGCGTGCGGAGTACACAATCTATACGCCGCAGGCGACCAAAAAGAAACCGGGGATCCTCTGGTGCTATGACAATACCCGCTTCCTGAAATCCATACGGACTGCGGCCGCAAATGCCGATTACGTGATTGCCCTTCCCCACTGGGGAGTGGAACACAGTCTTGAGCTCGAGGACGTCCAGATCGAAGGCGCCCATTCCTACATTGACGCAGGGGCGGATGCCGTGATCGGTGCCCACCCGCATATCCTGCAGGGGATCGAATATTATAAAGGAAAACCCATTCTGTACAGCCTGGGGAATTTCTGGTTTGATGATTATGACATCGATACACTTGTCGCCCAGCTCCGCATAAAGGGCAAAAAAGCAAATAGGGACGCATCTCTGGAGGACGCGCAGGTCGAGCTCAGGCTGTATCCGGGCACCCAGTCCGGCGTCTACACCGGGCTGGCGGACACACCGGAATGGAAATCCCGGATCCTGCAGGAACTGGAGAGTATTTCAATCAATATATCCATTGATAAAGACGGCGTGGTTCATAAGCGGAAATAAAAGGGACCAGGACACTGGATGAGACAAGAAACAGCTTTTTTATAAAAAGGCTCCGTTACAGACCTGGATGACCTGTCCTTTTACATGTTTTCCCATATCGGAAGCAAGGAACAGGCAGGCGTTCGCCTGATCCATAGGATCGCACTCAGGTCCGGGGAAATAAACGAAGTGCTTACTGTATTCCAGCATCTTGGCGCCTCCGGGCTGTTCCCCAGCTTTATTGGCCAGATGGGCAGGAGTAACTGTAGCCCCGGGAGCAACAGCATTGATTCTGATGTTGGTATCTATCAGTCTCATCGCAACGTTTTTTGTAAGCGTATTGATTGCTCCCTTTGAGGATGTATAGGATGCTCCGCAGAAGGGGCGGTCCCCGTTTACGGAAGAAATATTGATGATACAGCCTTCATTCTTCGGAAGAAATACCTTCAGAGCTTCTCTGATAAAACGGAAGGGTCCGAACACATTTGTCTGATAGACATGCTCTAGCCACTCGTCATCTGTTTCATCTATCATCTTCTGCTCCCCGATCGCAGCGTTGTTGATAACAATATCCAGGTCTCCATAGACATCAAGGGCGGTCTGAATGACTCTCTTTACATCATCAAGATTCTTATTATCCGCAACAACCCCCGTGACCTCAAAACCCTGATCACGAATTGTTTTGACAGCCGCATCCAGCTTTTCCTTTCCTCTGGCTGTCATGACAACCTTTGCTCCCTCTTTTGCAAAGAGCTGAGCCATGGAAAAACCCATGCCATAGCTTGCGCCTGATACGATCGCTACTTTTCCATCCAGCATTTTTTCCAACATTTTTTATTCTCCCTTCCCGATACGTTTTCGAAATACTTTCAATACGATTTTGATATTTTTTCGATATGGTTTCGATACATTTACAATTCTTTCTTATTCTGCCAGCTCTATACGGACGTCATAGGAGCCTTCCAATGCAGCAATCTCACTTAAGGGGACTGTGATCACACCGATATTGACCTGGTCTCCGAACTGTTCGGAGACCTCCTCATCCTCGAAAAGAATTGTAAAATACGGCGCGTCGATCGCATAATCAATATCACCGTTCAGCCATCCGTAATGTACCTCATCCTCATTGTAGGGAAGATCCTCTGTCACTCCGCAGAAATCATGGGAATATCTGTTCACATGCTGTGTCATGGGAAGCTTTTCTATCAGAGCCTTGGCCGTCTCGCTGTCGTTCAGGACACCTGTGATCAGAGTGTCTCCGAAATACATATTGATCTTCGTGCCGCCTTCCATCGGTATTCTCGTCGGCATAGTCTCGTCTTCTGTCTGCATATCAGCTCCGTCTTTTGCAACTTTTACTTCAGCGGGAGTCTCTTTCTCAGAGCTGTTTTCTGTTTCATCAGCCTGCAATGCAGCTTCCGGTGCCGTTCTGTCTTCACCGGTGTATTCTGCGCTCTGCTCCGGGGTCTGTTCTGCGCTCTGGGCAGGGGTCTGGTCTGTGCTCTTTTCCTGGTTCTGTTCCTGTGCGGAACCTGAACCTGTCTGCCCATTCCCACAGGCTGCTAATGAAAGGCAAAAAACAGCCGTCAGCAGAATCATAATCATTTTCTTAGTCATCATTTTCTTTTTCATCATTTTCTCTTCTCCATATTAATCGTGATTGTCGCTCCCCATTCCGGGGAAGCAGGTCATTTCATTACATCGCTTTCCTTTGCTTACAATATATTCAGCGACAACAGAAATGTCCAATACCTATATTTCATTTTTAGTTATTCTGATTTAGAATATCTGTGGAGGTGTTTATTATGGAGATCAGGGTACTGCGATACTTTCTTGAAACAGCCAGAGAGGGCAACATGACCAGGGCCGCCGAGCGCCTGTATGTTTCTCAACCCACCATGTCAAAGCAGCTGAAAGAATTGGAAAAAGAACTCGGGACAAAACTGTTCATCCGCTCCAATTACAGTATCCGCCTGACGGAGGCGGGAATGCTCCTCAGAGAACGCGCGGAAGATATTCTGTCTCTAGTGGATAAGACAGAAGCGGAGTTTAAATCGCTGGAAGAGATAAACAGCGGTGATATTTACGTCGGCGCGCCGGAATCGGAAGCAATGGGGCTTTTTGCCGATATTGTCCACAGCCTGCAGGGAAAGTACCCCAAGATCCGCTGCAACATCTACAGCGGCAACATGCAGGATGTATGCGAGAAGCTGGATAAAGGACTGCTGGACTTCGCCATAGTAATGAATTATGTGGATCTTACCAAATACAACTATCTCCCCATGTCCACACAGGACAGCTGGGGAGTAATCTTCAAAAAAGATGATGCATTTACTGGAAAAAAATCATTTTCGATTTCCGACTTGAGAGATCTTCCTCTGATCTGTTCAAAACAGTGGGTTGATCACGAATTGCCTGACTGGTTCGGATACGACCTGAAAGATGTGAATATTGTTGCCACTTATAATCTGCCTTACAACGGCGCGATTATGGCAAAAGCCGGCATCGGCTACGCGGTCATGCTTGACAAGCTGGTTCATACAGGCGAAGGCAGTGATATCGTCTTCCGCCCTCTTGAAGATGTGCCAAAAGCAGAAATGTATATCATATGGAGAAAGTTCCAGACCTTTACACCCATAGCTGATTTGCTTATAAAAGAACTGCGGAAAAACTTTGATTCAAGACCCGCCCGCGAGTCTTGAATCAAAGTGTTGCAGGTTCGTAGGAGACAAAAAAAGGGAGGGAAGGGGACGGTTCTCTGTCTCCTTGTCGGAAAGGAAGGAGACGGAGAACCGTCCCCTGTCGCCTTGTCTCCTCCTGTCTCCTCTTCTCCTTCCGGGCTGCGGGTCAGCGGCCGTGGCACTTCTTGTATTTTTTGCCCGAGCCGCAGGGGCAGGGATCGTTGGGCATGATCTTTTTGCCGCTTCTTTTGTAGGTCACCCCGCCCTCCGCAACATAGACAGGCTGCTTTTTGGCGGCGCGCACCTTCTGATAAGCCAGATCCAGTTCGGCGCTGATCTGGTCTCTTCCGGCTTTGACGAATTTTTTCTCTTCGAAGCGGTCCAGGATATTCTCTCTCATTTTCTCCGGACCCAGAGTCTGCAACTGTTCCAGGAAGGTCACTGTGCGTGCATAGGTATGGGGATACTGTTCCGCGACATACAGGAGCATCTGCGCATATTCATCAATGCATCGGGACATATACCACTCGTGCGCCAGCTGCACTGCGCGGGCGGTGTCGCCGTCGTTTCCGCTCCCGCTCCGGTCTCCTGCTTCCGCTGATAAAAACGACTCCATGAAAGCATCTACCTTCCTATCTTCGTGGTAGCGGTAAGACTCCACCGCGCGATAGGCGCTGTTAATAATGCCGTATCCGGGGCTGTCCAGCAGATACCCCTCCAGCTCCACATCCTTTACGAACTCTATAAAAGGATCGCGGAATGCCGGCAAAGTCAGAAGCGTACTCCAGTAGGCGATGTTTTTGGTAAGGTGATCCTGCATGGTCTCTGTCATCTCTGCCTCTCTCAGAAATTTTCTGTAGACCTCAAGATCAGCCGACAGCTCTGTGAGGGAGAGTGAGCCGTCCAGATAGATCATGTTGCAAAAGCACCCGTCCAGATTCTCCGAAGATGCCATCTCCCCGGTCTCCTCCCACATTGCAATTTCCTTCCGGAAAGCATTTCTGGCACCCATCCGGTTGCCCGTATTCTCATAGCAATCGCCCAGAGTAGAGTAGTAGAAGGGGTGATAATCTTTATCCGGATCCGCTTTCAGCAGTTCCCTGAGGGCTTCATGATACTTGTTCAACGCATGAAAGGCGATTCCATGCTCTATGCGCTCAAAATTGCGCGCAGGATCTTTTTCCAGAACCTCACGCAGGGTCTCTTCCGCCTCTTTATACTTCTGCTGCGACAGCTGTGCCCTCCCCAACAGAGCGAGTACTTCCGTATTCTCCGGATGACTCGCCAGCATGCCTCTGCAGAGCTCCTCCACCTTTTCGTAATCTCCCTCATATTCACTGTGCAGCGCCTGGCGAAACGACATGCGGATCACAAGAGGAAGCTGCGCGGTATACTCATCTACCGCCTGCAGAAAGTCATTGAATTCTGGTTTTACGGTCAACTGTTTCTTTGTTGTCGGCATATGCTTTTCCCTCCCGGTAACTGTTTCTTTCTTGTCAATACATGGCCCCTGTTCAGTCATCCTGTTTTACAGCCATCCCGATCAGCTTTGCCATCAGCGGAATATATGTCACCGCAAACGCGCATGCTGACAGGCCCAAAACTGCCTTTTTATACTTTTCCGACACCTGTGTCCCTGCCGCAAGGCCCATAGAAAACAGGCAGAGTTTTGTGACAGCGTAATCCCGCCAGGTGCTTTCATGAGCGTAACGATTTCCGATATCGATCAGCTTCCTCATCTTCCATCCTCCTTAAATCACCACACCATCTATTTCCTTCCTGGAAGCAGCTTTTATTTTTCCTCTTTTTTTCAACTGTCATAGCCTATCAGCTTCAAATAACAATCCGCCAGTTCCTCCGGCGGCATCTCCATCCTGTCTGCAATCCACCATTTGACCGCTTCCGCCAGACTGCCCACCAGATGGTTCAGCGCAAACTCCCTTGGAATATCCTGCCTGATACTTTTGGGATACTGTTCAAACATCTCCATGAGGTATTCCTTGAAATAGCGCATAAATAATTCTCCGCTTTCGCCGGACAGAACGCCCTGTACATTTCCCTTATTGTCCTTCATGTGATAAAGAAGATGTGTGATCTTCTCCTTTAATCCATGACCGGAGGAAGAGAAATCATGTGATGACTCAGAATGGAGTTCCTGCGAAAAGATGTGGTCAAAAATATCCGTGCACAATTCCCTCAGCAGGGCATCCTTAGTCTCGAAATGGGCATAAAAAGTGCTTCTTCCGACATTCGCCTCATCAAGAATCTCCTGAACAGTGATATTGTTAAAATGCTTTTTTTCCAACAGCTTGTTAAATGCCTGAAAGATTGCACTCCGTGTTTTCAACTGTCTTCGGTCCATAATCCAATCTGTACCTCCGAACAAATGGCAGGAATTGTTCAGTATCGAACATCCCTTTACTTCTGGTTGTTGTAACCTGTTCGTCGAATAACTATCATTTGATTATATCGAACACTTTGTGCATTATCAAATATTTCGTTTCGGAGATGTCAGGACAGGAATGTCTGAACTGAAATGTCTGAAGAAAATTGTCAGAACGGGAGATGATCGAATGAAGTCCACCTCTGAAACCACTATGAAACACGGCATATTCCTGGCGATTCTTGCCGCCGGCCTCTATGCCTTAAGCTCACCTTTTTCCAAATTGCTGCTCGGATTTATGCCATCTACCCTGATGGCGGGCTTTCTATATATTGGAGCAGGTCTGGGTATGACCTTGATCGGACTCATTAAAAAAGCCGCCGGCAGACCGGAAACGGAATCCCGCCTTACCAGACAGGAACTGCCCTATACTGTCGCAATGATCGTGCTTGATATCGCGGCGCCTGGCTTTCCTCGCAGGATGAGCCTCTCAAAGACACCTTTGCCAGATATATAACCCGGTCGCAGTCTTTCTGAAATACCGAAATCTTTTTTAATTGCATATTTTCATCACAGTCCAAACCATAATAGCATGGATGCAGCACACTCCCCGTCCGCGGGTGTGTGCTGTATCCATTTTTAATGTGCAGGAGTTTTGTCCGCCTCTAAAACCTATTGACAAGATAGGTAAATAGGTGTATCTTGAAAAAAATTCAGCACGTCAAAACCCGGCGGCTAAAAAAAGGAAGAAGGAATCTGTTTTGGACTGGACTTTTATCAAAGAAGTTCTGCCTTTATACCAGAAGGCGGCAATATTGACGGTGAAAATCGGGCTTGCGGGAATCATACTCTCGATCCTGATCGGGCTTGCATGCGCTGCCGTGCAGAACTACCGGATCCCGGTCATCAGTCAGCTCATTTCCGTCTACATCGAAATCAGCCGTAATACCCCCCTGCTGATCCAGCTCTTTTTTATCTATTACGGGCTTCCCAAAATAGGGATCCGGACCAACCCCGAAATCTGCGGGATCGCGGGACTGGCTTTTCTGGGCGGAAGCTACATGGCAGAGGCCTTCCGCAGCGGAATCGATGCGATAGAGCCCATCCAGATTGAGAGTGCCTACAGCCTGGGGCTGGATAAAAAGCAGACTTTCATGTATGTAGTTTTTCCACAGGCATTATCCATCAGCATGCCTGCCTTTATGGCAAACGTTATTTTCCTTCTCAAAGAGACAAGTGTCTTCTCGGCAATCAGCCTCATGGACCTGATGTTTACCGCAAAGGACTTGATCGGACTGTATTACCAGACGACAGAGAGCCTGTTTCTGCTGGTGGTTTTCTATCTGCTGATTCTGCTTCCGGTTTCACTTGCCGGGAGTCTGCTTGAAAAGAAGCTTCGCTATGCCGGATTTGGAACTTGATGATCCTTTTAAAAGCAGCTCTGTAATGCCGGATCCGGAACTTAACTGTTTTTTGAAGAAAAACTCCGCTGCGCCGGATTGGGGACTTGACTGCTCTTTTTGAAAAAAGCTCCGCTATGCCGGATCTGGGACTTGATCATTCTTTTTTAGGAGGCTCCGCTATGCCGGATTTGGGACTTGAGGTTCTGTTTAAAGGAAAAAATCTTACAAGAGTGCTCGGCGGCCTGGGGGTGGCGCTTCGAATCAGTCTTGTTTCTGTAGTAATCAGTATATTCGCGGGAATCATCGTCGGAATGCTTATGACCTGGAAAAATCCAATCAGCAGGGCGATCACGCGATGTTATCTGGAAATCGTCCGGATTATGCCCCAGATGGTTCTGCTTTTTCTGGTCTATTTCGGTACGACAAGGGTTTTCGGCTGGAACCTGTCGGGAGAGTTGTCTGCTGTGATCGTCTTTTCCTTCTGGGGAACAGCGGAAATGGGTGACCTGGTCAGAGGAGCGGTCATGAGTATCCCCGCCCACCAGTACGAGAGCGCGGCGGCCCTGGGGCTCACGGGAATGCAGACCTATCGTTATATAGTACTGCCCCAGACTGTCAGGCGGCTGATCCCCCTCTCCATCAATCTGATCACCCGCATGATCAAGACGACCAGCCTGGTGCTGATGATCGGAGTCGTGGAAATTCTCAAAGTCGCGCAGCAGATCATAGAGGCAAACCGGATGAGCAGTCCGAACGCCGCCTTCGGTGTGTATCTGACGGTGTTCCTGATGTACTTCGCCGCCTGCTGGCCGATCAGCATGCTGGCAAAATACCTGGAAAAACAATGGAGGTAAGCGGAAGTTGGAAACGGTACTAACGATCAGCCACCTGAAAAAACAGTATGATGACCTGACGGTACTGAAGGATATCAGCCTGACAGTACATGAAGGAGAAGTGATCGTTATCGTCGGTCCCAGCGGATGCGGCAAGAGCACTCTCCTTCGATGTATCAACGCGCTGGAGGAGATACAGGATGGAGAAATCCTGCTGGACGGAAATCCGATCTCAAAAAAGAGTAAGAACCTGGCAGGAATCCGTCAGAAAATCGGAATGGTCTTCCAGAGCTATGAATTGTTCCCGCACCTGAATGTTCTGGACAATATTACACTTGCACCGACCAAAGTCCAGAAGCGATCCTTAGAGGAAGCCAGGAAAGAAGCGATGGCTCTTTTGACCCGCGTCGGGCTCGCGGACAAGGCTGAAAGCTTTCCCAGGCAGCTCTCCGGCGGCCAGAAACAGAGGGTCGCAATCGTGCGCGCCCTTTGTATGAACCCCGAGATCATGCTTTTTGATGAGGTTACGGCCGCACTGGATCCGGAGATGGTCCGGGAAGTTCTGGACGTGATCCTGGGACTGGCAAACCAGAAAAAGACCATGCTGATCGTCACCCATGAAATGCAGTTCGCAAGAGCCGTTGCGGACAGAGTCATCTTTCTGGACGAAGGCGTGATCATAGAGGAAGGAAGCCCGGAGGAATTTTTTGACGCCCCGAAAACAGAAAGGGCCCGGGAATTTCTCAGAACATTTACTTTTGAGCGTAAGCATACAGATTAAGCGCCGACGGCATATGGCCGTCTAAAAAACGGCAAAAAATGCCGGAAAACAAGACGGTCATAACAAATGCCGGAAAAACAAGACGGTCATATCAAATACCGCAAAACAAGACGGCCATATTAAATACCGGAAAACAAGACGGCCATATCAAATACCGGAGCAGAATATAATCGGAAAAACAAAATGAAGTACTGCTGCAACACTTAATAATTTCAGGGAGGAAAACATGAAAAAGTTACGTAAATTGTCAGGTCTTATCATAGCATCCATACTGGCTGTCACGCTGGCAGCCTGCGGTTCTTCCGGATCCCCGCAGGGAGGCGCCTCTGCTCCGCAGGGAACGGATTCCGCCCAACAGGAAGCCGCTGCAGGCGTTTCCGCGCACGCTTCCACAGCAGGCGCTGCTGAACAGGCAGCTGCCCCGGATGCTGTCTACAGAACACTGGACCAGATCAAAGAGAGCGGAACCATCAATATCGGCGTCTTCTCCGACAAAAACCCCTTCGGATATGTAGACGAAAACGGCGAATACCAGGGCTATGACGTTTATTTTGCCAGACGGATCGGCGAAGATCTGGGCGTAGAGATCAATTACGTATCAACAGAAGCCGCCAACCGCGTGGAATATCTGGAGACAGGAAAAGCGGATATCATCCTGGCCAATTTCACAGTGACCGAAGAGAGAGCCGAAAAGGTTGACTTCGCGCTTCCCTACATGAATGTGGCACTTGGCGTTGTCTCTCCCGACAGCCGGGTGATCAAGGACCTGTCGGAACTCGGCCCCGATGACCAGGTGATAGTCATCTCCGGAACGACCGCGGAGACCTACCTGACCGAAAACAACCCCGAGATCAAACTCCAGAAATACGACACCTACGCAAATGCCAAAAACGCTCTGGAAAACGGCAATGCCGTCGCCTGGGCCAATGACAACACGGAAGTAATCGCCTTTGCCCTGCAGAATCCGGGCTATACCGTGGGCATCCCCTCCCTCGGCAGCCAGGACACCATCGCTCCCGCCGTCTCCAAAGGGAATGAGTCCCTGCTCAACTGGATCAACGATGAGATCAAAGCCCTCGGAGAAGAGAATTTCTTCCACAAAGACTATGAAGAGACCCTGGCAGACACCTACGGCCTGGACTATGAAGAGAGCCTGGTAGTGGAAGGCGGCACTCCCGCCGCAGCCGGTGAGTAACCTGCCCCTTGCTCTTTTATGAGGTAAAGCCGTAAAAGTGAAACCGTAAAGCGTAAAAGCGAAGCCATAAAGAAGTTAAAAAATACAAAGAAAAATAAAAGTATACAAGTTAAAAAGTTAAAAAAAGTGCCATAAAACCGGAAAGCCCTGTTCGAAGATCCCGAAGCGGGATCCCCTACAGGGCTTCCTCTATGCTTTCTCTATATTTAATCTCTATAGAAAAATATAAAAATATATGCATTTGATATGCAATATGCATCCCGGAATCCGGACACCTTTAATCCTGTTTCCGGGAGGAATAATCAGGGAATCCGGTACTGTCTCCTGTCTCTTCCGGAAAAAATCACTGTATTCCCCATCTCTCGAGAATCATAGGGATAAAATAGCGCATCTGCTTGAACCACCAGGGCCAGTCGTGATTGACATCGTGACCCCAGAAGTCGCACCAGGCATTGATGCCCTTCTCGCGGAAGACGCTCTCGAGATATCTGAGAGAGCGGATGCCGTCTTCCTCCCATGCGCCCTGGCCGACGCAGATGATGAGCTGCTTCTGATTGTACTCGTTAATATAGGGATGGTCCGCAGGCATGTTGGGCAGGAAGCATTCCGGAGAGTTGTCGTACAGGGTCTCGTTCATCCAGCCCCCGAAAAAGTAACTGCTGTCATACAGACCGGACAGCGCCACGCATCCGGAGAACAGATCAGGTCTTCTCAGCACAGTGAGCAGGGCGTGATTGGCACCCAGGCTGCAGCCTGTTGTCATAGGGAGCCTGCCCCCGGTCCTCTCCAGGATGATCGGCATTGCTTCGTTCACGATATAGCGGAAATACAGTTCCTGCTTCCAGGCTCTGCGGCCGAAATCAGGGTCGCCTTCCGACCAGCTCTCTTTATCGATTGTGTCCACGACAAAATACTGGATCTTTCCTTCTTCCAGATAATCGCTCAGCACACGGATCATTCCGAATTCTTCATAATTGTGGCAGAGAGAATCCTGTGTGGGAAAAGCCAGGAAAGGAACACCGCCGTGGCCGTAAACCATGATGTGCATATCTCTATTCAGGCACTCACTGTAATGTGTGATTTCTTCTTTGTACATTCATTATCTCCTTTCAGAAGAGTTATTCTTTTTTACGCAATACAGCTGATTATAATGGATTATTACCCATGTGACAACTCTTCTGTAAGAACATTCCCGACATTCTTCTGTAACCGTTCCTCTGTAAGAACATTCCCGACATTCTTTTGTAACCGTTTCTCTGTAAGAACATTCACGGCCTTTTTTTCTGCAAATCCAGATATATAAAAAACAGATGGTAAAATAATATTTTATTCGTTTTACCTTATATCTCGGACAGATTATAATCAGGCCAGAATCGATCAACACCAAAGTAGTCATAAGAAGGAGGATATGAAAAATGAATATTGGTATTGGTATATTCGGTATCTTTTTCGCGATCGTCTTTATCACAGTCCTGGCCTACAAGGGGTTTTCGACCATATGGGTTGCCCCGATCGCGGCAGCAATTGTAGGCATTCTCGGAGGCCTGAATCTGCTGGATATGTATAAGACGACCTTTATGGAAGGCTTTGCGGGTTTTGTTCAGTCCTGGTTTCCTGCCTTCATGCTGGGCGCTATTTTCGGCAAACTGATGGAATGCACGAAAATGGCACAATCTGTTGCGCTGGGTATCTCCCGTCTCTTCGGTCCCAAGAGAGCCATCATCGCGGCTGTCGTAGCCGGTTCTATCCTGACCTACGGCGGAGTCAGCATGTTCGTAGCAGTCTTCGGCCTCTATCCCATCTGCCTCGTGCTTTTCCGTCAGGCAGATATTCCGCGCCGCCTGATTCCCGCAACCATTACAGTAGGCGTCTTTGAATACACAATGGTCTGCCTTCCCGGATCCCCTCAGATCCAGAACCTGATTCCCTGTGAATATTTCGGAACCACTCCCATGGCTGCTCCTGTACTCGGCCTTCTCTGCGGTGTCGTCATGGGCGGCGGCGGACTCCTCTATGTCATGTGGAGAGCCAAAAAACTGAAAGAGGCAGGTGAGCATTTCACAGAGCCTGAAAACACTCCTGAGGAAGATCCCAATGAGAAGCTTCCCAACGTATGGATTTCCCTGATTCCCCTGGTTCTGGTCGTCGTGACTCTGAACGTACTGAAATGGGATCTCATCCAGTCCATGCTGATCGCCTGCGTCTTCATTCTTGTTGCAAATATCAGAAAGTTCAATCCGGCAGCGATCGTGACAGCCATCAACGACGGCGCAAAGGGCGCCATGATGCCCATTATCAGTGTCGGTTCCATCAACGGCTTCGGCGCAGTCGTCAAGGCAGTCCCTGCTTTCACCGCTCTTGTCGAAATCGTCACAAACGTCCCCGGATCTCCTCTGATCTCCCTGGCCGTTGCGGCAAATATTCTATGCGGCGCAACCGGATCCGCTTCCGGCGGTCTCACCATCACCCTGAGCACTCTGGCAGAGCGCTATATCACGATCGCACAGCAGACCGGCATTCCGGTCGAGGTCATGCACCGTATCGTGGCCATCGCAGCAGGAATGATGGATACAGTGCCTCACAACGGTGCCATCCTCACACTGCTTGCAGTCTGCGGTATGACACACAAAGACAGTTATCCCGATATCGCCGTGTGTACGATCGGCATGCCCATGCTCTCGCTCATTTTCGGCATCATCCTTGCATCCCTCGGAGTTATGTTCTGATCCGGTATTTCGTATAATAATCCGATCTTTAATAAGCCGGTCTTTCGTATAAAAGGTATAAAAGGAGAAAACAATGATTAAAAGAAAATCTGCCATGAGGCGGGAAGCCACAAAAGGCATGCGCAAGGGCGAAGGTGTTATTGTAAACGATCATATCCTTGAAAATGAAGAGATGAAGACCAACTGCAGGCTTTTTACCCGCATGACCATCGAGCAGGGCGCTTCCATCGGCTATCATCAGCATTTCAGGGAAGAAGATATTTATTACATTCTCAGCGGCGTTGCAACCGTCTGCGACAACGACAAGACCTATACCGTATATCCGGGAGAGGTCGTTTACACGGGTGACCAGGACTTCCATTCCATCGCCAACAGGGGAGATGTCCCTTTGGAGCTGATCGATATTATCCTGACTTATGACTGATCGTCAGCGTGCCGGCTTACGGATGATAGTCAGCCTGCCGGCTTATAGCTGATCGATGTTATTTGGCATCTTTCTGAATTGCAAAATGGAACAAAGGTCTGAAACACGGAGAGAACAGCAGCTGCTGTTCTCTCCCTTTTTCGTCCATTCAGCACGACCATGCCGTCCGTCCCTGTTGCCCGGTCTTGTCCATGTAGTCCTGCTCTTCCTCTTGTCAGCGCGGCTTCTGCGGCAGGCTTTCCAGAAAACACCGGAATGCTGCGTCCATAATGTGATCCTTCCTGTAAATAAAAATAATCTCCAGGTCAGCAAAGGAATCATCCAGGGAATATTCTCTCATCGCGCCGCTTTCAAGGTAAGGCTCCACGATTGTCCATGGTAAATAACCATAGCCGATCCCGGCGCAGATATTGGAAATCATTGCCCCCAACGAATTAAATATCAGAAACCGGTCTGCATAAAGTGCCTTGCGCGATGACAGAAGAAGTTCCAACCGCCTTCGAAATACACTGCCCTCCGGAAAAGTAATCAGGGGTTCCTCTCTGAGAATTCTGTCTGCGTCGCAGTTACTTTCTTTTCCCTCTCCAACCAGAATAAGCCTGTCATTCTTTAAATGAACAGAATCCAGGTCAGGGTGCAGGACAGGGCCGGCCAGAAAAGCGCCATCCAGTTTCCTCCGGAGTACTTCTCCCTCAAACACATCGTTCATATCTGTCTGAAGAGAAAGTTTCACCTCAGGATACCGGGCATGGTAGTTCGACAAAAGATCCGGCAGATCATGAAGGGCAGTAGCTTCAATGGAACCCAGGGCAAGTTTTCCCCGTGGATGCTCCATATCCCTGATTACGGTCACCGCCTCGTCCCGAAGCTGCAGAATCCGAAGAGCGTAATCATAAAAAAGCTGGCCTTTGGCCGTCAGACTCACTCCCCGTTTATGGCGGTAAAACAGGGGCTCGCCCAACTCATCCTCCAGCTGTTTGATGCGGCTGGAAAGATTGGACTGTGCATAATTCAGGTTTTCGGCAGCAGAAGAAAAACTGCCTGTCCGGGCTGCTTCCGTAAAAAATATCAATGTCTGTAAGTCCATCTCCGTCTCCCCTGTATATTCAGTCACATGCCTGAAGTCACATGTCTGTACGGCGATATCGTCCCGCCTCCCATGCATGTTCAGACTGACGCATTAATCATTAGTCCTCTCCCCTGGTGCTGATATACTCAAACTCATCCATATACGGGTACTCTCTGGCGTCTCTGTCCATACTGTTTTTCCTGCCGTTGTACTCCCTCTCGATCTCCGGAACAGGCTTACCTCTCAGATTCGAGAGGCGTCTGATGAATTCCCAGTCCTTTGGCGTCCCTATATAATCAGGTACTTCCCGCGAAGCTCTTTTGGGCGCGGCGTCGAAGCACTTGCATTTCCAGACACAAGCCCTGTAAAATTCCTCATCCGACAAAAAGACCGGCTGCTCCTCCCGCTCCACATAGCGTCCCCTGACCAGCCCGGGCTTCACTTTGCCTTTCACTCTGCGGTTTCGGGCATCAAAGACTTCTCTGGTCCGCAGATTGGCCCAGCGCCAGTTTTTATCCCAGGGTTTGCTGTAATATTTTTCAGCGTAGTGCTCATAATACTGCAGGACCAGATCCCACTTGGGCTCCCGCTGCTTTTGTCCCTCGGGCCATGTCATACGCGGTGTCAGTCCGGCTTTCTCAAGAAGGGCCTTACAGGTATCCCGTAGCTCTTTTCTCTCTTCAGGATCCTTCGGCATCTTAAAATCAACCACCGGAATCTCCGCGATTTCCGCGAACTCTCTCGCCAATATTCTGACCAGAGCGGTGTCTTTTTCGCCGTTGTCGAAATCCATTACCAGAAAGCTGCGCTCAATCGCGTCGGACCGCTCCGCGGACCACAGCCTTCCGTCTGTGATGAATTCGTCATACCACACGCGAAAGCCCATCCGGTTCAGAATCTCGACGAATTCAAAGGCCTCCCTTAAGTCTGCGGGGGAGTAGTTCAGGTAGATGTAAGGCTCTTCGCCCTTATATGGCGAATACAGGCATTCTTCTTCCTTCATTCTGATGCCGACCCCGTCCAGGGCTTCCATCAGGCCGATCCTGCTGCCGGCGCCCGCCTTCTCCCGGATTTCGTGCATTGCGCCTTCAGGCACCTTTGCCTGATAGACAGACCGCAGATCCATGAGCGCATAGCCAAGCAGATTCAGGCCCTGCCACTGCTCCGGGTCCTGACACTCCGGTTGATCCGGACTCAGGCCGATGCCGAATTCTTCATCGTCAGGGTCGCAATAGACCAGCATTTCCTCCCCGGTTCTGAGCAGCTCCGCGATGTATGCCGGATTATGATCAAATTTTCCCTTTAATCCGCGGGCAAGAATGATGCTGCGCTGCCCCTTCCAGATATTCTCGTCAAATCCTTTTACGGTCCTGCCGATGCGCCGGATCACGTTATTATTCCATTCATTAAAGATCTTCCACGCCGTCTCCTTATCCCCGAACAGGCTTGCCCTGCAGAACATGAGATACTGAGTCATGGAAGAAAAATCCAGATATTCCACCCTGAAGCTCTCCGGGTAATCATTGCTGAAGAATCCGTGCTCCTTAAATTTGTCTCCAAAAAGAATCATCTGTGTGAAAACACCTCCCCTGTTCAAAATTCCCCTGTTCAAAGTGCTGTTGTCAAAGTGCTGTTGTCAAAGAAACGGTCAATACAGCTCTTTCAGTACCAGCACGGTAATCCCCGGGTTGTCTCCCGGCATGATCCGTTTTACCTTCGGGTCATATTGATACCAGTCGTAAATCATGGATCTGAGGCTGGTGCCCCGGTTATAGCCATGGACCAGCTGCAGATGATAGGTTGCCGGTTCCGCAGACGCGATGGCTTTATCAATGACCCTGATCGCCTCTTCCTGCCGCAGGCCGTGCAGGTCGATCTTTACAAAAGCTTCGCTCAAAATGACTTACCTCCCTGAAAGTCCTTTTATTCCTTAGACCCTTAGTCCTTTGGTACCTTTTCCCCCGCCAGGCTTTCCAGGAAGGCTCTGGCCTCTGCAGCTCCTCCGCAGGCCCGGAAGCTCTCTGATATTCTGCGGGCACTTTCCTTATAAGACGGTTCATGCAGAACCTTTTTTAATGCCAGCAGAATATCCTCCTCTGCAATGGACTGCAGGCTGGTTCCGGCACCCAGCTCCTCTGCCCGCTTTGCCACGGCACCCTGCTCCGGTGTCTGCGGGAACAGGACCAGCGGGACCTGGAAGTACAACCCTTCGGAAGCGGAATTCATGCCGCAGTGTGTGATAAAGGCATCCGCTATGGATAAGACCGCCATCTGATCAACAGATTCATAGACCTGGATATTCCCGGGCAGATCGTCGAAATGTTCTGTATTGGTCCCCATGGAAATGATGACCTGCCAGTCTGTCTGCCCCAGGGCATGAATGCAGTTCCGGTAGAAATCCCTGTTCTGATTGACTGTACCCATGGAGATATACACTGTTTTTTCCGCTGTTTTCTCAAAGGGCTTCGTGATCGGTCTGATAGAAGGTCCTATAAAATGATACCGGTCGGAAAAAGTATCCGCGCATGGCTGAAAGTATTTTGATGTATAAACGATGGTATTTGTTTCATTGTCATTCTGAACAATCTCCAGTATCCCCTTTACCGGATATCCTTTCTCCCGCAGGCGCTTGATCTGCTTATTGATCTTCGGCATGGTAAGGAGCATCTTTGCGATATCCCACGGCGTTTCCTTCATATATCTTGCGGAGTGCTGATTAAAGGCAAAAGTCGTGGTTGATGAGACATAGGGGAGTCCGTGTTTCATGGCCACCAGCTTTCCCCAGAAGGCAACCGAATCGGATACAACAAGATCGGGTTTTATCTCTCCGACTTTCTCCGTCGTCATCTCATCAAGCGCAAGGGTAGAAGAGACAAGCAGTTCCGTCGCAAATGCCTTGTCCTTGCCGACCCGGTCCGCATTCCCCTTGTCCTCCATCTCAAAATCGTATCCGTCACATCCTATAAAGACAGCACCCGCCTGCTCAATCTCTTCCCGAAACAGCTCAAAGGAAAAATAATAAATCTGATGCCCTGCCGCTGTCAGTTCTTTCACGATTCCCAGCGTCGGGTTGGTATGTCCGTGGGCCGGAATGCAAAACCATGCAATCTTCATAAATTCTAACCTTTCGTTTGCTGTGGGCAGAATCCTGCTGCCGTCATACTGTGAGGGCCTGATTGTAAAGTCCTGATCATAAAGACCTGCCTGTATAAAAATTATACGTCATATTAATCGCCCCCTCAAACCAATTTATTTCATTAGATGACAGATCTGCATGCTTATTAGTGGATTCTGTTGTATAGTATTTATGTTGGATGATTCTAAGAACACATGGGGCAGGAACACGCTGTATTCCGCAATTCTTTTGTGCCTGTCTGTGTAACAGGAGCTTACGATCATGACTGAACAGAAGATGAATGAGCAAAAAACAGCTGAAGAAAAAATGACCGGGCAGAAACCGGCTGAACAGAAAATACCGGAAGAAAATATGGCCGGGCAGAAACCGGCTGAGCAGAAAATAAGGGAAGAAAAAACGGCTGAGCAGAAGGCGGCTTCGGAAAGTCTCTCCGATGAGAATCTTTCCGAAGAGGATATTTCCGAAGATAAGGATCCTGAAGAGAACGATGCCGGGGAGGCTCCGAGAACTATTGACAAAAGTATTCTCCGGAAAGCCAACCGCTATTTTTTTTCGAAAGTGATCGTGAATATCATACTGATCATACTCGGGGCGGTTCTGATTTCCATGTTCCTGCGCCGGCTGCAGGAGAATGCCGCGATTGTAAAACAGCAGGAAAACTGTGTGCTCGCTCTCGGGGAAGCGGTGTCAATGCTTGAGGAAAACGCGGAAAACGCGAAGACCCTCTCTCAGATCTATCACGACAGCAACCAGGACGTGCTGGATGATATGCACAGGCTCTTCCTCAGCGGGCTGTTTGATTCTCTTGCTGACGCGGACAAAGAGACGCGGGCAGAAGTGGTCCGGGATATCATCGAACGTTCGGGCGTGGACTACATGTTTGTGCTGACAATGGACGGAAAGATCGCCGCGGCTCCGGAAGCGGAACTGGAAGGAGTGAATCCCGCGGCCGCCTCAATCATGACTCAGGAGAATCTGAACAGGATCCTGAAGGGTTCCAGAGACCGGGACGGCAATATCACACCGGAGACCGTGAAAAACCTGCGCGGGACATTTTATTTTTATTCGCTGCCCTATACCTTCAAAGGGACGAAATATGTCCTTACGCTCGGAAAGGATGCCTCTATCCTGGATGTGCACATCTCAACGCTCACAGACGTCTCTGTCGTACTCAGCCGCGCATCCGTTTCCAACAACGGATTTATGTTCGCGGTAGACCAGAAGGACGGTACTTTCCTGTATTACATAAACGGGGAGGAGATCCTGACCGGACAGAGCGCCTTTAAGGCAGGTCTCTCGAAGGATGCTCTGAATGACGGGTACGTCGGGACCGAAGAGATCAACGGCGCCAAATACTACTGCGTCTCCAAAACCTTCGGGGATCAGACGGTGGTCTGTGCTGTCGCGCAGATGGAAAAAGTCATGAGGAACGATAAATCCGTGTTATTCTGGTCTATTCTCGGATTCATCCTGTTCATGCTTCTGTGCCTGTCCTACGCGATCATTGTCAGGAATGACTTTGTGAAAAATGCCGTCGAGACCGACAGGGTTGCCCTGTTTGCCAGATCAAAAAATCCGGTCTATTTCGATAAATCGATCTTCAAGAAAGTCTTTCCTCTGATGCTGACCGGCATAATACTGATTTTCGGAATTTCTTTTTACACCCAGACCCTGATTGAAATCTCAGACGGCATCGAGGTATCCAAGGTGGCTCTGGATGAAGTATCCGCCAGATATGAAGATAATACTGTGAGCCGCGAGACGATTCAGGAGTACTATAATGAGCAGTTTCTGGGAAAGGCACGGCTGATCGCCTTCTTTCTGGAAGATGATCCGTCTGTACTGAACGAGGCATCCGACCACTATTACAGCATCTACGATGAGAGCGGCAGCAGGAAGTATCTGACAGACGACGAGGGGAACCGCCTCAAATCCGTTTCCTCTTCCGCGGCGCTTCAGGAACTCTGCATATCGAATGACATAGATTCCATCTACATTTTTGATGAAAACGGCCGCACGATCGGCACAAGTACGCCAAACTGGTTCTTTGAGCTCAGCCATAACGAAGAGGACCAGTCCTATGAATTCCTTCAGGTCCTGGACGGCAGGGTCGACGGACTTGTGCAGGAGGCCAAAGTCACCGATGTGGGGGAGGAGACGCAGTTCATAGGAGTTGCCTTTAATTATTATACGAAGGTCGACAAAAATGGTCAGACCCGATATGTCTCCCGCTATGAATATGAACGCGAAGCAGGGAAGGCGAAAAAGGCTCAGGAGGATTCCTCCGCCGGGATCACGCTGCACCGCTCTCTGGTGCAGATCGGTCTCGCTCCGGATATTTCCAATAAACTTCTGGAATCGACAGAAGTCTCCAACATTCTGTCTACCAACATGCTGAGCAACGGATATATTCTGATGTTTGACTCGTCCGAGGACCATCTCTGTGTGTATTCGCCCAATGAGGCCAGCATCAGCCGGCCCGCTTCAGAACTTGGCATCTCCGGCAAGGCCTTCAGCGGAAATCAGTATTATGGTTTCACCTCCATTAACGGAGTGAACTATTTCCTCTATTCGCGATATGCGGAAAAGTATTTTCTCATCACAGCGCTGCCCTCATCCGAAATGTTCCAGATGAGGGGAAGGATCTCTCTCATCACGGCCATTATCAGTTTTGTCCTGATCACCTTCCTTTTGGGAACCGTTACTCTGACCAACAAAGAGGAGGAGGAACTGTATGCGGAGGTGAGCGAGGCGGATTCGACGGACCGCCTTGATTCTGTCATCTTTAATGTGATTCTTCCGTCAGGACGCCGTGTTTCGACGATGACGGCCGCAGCCAGGTGGGATAACCGCAGGATTCCCTGGAAGTACAAAAGTCCGGAGCAGAAGCTCCTTTTGATAATCAGTGTTGTATGCGGAATCCTGCTCCTCGCCATGCTCCTGACATACATGAGGGTAAACCCGTATTCTGATGAGGACTCTACGCTCCGCTATATCGCCAGCGGAGGCTGGGACAGAGGCCGGAACATCTTTGCCTTCAGTGCCTGTGTGGCGATCCTTGCCGCTGTATCGCTCCTGATCGCCCTGTTCCGGATCCCTGTCAGGATCATCACAGCGCTGCTGGGAACGAGAGGGGAAACGATCGGACATCTGCTCCTCTCTGTCATTAAATACGGCGGGACACTGGGAACCTTCTTTTACTGTCTGTATCTGCTTGGGATCGATTCTTCGAGCCTGATAGCGAGTGCCGGGATCCTGTCCCTGGTCATCGGTCTCGGCGCGCAGAGCCTGATCAAGGATATCATTGCCGGTATCTTTATCGTCTTTGAAGGAGAATTCCGCGTGGGAGATATCGTCACGATCGGGAATTACAGGGGAACCGTCATGGACATCGGCCTGCGGACGACCAAGATTCTGGGCGGGGACGGCAATATCAAGATTTATAACAACAGCGAAATTTCCGGAATCCTGAATATGACCCAGCAGGCATCTCTCGCCATGTGCGAAGTCGGCATTGAATACGGGCAGGACATTGATTATGTGGAAGCCGTACTGGAGAGAGAACTGCCGGAAATCAGCAAGGCCAACAGAGATATTCTGGAAGGCCCCACCTATCAGGGCGTACAGACACTCGGGGAGAGCGGCGTCAGGCTCCTGATCACCTGCAAATGCAGTGAGCAGAATGTCAAAGCTGTCAACCGCTATCTGAACAGGAGTATTCTGCAGATCTTCTACAGAAATAAGATCAATATTCCGTTCCCGAATGTCACCTTCTCCATGCTAAATGAAGACAACCGCATGACCATGGATGATCTCCTTGCGAATCAGAAAAAAACGGAGGACTTCCCTGGTGATTAACTGAAGAGCGAAAAAAGCAGGCATCAGGCCTGCCGCGCGCCAAAAGCAAAGGTATAAAGAAAGCCCGCCGCATGTAAAAAGAGCATGAATGACGGTTTCAACACAGGAACAGCTATAAGAGGAGAAAAAATGAGCAGGACAGGGAAACGATTACTACTGGTTCTGATTCTGTTTGCCATCATTACTTCGTCCGCGGCCTGCGCCGGGACCGGCGCAGGGAGCACCGGCAGCGGTACAATGAGTGCCGGCAGTGGTTCAGGAAGTGCCGGCATCGCCGGAAGCGGGACTGATACTGATAAAGAAAAGGGAGAAAACGCCGGGCAGACCGATGCCCTTCCGGAAAAGACGGTCATCAGACTGGCCTATACAGCCGGCGGGCACGTCTTTAATGCAATTGCGCAGCAGCAGGGATACCTCGACGAGGAAGGGATTTCAGTCGAATATGTACCTGTGAAGACAGACGCGGAAGTATTCAGGGGAATAAAAGAGGGAACCATTGACGTGGCCTCTAATTCCGGGACCAATCTTCCTCTTCAGATGATTTCAGAGGGGATGGATCTCACCATCTTCGGGGGATATCTGCTGACAGGCTGTATGCCGATCATCGCAAAGACAGAGACTCCGTGGACAGGCATAGAAGATCTGATCGGAAAAAAGGCAGCCTTTGAACCCAACGTTTACGCTGTGACGGGTCCTCTCCTCGACAGAGGATATGACCCGGTCCACGACATTACCTGGCTGGAGTTTGAAGATCAGGCAGACAGAATCAAGGCTGTCGAGAGCGGAGAGGCGGATTTTGCCCTTGTGGGAACAGACCTGAATTACGAAGTCAACAAAAACCCCGGTATCAAGGTCCTTGCTTACGCAAGCGATATTCTTCCGGACTACTCCTGCTGCCGCGTGGAGGCTTCCTCGAAATGGGTCAGTGAAAACCCCAATACAGTAAAGGCTCTTCTCCGTGCATGGATCAGGGCAATGGCCTATTATGACGCACATCATGATGAGATTGTTTCTCTGATGGTGGACGTCACGGGACGGGAAGAAGAATTTGTAAGAGCTTATCTGGACAATCCCCGTTTCGGTCTCAATGTGGACCCCATGCAGGAATCCGTCAGGAGAGCCTGGGAGTATATGGACAGGCTGGGACTGCTCGACGAAGAGGCGAAGCAGATCAACATCGACGAACATGTCAATACTGCCCTGTACGGAGAAGCCCTTGACGAGTGCCAGATGAAGTACGGAAAAGAGAATCTCAAATTCTATGAGAAGCTGCAGTCGCAGTTCGCCAAAAACAATCCGATCCCGGAACTGGAAGATGAACAGTAATCCAGCCCCGGAAGCAGAAGGAAAAACAGTACTCCGGCTCCGGAAGCAGAAGAAGAACAATAATCCGCCCCTGGAAGCAGAGGGAAAAACAATACTCCGGCCATTCGTAATGAAGCTGGCAGACCTGTCCATCAATCAGGCTGCCGGCCAGGTCGGAACAGCGGCCTTAAACAGATTAAATATCCCCGAATATCTGAAAAATCCCGGCAAAAGTCATCCGATAATATGGTAATATTATAAGGGTAAATTCCTTTCCGTCCGCGGCATATGAAACAGATGCCGCGCCCCGGCGAGGGTGCTTATTTCTGCACAAATAGAACACCGTATTTTGCGGGTTCTGGAACTATTCAATGGATCAATTTTTATTTAACCGCTAAAGGGGGGGGTATGAAAAAACCATCATTGTTGTGCACAGCTGTTGTGATACTCTGCATGGCGGCAACGGCCTGTTCCTCTCAGGGCAGCAGTCCTGCGGGAAGCACTTCAAAAGACGATGCCGTGACGGAAAGCGCCGTAACGGAAAGCGCTGACCAGGGAACTACGCAGAACAAGGCTGCGGCGGATCCCGCAGGAGAGGCGGATACTGCGGAGAACAGCGCTTCGGAGGACAGCGCTTCGGAAGTCAAATCCGGCGAAGGATCCTTCAGAACTTTGTCAAGAGGCTTTTATGAAAACAGCCGCGGCTGGACGGTCCGGTTCGAACCTTCCCTGTTTTCCGTGGAGGAAAACGGAGATGATGTAAAATTCATTTACACCGGAGAAGCTGTGGGAGAAAACCTGGTCGAAGTCCGCTATGTTCCGGGTGGAAATCCTCAGGAAGTACTTGAGGAAGAGCTGAAGCAGCTGGAAGAAATGGTCGCAGGGTCCGATGGCGAAGACGACGAGGATGAAGGCGGGGAGAATGCGGCATCAGGCGATACCTCTGAAGAGATCGCTGCGGAAGGTCTGACAGCCGCCGCGGAAACTGCCGCGGAAACTGCCGCGGAAAATCTGACAGCTGCCGCGGAAACCGCCGCGGAAGATCTGACAGCTGCCGCGGAAACCGCCGACGAAGGTCTGACAGCTGCCACGGAAACCGCCGACGAAGAAGAAGAGGAAGAGGAAGAAGAAGGTGATATCTCCATCGAAAGGGATGAGGGATATTTTATTGATGACACCTGGTGTTATACTGCCACGGTCGATTACTCCGATGACGAGCGCGATGTGACAGAAGTTTTTCAGTCAGCGGAGTACAATGGCGGCGTCCTGCTCACAAAACTCAAACAGGGTGTGACGGATGAAAATATTCTCGAGGGATTTATGGGCGATGCCCTATGGGATCTGGTAGAGACTCTTTCGGCCTACCGATATGAACCGCAGACGGAGTTTGCGGATGTTCCCGGTACTTATACCAGAGAGGGCGGCTACGGAGATGCCGTGGACACAATCGTCCTGAGACCCGACCACCTGGGTTCAATCACCTTCCAGGACAGGATTCCTGTCTATTGGGGCAGCACTAAACTGACTGAAAAAAATGCGGAGCGCTCGTATGAGTACACTCTGGATGGCGATACCCTGGTCCTCAATTATGACGGAGAGGAACTCACATTCAAAAAATCAGAGGAACAGACAGCGGAAACAAATCCCTACGATGATCCGGAGTACGTGGATGAATTAACTAAAGCGATTGACACTCTTTACAATGACGGCTCCGGCAAGATCGGCCGTGTGCACAAGATGCAGGCTTTTATCATGGAACTTGCTCTCCACGCAAAGACACAGAATCCCAATTTTAACATAATCATCCAGAATGCCGCGATCCTGGGATATAACGACGGAAAAATTGAAAACGGCGAACAGCATTACATGAAGGACCTTGTCGACGGATACAGTGTAGAAGGCGTTGTGGGAAAGGGCCCGTCTCTTGAACCCGGCTATTTCCAGGAGCCTTACGTCGACCAGGCCAAGAGAGGAAAATTTGTCTCCGACACCACTGCCGTCCGCACGGAGGAGCAGCTGAAAAACTATCTTGCCCGCGCAGACGCGTGGGGCATCGCTCCCTTCCCCAAAGTCGGCGGTGAACTGGCTCAGGAGCTTTTCCCCGGATGGCGCTGGGCGGACAACGGAGACTATTTCTGGGTAGAAGATCCGGATACTCTGGGAATTTCCGACCGCATCGACGGAAGGCGCGATGTGCTCAATCTTTCCGATGCGAAGAATTTCCTCTATAACATCAACGGCCGCCCCTATGACAACTGGGCTGACTGGGACAAAGAAGAGGAAGCCTTCGAGAAGGGAGACGGCGACAGGACCAGAATCACTGATTCCTACGCCTGCGGACTTCTGGTCCCCTCCGAAGACGGAAAATACACCCCTGTCGGCGAGGAAGACGATGAGACCCTGGCCGACGCGATTAAGGAATATGGCGAATCCTGGGATTGGTGGTGGAGAAAAGAAGGACTTGACGAGGATGGCGGCCGCGAGGCCTGGCTGGAGGCTCTCCGGAATTCCGACTACGACGTGATCTATATCGATTCCTTCTACAATCACAGAGCCCGCCCCGAAGACCAGACTCCTCTTACAAAGGAAGAGGTCGAGAGCCTGAAGACCAAACCGGACGGAGGAAGGCGTCAGGTCATCTCCTATCTGGCGATCGGTACTGCGGAGCAGAACCGCTGGTATTGCCAGGACGACTGGATCTGGGTCGATCCCAAGAACAAGAACTCCACCTACAGCATGAAGTGCGGAAAGGTCAAGGACAGAGGCAATGACACCCTCTATATCCCGTTTATTGACACTGCCGCCGCAAAAGAATCCGGAAACCTGACAGAGCCTCCCGTGTGGCTGGCTTTCGACTATGGCGATGAATATCCGGAGGAAGCTGTTGTTCAATGGTGGCATGAAGACTGGCGCAATATCATCATAAACGGCGGCGGCAAGTACGCGCATAAAACAACAGGCGACAACACTTCCTCGATCGACAGGATCCTGGAACAGGGATTTGACGGCGTCTACCTGGACAACGCGGATTCCTGTGTCAATCCCGAGTGGGACGCTTTTGAAGCATACTGGAACGAACACGGAGGCATCCCTGTGTCTGACTGATCATCACGGATACCTGCCGGATTTCCTTCAGACTTGATTTCTGCAGGATTCTTGCAGGAGATTCCTTCAGGCTTGATTTCTGCAGGATTCTTGCAGGATTATAGAAAGAAAGTACCGAAAAAAACAGTACCTGCCCGCGTTTCTTTTGCGGGCAGGTACTGTTTTCTGTTTTTTCGGAACCTGGGAGGAACTTGGAACCGTTCCAATGTTCCAAAATATGATATGATTCATTTAGCCCCCGGCAGGTTCTGCTTCCGGGGAAGGGATGATATCAACTGACCGGTCCTGCCCGGCATACACAGGAATGTATGGTCTCTCCCATGAATAAATTCGGCAATTTCGTTACCAACGAATACCTTCAGCTTTTTTTGATGATCCCCGTGTTTCTGGGCGCTCTCTATGTCGCCATACGTATTACCGGCGCCGGCATGGACATTCGCAGTCTGCTGCGCTCACGTCCGCGGCTCATCATGTGCATGGCGCTCACTGTGACCGGCGCGGCATGCCTTGGGTATATGTTCCTCAGCCATCTGGAGCTTCAAGTCAAAAATGCTCCTGTCAATCGCGTCCTGGTCTGGATTTCAGGCTCTTATGTCGCATTCTTTATATACTTTCTGCTGTTACTGCTTGTATCGGATCTCTTCTGTTTCCTGCTGCGAAATTCAGGGCACAATGATATCCTGTCCATTCTTTTTATGGTGTTTTCCGTCGGAACCGCCATTTTTCTGACGATCTGCGGTGTGATCCATGCCCGAAATATCCGTACCGTGCATTATGAACTCTCCGCGGAAGGGAGGCTGTCCGCGCCGCTGCGCCTGGTGGAAGTGAGCGATCTCCATATGGGATCGGTCATCGGCACCGCCCACGTACAGCGTGTTGTGGACGCTGTAAACGCCAGTCAACCGGATCTCGTGGTTTTCCTCGGCGACCAGTTCAACCGCACCAGCGCTGTAGATGTCGTCGATGCAGAGGAAATTTTCAAGGTCCTGTCTCAAATCAATGCGCCGCTTGGGGCCTATGCGGTGCTCGGCAATCATGACCCGGACCTCAATACGGACATCTATCAGCAGTATCTCTCAGAGAGCGGGATCACCGCTCTGGACAACGGCGTTCTGGAGATCATTCCCGGCAGTGCGGGGCAAAAGGCGGAGATCCGCACTCTGGTCAGTGCCTCGTCGGACGGCTCGCAGTCCTGCGTCAACCCGGAAACACCGACTGCGGGTGCACTCCTTCTGGCCGGGCGTACCAAACTTCCGGGGGATGAAGAACGCGTTCCCCTGGCGGAGCTCCTGGATCGGGCAGGCATCAGGGCCGGATCCGGTCTCACCCAGCCCGATTATTATCTCCTGGTTCTGGACCACGACCCTAACGGGATCACGGAAGCCACAGCATGTGACGCGGATCTGGTACTTGCAGGCCATACGCACCGCGGACAGTTCTTCCCAAACTCTCTGCTGACGCAGTTCTCGTACGAGAAGGGATACTTCTACGGAATGGCTCAGACCGTAAATCAGCTCACCGGTCACATCACGACCAGCATTGTCTCATCCGGCGCGGGTTATTTCCAGACCCCGATCCGCATCGGCACTGACAGCGAGATCGTGGTCGTTGATCTAAGAAAGCCGTGAGCATCAGACTGACCAGATGCTCACGGCTCCCTAATTAGTTACTGATTATTTATTCTTCATCTCGCAATATCCGTGACTTCCGTCGTGGGATACGCGGGCAAAACTCGCGAGCGGGTCTTTCGTGTCTGTCCCGCGCGTTTTTCCGCGTTCTAATGTTTCTTCCCCCGGATATATGGGTTTGTGAAAAATGCGGCCACCAGATACAGGGCCATCACACACCAGATCAGCGGTTCGCACAATATGACTGCCCTGTACCCCATCTGAGGTACGAAAAACCATGCGAAGAGACATTTTCCGGCAAGTTCAATGAAGCTTGAGAAGACAGGTGTAAATTTGGCGCCCAGTCCCTGCAGTGCGTGTCTGGTCTGGTGCAGCACGCCCAGCACGCCGAAAAACAATGCAGCAAACCGGACATAGGCGACAACATTGCCGATCAGTTCGGGATTTTCAGAACCGGAAATCAGGACAGCCAGCTCGTCCGCAAACAGGAAGAGTATAATGATCGCTGCCCCGCAGCAGATCAGATCGTAGACGTAGGATTCCCTGACCCCGCGGATGATCCTCTCTCTCTGTCCCGCTCCTTTATTCTGCGAGACGAAAGTTGAGATCGCCATTCCCATTGCTGTATACGGCAGTATACACAGCATAAACAGTTTTCTGGCTGTCGTATGGCCTGCGATCACGGTCGCCCCCAGGCTGTTGATGCCGGACTGCAGGATCACGGAACCGATATTAATGACAGATCCCATAAAGGCCATGGCAAATCCCTGCCCGGCCAGTTCCAGATACAGCTTCTTATCACAGTGAAAATCTTCCCGGCGCGGAATCAGTATCCGCGCTCTTTTCAAAATATAGGCGGCACAGAGCACAGCACTGACCCCCTGCGCTATAACTGTCGCAGAAGCAGCGCCCCGCACTCCCATCCCGGCACCTGCCACCAGGGCAACATCAAGAATGATATTCAGGACAGAAGAAATGATCAGGAAGACCAGCGTCATCGCGGAATTACCGATCGCACGCAGCAGTGATGACAAAAGGTTGTAGGCGAACATCACTGCGATCCCCCCGCCTATGATTCTGATGTATGCCAACGCCTCTGCGTAAATTGACTCCGGTGTCCCCAGAATCCGCAGGAGCGGCCCCAGCCCCAGCAGGGACGTGACCGTCAACACCGCGATCGTTCCGGCTCCGATCACCAAAGATCCGGCTGCGGACTTGCGCAGTCTGCTCTCGTCGCCGGCTCCGTATGCTCTGGACACAACTATACAGAGGCCGTTTCCCAGCGCCTGGGCAAACATGACCATCAGGTCAAAGATCGCGACGTTTGCCCCGACTGCCGCCAATGACTGCTCTCCCAGAAAGTGCCCAACAATTGCAGTATCCGCAGTATTGTAGAGCTGCTGAAATATATACGATATCAGGATCGGCAGCATGAAAATAAAAAGATTTTTCATAATCGGGCCGCCGATCAGGTCGACCTGTCTGTTCCATTTCTTTAGCTTCTTTAGCATCTTATTTTTCCAACAGCCCCTCAGCCGGGCGAAGCCTTCCCATCAAATTGGATTTTCCTCTATGACACATATGACACATAGATCAATACCCTTACTCAGCTAATTCTAATACATTACACGGGCCGTGTCATAAAATTAACTCAGGTACGATTCTTTCGATTCTTTTGTGTCTGCCCCCGTGTCTGCCGTGTCTGACCATAAGCAAGAAACCGCGCCGGGAACAGAAAAAACCTTTCTGTTTCCCGGCGCGGAATTTATGTCAGATGCAGATTGGTATGCGTGGTGAAAAACTGTTTTTCCCGGCGGGATCCTTTACAAAATCCGCCGATGGTATTTTTCGCAGCTATTGGGAGAAAGTGTCTGCGAATTCTGGGGAGAATGTTTTTGCTGTCACAAATCCTGGTTTCTGCATGACATGTTTGTTTTAGATCTTTGTTTTAGGGCCTGGTTTTAAATCATTGTTTTATGGCCTGGTTTTAGCTTTTTGCTTTAAGCAGGCTTTCTGAACTTCCTGTTTGCGATATCGATGATAATATCCACAGCGCCGTCAATCCCGAAAACACTTGTGTCGATCATAAAATCATGTCCGTCGCTTGAGCCCCATGCCATGTCTGAATAATAGTTGAAATAGTTCTGACGAATCTTGTCTATCTGCTCCATCTTCTTTCTGGCTTCCGTGTCGGAATTGAGGTGATAGAACTCTTTGACGCGTGGAATCTTAAAGCTGTCGGAAGCATAGACGTAGAGGCGGAGGGTGTTCGGATGATCGGCAAGGATCGCGTTTGCCGCGCGCCCAATGATGACAAAGGATTCTTTCCCTGCAAGATCCAGGATCAGATCTCTTTCCATCAGATACATCTTATCTGAATCTGTGCTCACAGACAGGCTTTTGTCGTAGTGGTTTTACAAATACACGTGCACATGCATGTCGTCTTAAGTCAATGACTATTTCCTTGTGTTTTCATCATATACCCTTGATTAAAATAAGTAAAACAAATATAATTAATTCAAACATAAGTATTGTTTATTAATAATCCCGTTATTTTTGTGATGTAAATATTAGATTTTCTTATTTAAAAACAGAAAAGAGTGCCCCGCTTTGCGGTTTTATTTCATTCGCTGAAAAAGAGTGCCGCGCTTTTCAGTTTTTATTCATATAGACATATAGAAAGGGAGAAGACACATGAATCGTTACATCGCATTTCTTAAAGTGCTGGACCTCAACAGCATTACAAAAGCCGCACAGACACTGGGCTATACACAGTCTGCTGTCAGCCAGATGATACAGTCCCTGGAAAAGGAACTGCAGCTGAACCTGATCCGCCGAAGCCGAAACGGTGTCGTCCTGACAGAAGAAGGGAAAAAGCTCCTGCCCTATATTGAGCGGGCAGTCAATGAATACCACCAGCTATTGGAAATCGACAAGGAAATACTGGGACTGGAAGACGGTCTGATCCGGATCGGCACACTTTCTTCTTATTCTTCACAATGGCTTCCGCGGATCATCAAAGAATTTCAGGAATTGTATCCCCACGTCCGCTTCCGTTTGCGGCAGGGAGATTATATGACTGTGCCGGAATATATCCGGCAGGGAAGCGTGGATTTTGGCTTTGTCAGCCCGGATGCCGAAACGGTCAAAGGCCTGGAGACAATTTTCATTACGGAGGGCAGTCACTCTGCGATACTGCCTGCCGGACACCAGCTGGCCAAAAGGAAACGAATTGATCTGAGGGAGCTGGCATCCGAGCCCTATATACAGCTTGAAACCGGCTGTCTTTCGGAGCCCATCGAAATGTTTCACAAACTGGGGCTGGAGCCGGAGATTGAGCTCCGCATGCATGATAATTTTTCCGTATGCACGATGGTCGAAGCCGGAATCGGCGTCTCGATCATGCCTAATCTGGCGCTGCGAAAAATGGCTTTTTCCATCGTTGCCATCCCCACCAGACCGGATATCAAACGCAAGGTTGCCTTTGCCATGAAAGAAAAAAAGGCGCTGCCCGTAGCCAGCCGCCGATTTTTGGATTTCTTTATGGCACGTTTCTCGGAATTGAGTTAGGGACGGTCCTTTTGTGTCTGTGGATCAGGGACAATCCTTTTGTTTCTTTCCCCCTGTCTTTTTCGTGAATCAGGTCTTGAATCAGGGACCGCTCTTTTGTTGTCCTTTTGTTGTCCTTTTGTTGTCCTTTCGCTTCCGCCCCCCGTCTTAAAAAGCCGTCATCCCCAAACTGATATGCTCAGGGATGACGGCTTATTTCTCTCAACTATTCTCTTCTTCAGGCCTGTTACAATGTTACGGGCTATTCCTCTGACTGAAGAGCTCTGCTGCCGCAGTCAGCTCCTCGATATAGATGTCAGACGCTCTTCGAAGGCCGTCCTGATCGGGTTCCCCATTACGTTCAGCAACTCCTGCCGTTCGATATCCGGCCGCCGCAGCTGTCTTAAGAGCGTAAAGGGAATCCTCAAATACCAGAGTCTCTTCCGGCTCAGTGCCCATGTGAGCCGCCGCTGCGTTATAGATATCCGGGAAATGCTTGCTCTTTCCTATTTCCGAATTGGTGAAGATTCTGTCTATATACCCAATCAGGCCATTTCTTTCCAGTGCGCGCTCTATGAGCCCGCGCGGGCTGGAGGTGGCCGCTGTGATGCTTATGCCTGCGTCACGAACCGCGCTGAGCAGCTGCTGTGCGCCCGGCTTTGCCTTGACTTCATAGAAATAGTAGTCACGCAGCATATCCTGCAGACCCCCGTAAATCTCTTCCGTCGTCTCCGGGACGCAATAGTGTTCCTTCAGATAGGCGGCTCCCTGCTCCATGCTCATGGAGAAGAGTATGTCCGCAAGCCCCTGCTCAGGTACTTTGCCGATGCTGACCAGATATCTGGCCCCCAGATCCGTCCATATTTCCAGGGAGTCCAGGAGCACTCCGTCAATGTCAAATATTACGCCTTTGATATTCCGTATGAAACTCATCATGCTCTGACCATTTCCCGGGTGATATTCTTCAGTGAAGCGGTGGCCTTATAGATGTCCTTCTGACCGTAGATGGCGCTTATTACAGCAATGCCGCAGATACCGCTCCCTGCAAGTTGAGGTGTGTTTTCCGCAGTGATGCCGCCGATGGCAACGACCGGGATCGAGACTGCTTCACAGATAGCTTTGAGTGTTTCGAAGGAAACGTCATCCGCATCATCCTTCGATCCGGTCGGAAAGACAGCGCCCACGCCCAGATAATCCGCGCCGCGCTTCTCCGCGAGGACGGCCTGCTCCACCGTCTGGGCGGATACGCCCAGTATCTTGTCCGGTCCGATGAGCGCGCGCACATCGCCGGCTTCCATGTCGCTCTGCCCCACATGCACCCCGTCAGCATCCATCCTGACCGCGATGTCCACATTGTCATTGATCACGAAGGGAACACCGTATTCCCTGGCCATGTCCCGGAGACGGACCGCCTCCCGGAAGAAGGTCTCATCATCGAGATCCTTTTCCCGCAGCTGCAGGAAAGTCACTCCTCCGTCCAGGCTTTCGCGCACCACGTCATACAGGGTGCGGTCTCCCAGCCAGTGACGGTCCGTAACTGCGTAAAGGAGCAGCGATTCCGCAAGTTTATCTCTCATTTCTGTTTTCATCTGCTGCCTTTCTCCTTTATCGAATCTCGTATTTCGCTCCGGCATCCAGTGCTGCGCCGTCCATGTTATAGATCGCGTCGATTATGCGGTTCCTGTAAGTCGAGTTACCGTCGCCTTCCTGCATCCTGCTCCAGCCGATCTCTCCGGCAAGTCCCATTGTGCAGACAGCTGCCGCGGCGGCGTCAAGAGGTATATCCGGATTGGCGGCCAGGAAGGCTGTCATCATTCCCGACAGCTGGCATCCTGTGCCGGTGATCCTGCCCATTTCAGGTCTTCCGTTCCGGATGACATAGCATCTGTCAGCGTCAGCCACAAGGTCGATCGCTCCTGTTATGGCGATGATGGCGCCTGTCCTGGCTGCAAGTTCCTTTGCGAATTTCACAGCGCCGTCAAGCGAATCCTCTGTTACAGCATCCGCAACGTCCGCGTCAACGCCCTTGGTAGTGCCGCTGCCCAGAGCAAGCGTCTTGATCTCGGAGATATTTCCGCGGATGGCAGTAAATTTAATCTCGTCCATGAGCCCCACAGCAGTATTGGTGCGGAGGGCAGACGCTCCCGCGCCCACAGGATCGAGCAGGACAACATGACCCAGCGCAGCTGCCCTGCGGCCGGCGCGGTACATGCCCTCTATGCTGCTCTTGTTCAAAGTACCGATGTTAATGTTGAGGCCTCCGCAAATGGTCGTGATGTCTTCCACATCATCCGGCTCATCCGACATGATCGGACTTCCCCCGCAGGCAAGCAGGACATTGGCCACATCATTGACGGTCACGTAGTTAGTGATATTGTGGACCAGCGGTACATTCTTTCTTACATTCTCAATACAATTACCCAGCATTTCTACCTCCTAAAAGAAAAAAGCAGATATGCCAATAGGTCATATCTGCCTGAAATCCTGCATATAAAAAGCAGCAGCATATTTCCCTACGTTGGCATTATCCAAATCAGGTTATGGGTCCGGGACATACCTCCCGTTCTCAGCCTGCCTGCGCAAGCTCCCCTTAAATT
>JBGUNJ010000066.1:0-38702 GCA_045117315.1 Lachnospiraceae bacterium | reverse complement strand
GCCATCGTCGGCGGCAAGCCCCAGGATTTCACCTACGGCGACTGCAAGAAGGAAATGGACATGGTCAACAAGGCCTTCATCGAGATCATGATCAGGGGCGATGCCAACGGACGCGGTTTCCAGTACCCGATTCCGACCTATTCCATCACCAAGGACTTTGACTGGAGCGAGACCGAGAACAACCGTCTTCTCTTCGAGATGACCGCCAAATACGGCACACCTTATTTTTCCAATTATGTAAACTCCGACATGGAGCCCTCTGATGTCCGCTCCATGTGCTGCCGTCTCCGCCTCGACCTGCGCGAGCTGCGCAAAAAGGGCGGCGGTTACTTCGGGTCCGGCGAGAGCACAGGCTCCATCGGCGTAGTCACCCTCAATCTTCCCCGCATGGCTTACATGGCCCAGAACGCGGATGAGTTCTACGGCATGCTCGACCGCTACATGGACATCGCGGCAAGATCCCTGCGCGTCAAGCGCCAGGTCATCACCCGCCTGATGAACGAAGGCCTGTATCCCTATACACGCCGCTACCTGGGAACCTTCGCCAACCACTTCTCCACCATCGGCATCGTGGGCATGAACGAAGCCATCGAGAACGCTGCGTGGGTGCCCGGAGACATCACCGGCAAGCAGGGCCACATCTTCGCTATGCAGGTCCTGCAGCATATGCGTGACCGCCTCTCCGATTACCAGGAGAGATACGGCGACCTCTACAACCTGGAGGCTACTCCCGCTGAGTCCACGACCTACCGCTTCGCCAAACACGACACGGAGGAGTTCCCCAAGATCATCACAGCCGAAAAGAATGGCGGCGCCCCTTACTACACCAACAGCACGCACCTGCCTGTCGGCTTCACGGACGATATCTTCGATGCCCTGGAGATGGAGGACGACATGCAGACCATGTACACCTCCGGGACCGTCTTCCACGGCTTCCTGGGTCAGGAACTTCCGGACTGGAAGGCCGCCAGCACGCTGGTAAAGAAGATCGCCGAGAACTTCCGTCTGCCTTATTACACGCTCTCTCCGACCTATTCAGTCTGCATGGAGCACGGCTATATCTCGGGCAAACATTTCGAGTGCCCTTACTGCGGAAAAGATGCCGAGGTCTATTCCAGGATCACCGGTTACTATCGCCCGGTCCGCAACTGGAACGACGGTAAGGTTTCCGAGTTCAAAAATCGCCGCACATACGCTGAGAAGAAGATGGCCAAGCTATTACGCAACAATTTAAAACGTAATATGACAATTAATAGCGTAATATACGCTTCGGAGCACCAGGATGGAAACGACAATTCAAAACGTAATATGATGTCCTTTGAGGATCATGAAGGTAACTACAGTTCCCAGCAGACTGGCGTTGCAGATTACAAGGGAGATCGTGACATCGTCGATGCAGCAGTTGCAGATGTGGCAAACCGCAAAGCTGCAGAACCTTGGGCCGTCCTTGTCGTAACAAAGACATGCCCGAACTGCGCCGCGGCCAAAAAGATGCTCGATAAGGCAGGCTTTACTTATAAGGTCGTCTACGCGGACGATAAAAATGGTGCCGCAATCGCCAAGGAAAACGACATTGTCCAGGCACCGACACTTCTTGTCCCGGCAGAAGACGGGTATAAGAAGTTCACAAATGTAAGTGAAATATCAAAGTTCACCAAGGCGTCTGTCACCGCATGACCGCTTTGCTTTTGGAGTTTGCCAACGTTAAAGGTAACGACTCCAACATAAAGGTAACGACTGGCCAAAATTGCCAAAATAGTTCCATTTTGGTGTGCTAACATAAAGGTAAATGGTGATTTTATGGTAACCGAAATATTGCCATAAAATCGCCATTTTTTTGCCAACATATAGGTAACGAAAATACGCGTTTTATTACTGTCCTCGATTTTTGCCAACATAAAGGTCACCAAAACGCAAAAAATTTGCTAACATAAGGGTAACATATTTTTTGCTAACATAAGGTAAATGACGGGGGACATGGAAGATGCTTTTGGATTTGATGGATTTGCCTAAGATCATGGAGGATGAGGACATAGTCGGCTGGTTCAGGAGCGCAGCGTCGGCCAACGGGTGGGATGACAGGTCGTTCCTGTCGGCTTTCTTCCCGGAGAACATCACTTGGGACAGGGGCAGGATCTCTGTCCTGAGAAACTACTTCGATATATACAAAAAATATGGGAAACTTGGGATACCGGAGCCGGGCGCGATGCTGATGAAGCACACGCCTGTTCCGGTATCCGGCCTGTTTATGCCGGCATTCTACACGGGCTTGCTGGCGGAGATGGTGCTGCATGGCACAAACATGATGCCTTTCGAGCAGGCAAGACTGTACAAGACGTTCATGTACTGCCCTTTGTGCGTAAAGGAGGATCTGGACAGGGCAGGCAGGGCTGCAATACATGTTCCACACCAGGTGCCGGTGGGGTTATTACATCTATACACTTTGGCGTAAAAGAAAAAATCTCACCGTATATGTATTTGGGTGGAGCCATTTATAACAAAACAGATTTTACAAAAACATTTACAGGTGATCGATCTGGAATGGTTGAAAAAGTAATTTTAACCAAGCTAGCTAATAAGGAAATAATAAATGCTGTTGTATATAATGATACTTGGCGTCATTTAATGGAAGAACAAGATTTCCAAAGAATGTTTAACGAAAAAAATTGGATTATTAATGATGCTAAGCACTAGTGAATATAAAATTGGTTTTATAGGTATTGGTCGAATGGGACAACATATTGTTCGACATATCAGTAAAAAGTATTCTACTTTATTTGTATATTCTAGATGTAAAGTGTTTTTAATGCTTGTGAACAAGGTAGTGGTTCTTTTTTTTGTGAGAGACACGACATACTCTCGTTGCCTGTGCTGTCTTAAACGGAAATATCCTATAATATAAATATAGGGGAAGACTCAGTAAAAATAGTGAGAGAATAGACCAATGGAACTAAAATATATTGAACCGAAAACCGGATGGAGACCAATGGAACTAAAATATATTGAACTGAAAACCGGATGGAATGATAACGGCCCGGCATGGATTGGGTTTGTAAAAGAATCCCGTTCAGGAAGGATGGTATATTTTAATGACCATGCCTTCCGGAGACATAGCGGGGAATACAGTAACTATATCGATGTGGAAACCCAGGAAGAGTACTGGATCTCCGGAGTGAAGAAAAACGGAGAGGACAGGCACTGGGCGGGAGGAGGCACTATCACGATCGACAGCAGGGCGGTTGAAGTGTATAAGTCATTGACAGGGCTGAAAGAACTCCCACCAAGCAAATACCGGATCCAGGAAATACCGGATCGTTTTCCTGTTGACCGTATTCATGCGCTCATGAATCGCAGAAAAAGTGACTCATAATTATTGGCAAGCATGTTTACTATATGTTGGCAAAAAAGAATGTGTTACCTTTATGAAGGAAAAGTTCTTCTTAATAACGTTACTGTTATGTTGGAAGAAAAAAGTTGGCAAAAGCGGAAAGGGTATTTACGATATGATGGAAATAATACCACCCCGTAAAAATCCAATAGTTACCTTTTTAGAAGGCAAAAACAGCTAAAAAAATACCGCTAAAAGGGGCAGTATGTTACCTTTAATGTTGGCAAACACCAGCTTTGTGGATTTTGCCGATGTCCAAGGTAACGACCCTTGAATGAAAGGGAGAATCCGGAGTCCTGAGAGAACTCCGAGTAACTCCGCCAAACGCTACTATATGAAATAACACAAAAGGCACCTCCTCGTGGAGATGCCTTTTTGTTGTGGGAAAACGTAACATTGCGATTAAAAACTACGAAAAATACAATTTAAAACGTAATAAAGTAATATGACACTAAAAAAATACATTATAAAATATAATATATTGAGCGTTAAGACAAAATAAAATATAATATAGATGCTCATAACGAATAGTAGATAACAATCGAAGGAGGTGTTCAAGATAATCAGAATACCACGTATCATCGAGCCTGATGAGGATGAAACATTTGCCTCGTGGATCATCCGCCTGGCAAAGGAAAATGTCATCTCAGATACAAGATCATTCATATTGGCGTTCATATATCCCAACGAGCCCGGCACCCGAAAAACATTTCCTCAAATGGACCACCGGATCCCATTTGAACTCTTTTGGAAGGCGCTTGAGTGCGTTCACGAGGAAACAGATGAGTCAGAGCTGTTCATAAGGACATCTACGTTTACTGGAACTTCGCCCTTCATGCCGGAGGAACAGCGCCAAAGGTATATCAACCAGGCATTTTATACAGATAAACGGATGGAAGCCCTTTTTCCTGTTCCCCACGGGACAATTGACGGTTTGTATATATGCCCTGAATGTGTTGCCGGGGAACTGCAGGATAAGGGGTATTTTACTCTTCACAGAGCTCATCATCTTCCCGGCGTAACGATGTGTCACAAGCATAGGTGCGCCCTGGGAAAGATAACGGACAAATATTTAAACTTATGTCCTGACAAAGTCCCTAAATATACAGGCCTCAATGTGACGGATCCGTCACTGGCACATAAGTATGCTGTTTTTGCAAAGGATTTCATGGACGAGAAGCCTGATTGCAGCCAAAAAGAGGTCGTCAGCCTGATCCTTGAGAAAAAAACGAACGAAACAGCAAGCCTAATGGCCCAGGCAGGCTATTCAGCCATAGTTGACAGGCTGGATACTTTTTTTACTGCACAGCTGCGGAGCAGGTATCTCTCAGCTTCATCTGTCATGGCTGTTTTGATGTATTTATTCGACGGGGATGCCAGAGCCGTAGCCAAAGCGCTTCAGGAAAAAGTTGACCCTCGTGTTCGGGAGGAGTTCTTCCGGAAGCTGGGAGCAGGAGAGTATTCTCTTGTAAGCAGGTACCGAAATGATATAGTAACGCTCAGGCATGACAAGTGTGGAGAGACATTCTGCACGTCGCCTTACGGATTCCTCTCAGGATGGAAATGCCCATCATGCAGCAAAAACCTGACATTACAGGAACAATATGAGGAACTCATCAAAAACATAGGAGATGGAGAATATACTCCATTGAGCCCTTTTACCAGTATGGACAGGAAGGTATCCCTTCTGCATCAAAGGTGTGGGAAAGAACTCTCGTTAAAAGCGAGAGCATTCCTGTATGAAGGGGTGAGGTGTGATTGCCGATACCGTGTTGATTATGACGTTGCGAAAGAAAAGATAGAAAATTACGAAGGTTTTTCCCTCGTTGAATTCATAAGTGCGGATAAACCTGTAAAGATCCGTCACAAATGCGGTGGTGAATTCAGTATCCACTATGAAAAATTTTTGGAATCACCCAGATGCAGGGTGTGCCAGAGGCAGGGGCATCTCGATATTCGGACAACAAACGACCTGGTAAAAGACATATCTGACCTGACAGGCAACGAATATACTCTGCTCGACACATACGAAGGCGCAAGGACTCCCGTAAAGATAAGGCACAATATCTGTAAAACCGTACAGGAGTATATGCCCCATCGTTTCCTTGATGGACAAAGGTGCAGAAAATGCAGGAAGATTCTCACAGAACGTGAATTTTCAGAGTATGTAAAGCAGTATTCACTTGGGCGTTATGAGGTTACAGGGCGGCCAACGAGAAACATGTACAGGATACATGATAATGTAACAGGCGAAAACAGGGAGATGCTGAAAGCAAAGGCCCTGCAGGAGCTGTCCCGGCCAACGCCTTCTCCACTGCTTCCATTAGACGGCAAAGGTGATCCAGAGCCTGTGCGGAACAAACGAAAGTCAGAAGGACTTTTGTCATATCTTGCAGAACATTTCGGGGATGAGCTCATATTTGCTGAAGACATACAATACAAAGAACTGCAGGGGGATGCGCTGTACGATGTTCTATCAGGTCTAGTGAAAGGAAACCATCTCCGGCGCCATGCAACGGGAATCTATACCATATCCGAAAAGACATTCAGCGATGATGACCTTATTGTTGCTCGTTACCTCAAGAGATATGGGCACAGGATAGGTTTTTTAAGGGGCGCAAGTTATGCTGGCATGCTTGGGCTCGCTGACAAGCCAACAGCATGGCATATCGCTACAAATAAGGAGTCTTTTAAAACAGCAAACAGAAAAACAAGGTTTCTTGGGAAAGATATCCATATTAAAGGAATGCCGGTTGAGATTACCGATAAGAATTACATTGTTCTGGAGGCGGTCGATTTCCTCGTCCAGTACAAACAGTGTACAACCCTTCCTGTTGATGAGGTGATAACAGCAGTCCGGCGGCATTTGATAGAGGAAAACGGCGGAAAACTTCCGGAAAGAAAACAGTTCGACGAACTTATCAACGGATACAGAACAGCCAATATAAGGACCATGATGACGAGGCTCATAGATATGCTGTATATGGAAGGAGGTGAAAATGCCAAGGATAACTGAAGCAGGCAAGCGCAGGGAAGGGCGTGGAAAGGGGCATGGTGCAAACTACAAGCCCTGGATAAAGATAAGGGAATTCAACAGCGCCGGGACCACGGCCAATGTCGTAGACTGGAAACACGGAAGAACGACACAGCTCCTGTCACAGGGCGAAGAATGGTATTATTATGTTCTGAGGTGGGATGACAATGTAACCGATATACGGGAGCAGTTCCCGCTGTTTGAACCCGAAGATACAGTCAGGATCGCTGATGCTTTTGGTTTTAGACATCCCAAGGATAGAAATACAACCATGACAACGGATATGCTCGTCGATTATGCCGACGGGCACCAGGAAGCTTTCTCGATCAAGGATAGCCGCAAGGACGTGGATTATAAGCTCGCGAAAACTGAGTACGAGATGAATCAGGCCATGCGGACAGCTGAGAAACTCCTTATCGAGAAGAAGTACTGGGCAGAGAAGGGGATCACCTGGAAACTCCTTTATAAGGAAGACCTTGACCCGCAATATGTGAACAATATCCGTCGCATCGTAGTTTATTATGACGAGAACAAAGTCCACGATGACATTTCAAGGGTCAAACACCTGATCGCGACAAAACAAATAACAGTGGACCTGTTTAAGCCAATCGATTACAGAGAACTTGTCACAGAGCACTTAAGATTGGGAGGCTAAATGAACGAAGTAGTTATACAGGTCGGGGATATCCTGCAGATTGATAAAAGCATATACAGGATTATTTATATTTCATCACCGTCCATCGTACTGTGTCAGATGAATACTCCCAAAATAAACATTGGGGAACACGATCTTCAAGCAATCAGAACTGGTGTTTTAAATGAAGATATAAGAGTGATTAAAGATGTTGAAACGGCGGTGGTTGATACAGCGACGCTGTCTGAAGCAGAAAAAAGGGCATTTGAATTAAGGAAAAACATAATAAAGGATATAAATGCGACATATGCTCCATCATATTTGAGCCTAAATGGAAAACTCCATAGACAGGAAATAGACGATATCCTGATCAAATACAACTTAACAAGACCGAGATTTTGGCGTATTTGCCGAACTTATCTCCAATCAGGGATGAAAGAGTCATCCCTCCTTCGCAAGAAACGTCCCAAGACCGGAGACAGTGAAGCGGGTAAAAAACGCGGATCAAAAGGAGATCTCGGGATCGCGGCCGGGTGCCCCCTTACTCCCGAAGTCATAGAAGCGTTCAAGTATGGCCTTAGCTTTTACAAATCAGGCAGAGCGAAGAGCTTCAAGGCAGCGTACGACACCATGAACAACAGATATTTTTTTCATGATGTTGTAGTAGGAGGGAAAATACAGAGCAGGCTGCTGCCGATCGATGAAAGGCCGACATTCAGGCAGTTCTACTATTATTGCCATAAAAACCTGCCCAGGGAAGAGTATGACGCGATCAAGACATCAAAGATGGAACAGCGCAACAACAAGAGGCTTCTTCTGTCGGAGGATGTCGCAAATGTGGAAGCACCGGGCGAAAAAGTAGAAGCTGATTCTCTTGAAGTAGACCTTTCCCTGATCTCGTTATTCAATAGCGTAACGAACCAGACTATCGGAAGGCCTATCGTTTACTGCATGAGGGATGTGCTGACACATGCGGTCGTCGCGGTCTCTGTGAGTTTGGAGAATAACAGTTTTCTCGGATATACAAACCTGTTCCTGAACCTTGGAGAGGACAAAAAAGAGTTTTGTGCAAAATATGACATCGATCTTAATGACGAACGGCTCTTCCCTTCCAATTTCCTGCCTTTGGATTTCTATTCTGACCGGGGCTCTGATTACAAATCCGATCCGGCCGAAAAGCTGTGTAATGCCCTCGGGATCAACAGACACATTGTCACCGGGGGTTCAGGAAGCATGAAAGGCATGATAGAACAGTGGTTCCATCAGATCCACACGATGGTCAATCCTTACACAGAGGGTGCCGGGCAGATCCAGAAAAGGCATGACTCCCAGCATCACAAGCAGGCTGTTCTTACGGTGCATGATTTCACAAAGATGCTGTTGATCTGTATCCTGTCCTACAACCAAAAACATATGGACAACTATAAGCCTCGTGCCTGTGAGATAAAGGACGGGATAGATTCTACCCCTTCTGTGCTGTGGGAGTACTACTGCAAAACAAAAGGCGCTCCCCGTCCGATCACAGACAGAACAGATTATTTATATAAACTGCTCATACCAAAACAGGGGAAGATCGACAAGAAGGGCATCCATTTCAAAGGACTCACGTATATAAACTATGATGATGAGGACCTCCTTGGCCGTATGTACAGGGCCCAGAATAAAAAGTATGCTCTAAGCGTCAGATATGACCCAAGGGATAACAGCAGGATTTATTACACGGATTCTGTTGGAAACATGGTCTACGCGGAACTGAATGAAGGGGTCGGCTGGCAAGGGGATATTAAAGGACTGACATTCAAAGAAACAAGAGATTACTTCAAAATGATAGCAGTCAAAAACAAAGAAGCGCGTCAAAGGAATGAGGAGATCGACGCTATGCGGGCGGACCTTGTGGAAAATATTGTTGAATCTGCCAAGGCTAACAGCCCTACATATGCAGAGACTGCAAACATGAAAAAGGTGAGAGAGCAGGAAAAACAGCTGATCAACAGAATGGACTCTATCACCGACAGGATCGCTAAGGAAGAAGGGAAAGCTATCGGGGAAGGTTCCGACAGCACAAAGATAATTGATATCGGTTTGCCGGGACCGTCTGAAGCCACGGAACCAAGGCAGGAACTGACAGAAAAAGAATATCTCAATATGGTCGGTAATTTCTACGACTATGAAGGAGAATACGAAGAGGAGGACAGCTGACCACACGTCAAAAAAACTAAATAACGTACTGCTTTATGGAAATATTAACAAATACGGACAACGGGGCAAGGGAGGAAGACAATGTCTTCATTTATAGAATATGAGTACGAAAAACTGGAAAATGGCAGCAGACAGTATGATGCAGTTGATTATTTATCAATGAGAGGAGTAAAGGCAAGGTACGTTAGTTACAGCACGGATACGGGAAACCCGTATATAGAAGCGCTTCCAAAGCCAAGAATACAGAGCGAACTTGATATTGCCTGCCGGAGAGGTATTCCCGGATACAGGTACGAAGAAGAAAAAAAGAAGGAGCCACACGAAAAGATATTATCTATATTGAAACTGAGGGACGTACGGTTCCCTCTGCCATTAAATTATGAACTTGAAGATGAAGTGTTTAATGCGCTGGTCCTGTCTTATCGGGCACGAGCGATGTTCCGTGACGAGGGCGGCGACATAAGTCTGGGATATGAAGCCCATAATCAAAAACATCAAGCGGACGGCGTTCTTATTGGAAATGATGCTTCCGCAACGAATGCCGGCATAACGATGCTCGGCTATTCCGGGTGCGGAAAGTCATCAGCGCTTGAAACATTGTTCCGCAACTATCCGCAGTACATCATACACAAAGGGAAAGGGATGACCACCTACCCGCAGATCGTATATCTTGTTGTCCAGTGCCCGCCGCATTCTAATTTCAGAGGCCTGTACAAGAACATAGGCGTTGCTATAGACCGTGCTCTTGGAAATGTAAAGCCAGTATATGAGAATGAACTGGACGCCGGAGAACGGGGGACTCTGTCTGTCTATACTGACAGGGTGCGGCAACTAATAGAGAAGTTTGCCATTGGGATCATTATCTTTGACGAGATCCAGCACATACACTTTGATGCCACGCTGGAAAACTCTTTTGAGAGCATCCTCGAACTGTCCAATAAGACAAAAGTTGCCTTCGGTGTTGTCGGTACTGAGGACTCATATGGAAAGATCTTTTCGGGGAACCTCCGGCAGTCAAGGCGACTGGGAGCGGAGATACACGCAGATGTATACTGCCAGAACAGAGTGCTGTTTGATTATAATGTGAAGCAATTGTTTAAATACCAGTGGTTTAACAAACTTGTCGAACCGGATGAGGAGCTCATCGATAAGCTGTACGACTGTACAAAAGGGATCATTGATCAGCTTATAGGACTTTACATGTACATGAACATAGATTATGTACGAGCGCAGAGGAAGCCAAAGGTCAATGCGGATTATGTCCAGAGAACGATGGAACGGCATTACCCGGGGATGATGGATCTTTTGTCGGACCTGAAAGACCCGAAAGTCGAAGCTGAAAGGGCAAAGCTCGCGAAACAAGCCAATGATGATATGCAGCAGATCGCGCAGGAAGAGAAAAGAAAGGCCGCTGAGAAAGCGGCGTTGAACGCCAACAAAACACCAGACGCGGAGCGGATCGTAGAACTGAAGCAGTTCGTCGTGAGCAGGATCATGGAGATCGACGACAGGTTCAACGCTTCTACGATAGAAAATATGGTCGATAAGGTGCTGGTTTCCAAGGAGGGAAAAGAAAAGTCCAATGATGACATTGCCATCATGAGGATGACATTCAAAAAACTTCAAAGCGCAGGGAAAACAGATAAGAGAAAGGCGCCTAAGAAGAAAAAGGCCTCACCTGCGGAAATACTGTCATTACTGGAAGATAATGAATGACGGATATACGTACTAATAGGAAGGAAAATGTCGGAGGTGTTTTTGACAGTGGACAAACGTTCGAACAAAGTGTATTATATTGTTGAAACATGTTGACGATACGGGCGGATGAGCAGGAGATAGGCCGGTCAAAATGCTGCATTATACCGGTCTGGCCCTGCTTTCTGGAGACTCGTATTACCAAGACCATAGAAGCTCGACGAAATGGTCCTGCAGTTTGCTCCCGGATGCAAGAAGGGGAAAGGCAGCAAGGCTGGCAAAGGGCCAAGAATAACAATAACGAGGATAAGCTATGACTGATGCTCAGCAGAGAGAAGCTGCAAGGCAGTTTTTCTATCGATGGAACGGCAAGGGAAAAGAAGATGAGCACGCCCGGTCTTACTGGATCGAGCTACTTTCAGATGTTTTCGGAATCGAACGGGTGACCGAACGGGTCGAGTTCGAAAAAAAACTGATTGGTAGTAAAGGAAGCACTGAAAGAATTGACGTTTATATCCCAGAAACACGCGTCATCATCGAGCAAAAAACACTGGGAATCCCTCTGGATAAGCCTCAACCTGGACATGATAATAAAACCCCATACGAGCAGGCAAAGGGATACGACAACTATCTGCCATTCTCAGAGCGTGCAAGATGGATCGTCCTCTCAAACTTCGCTGAGATATGGATCTATGACCTGGATGCAAAGAAGCCAGAGCCGGTGAAGATGACACTGGATGAGCTGCCGTCGAAATACCACCTTCTTGATTTCCTTACAAACAAGAAGACAAGACAAATCACGGAAGAAGTGGAGTTGTCGAAGGCTGCGGGTGAATTGGTCGGGAAGATTCGGGACCGCTTCCTCACCCAGTATAATGACCCTCTCGCAAAGAGGACCCAGAAGAGTCTGAATATCCTCTGCGTGCGCCTGGTGTTCTGCTTTTACGCTGAAGATGCCGGGCTGTTCGGAGCCAAGGATGCCTTTTCCCGCTACATCCTGCAATATAAGCCGGGAGATATCAGAGGAAAGCTTGTGGAGCTTTTTAAGGCCCTGGATACGCCGATAGAAGAGCGCGCAGACATGTATCTCCCGGAAGAGGTAGAGGCGTTCCCTTACGTTAACGGCGGCCTTTTCTCTGATGAGAGCATCGTTATTCCGAAGATCACACAGGAATTGAAGGATACGCTTGCGGAAGCAGCAAAGTTTGACTGGTCGAAGATCTCGCCCACCATCTTTGGAGCTGTCTTTGAATCTACATTGAACCCAGAGACCAGGCGAGCCGGCGGGATGCACTATACGAGCATCGAAAACATTCACAAGGTCATTGATCCGTTGTTTCTGGACGATTTACGAGCAGAGCTGGACGAGATAAAGAAAATACAGGTCCCCGGGACGCAGAAAAAGAAGCTGAAAGAGTACCAGAATAAGCTCTCAGGGCTTGTTTTCTTCGACCCGGCCTGTGGATCAGGCAACTTCCTGACGGAGACATACCTCTCCCTGCGGCGGATTGAAAACGAGGTGCTGCAGCTGATCGTCGCTGCGGACTCCAAGACTATGACCGGGCAGATCACATTCGGATTTGAAGAAGATTCTCCAATACAGGTATCGATACATCAGTTCTACGGCATAGAAATCAATGACTTTGCGGTTTCTGTGGCTCAGACGGCGCTTTGGATCGCCGAGAGCCAGACCATGAAGGAAACAGAGAATATCGTTCACCAGAGCCTCGATTTCTTCCCGTTGAAGACATATAAGGGAATCACAGAGGGTAATGCACTTAAAATCGACTGGAACAAAGCCTGCCCAATTAATCAGTTGAACTATATTATTGGGAATCCTCCATTTGTAGGGTATTTTATGCAAACATCAGATCAGAAAAAGGATTTGACAGACCTGTATCTTGATGCAAACGGAAAGCTCTACAAGGATTGTGGGAAGATTGATTATGTGAATGGATGGTATATGAAAGCCGCGGCATATATCCATGGGACAAATGTAGAGGTTGCTTTTGTCTCTACAAACTCTGTCACACAAGGAACGCAGGCCTGTGCCGCATGGAAACCACTGTATGACAAGTATCCTATACACATTAATTTCGCTCATAGGACATTCATATGGGATAGTGAAGCAAACCAAAAAGCCGCAGTACATTGCGTTATTATCGGCTTTTCAGAAAAAGAAAGGCTGCACAAGTACCTGTATGAAAACGAAACAAGAAAGGAAGTTTCAATCATAAATCAATATTTGATTGAATATCCGCCCATGTTCATTTTGTCTCGAAGCAAGCCTGTATCAAATGTAATAGAGATGTCGAGCGGTGGAAAACCAGTAGAGGGCGGGAATCTGATTTTTACAGATGCTCAAAAAAAGGCCTTCGTAGAATCCGAGCCTGCTTCTGAGCGATTCTTTAAGCGATTTGTAGGTTCTGAAGATTTTATTAATGACCATGTGCGGTGGTGCTTGTGGTTGAAAGATTGCAGCCCGAAAGAACTAAAGGCAATGCCACATGTAATGGAAAGGGTGGAGGCTGTTAGAAGTTTTCGCCTTTCCAGTAAAAAGGCTGCAACCAATAAAGCGGCCGATTACCCTCAAAGATTTGTCGAGATAAAAGACACAGGTAGTGTATTTGTTGCCGTCCCAGAAGTGTCCTCAAGCAGGCGAAGGTATATTCCTATAGGATATATGGATGATAGCTCAATACTAAGCAACGGTATCAGATATGTCCCGGAAGCTCCCATCTACATGTTTGGCGTTCTTACATCGAATGTTCATATGGCCTGGGTTCGCGCCGTTTGTGGAAGGCTGAAGAGCGACTACGACTATTCTGTAAACGTTGTCTACAACAACTTCCCTTGGCCTAATCCCACACCTGAACAAAAAGAGAGGATAGAGAAGACGGCGCAAGGTATCTTAGATGCCCGTGCCATTTACTCCGACAGCAGTCTTGCAGACCTCTATGACCCACTAACTATGCCTCCAGAGTTGCGTAAAGCTCACCAGAAAAACGACGCCGCCGTCATGCAAGCTTACGGCATGCCGATCAAAGAGACGAATGAGGCGGCGTGCGTTGCGTGGCTGATGCGACTGTATCAGGAAAAAGTACAATCTATCGGCAAATAAGGAGAAGAGATATGCCCAGGGAAAAGAAGGACGCCCGTTACCTGAACATAAAACTTTCTTCTTATATATATGACCAGCTTGACAGCTTCTGTAAGGAGACGGGCCTCAATAAGACGGCAGCGACTGAGAAGATAATGGAAAAGTTCTTTCGGGAATATTTCGACAAGCCGGAAGAAGAGCGCAGCCCGTTCGGGTAAGTTTGACTCAGAAGAATATAAAACTATCTGTTCGGATCTCTGCATGTACAGAGAATTTACAAATATGGAGATGCATGCCGTGTTCCATATACGGACGAAGCTGTGTCGGGAAGACACAAAATGGGCGCCGAGAATATCGGCGCTCTTTTTGTGCTTTATGAAGGAATCCCCTTTGTTATGCGAAGGAAGATGTGGTATAGTATAGAAGCATGTTGGCCTTCATATGGTAGTATACACGCTGTTCCACAACATGTTTCATTTATAATTGTAGAAAAACGATAACAAATCCCGGGGATACAAAATGCATATTTCGTTTATAATTGTAGAAATATCGAAAATCTTCGGGGAAATAGGCAATCTTGTTTCATTTATAATTGTAGGGAAACACAAGCCTGTCCGCGGAGTCTCTTCCAAGGGTTCTGTCGCAGGCAACGCCTGGCAGACACAGCAGAGCCAGATGGCCCAGGCTGTCTCGGCAGGCGTAGACCCCTCACAGACAGCTCCTGCTCCCGGGACAAAGAAGGTGACTGCTGACCGCAAGGCCATCCTGGTCGCTACAAAGACCTGCCCCAACTGCGGCGCGGCCAAAAAGATGCTGGAAAAAGCCCACATCCCTTACCAGGTGATCTATGCCGACAACCCCGAGGGCATGTCGTTCGCGGAGGCCAACAACATTATCCAGGCCCCGACCCTGCTCATGCCCAACGGCGAAGCATATGACAAATATACCAACATTGCCGAGATTTCCGCTTTCATGAAGAATCGCAGACCTGTTCTGGCATGATTGAGGCAGAACCGGGCATGGGAAACAGTCATGTCCCCTGTGCCGGGTCATCATCCGGGCTGAGCCTGTTCATCTGAAAAAAAGAAAAAAATCCTCTCATCCGACCACAAATCGGATGAGGGGATTTTTTGTTCCTGATGACACGTCATGCGAAATGCGGCTTTCCGCTTTACACACCTGAGGCCATGGGCGGGTGCCTGCCGACATGTATGATTAAGCAGCGTGCTGCTCCGCTCTTGCGGGTTCTCTCAATGCTCCGCACATTCGCATTCCGCCCCGCTGCTTTGATCAGTCTTAAAGTTCGGTCTCACTCCAGTCGTCCTGCAATTCCAGCTGTTTCCAGCTGATGCTCTTATCACCGGCCTTCTGCCGGTGGAGCTCGCCGACCATGTGCCGGACGACCTTGTCCCGGTCGCCTTCATGGAAGCGCCGCAGATAAGGCTGGTCGCCCTCCACATCGGTGAAGTAATAGATGACGTCCTGCCTCTGCGCAGAGGAGTAGACTGCCAGCTTTCCCTTAAAGGATTCGCCCTGGTAGAGGTGATAGCCCCGGATCAGTTCTGCTGTGTCCGCCTGCAGCATGACCTCCGCCTGTCTGCCCTGAAGTTCTTCCGCGGCAGTGTTCATCCTGTCCAGAGAATAATTCAGATTCCCGGCCAGCAGGGCGCTGATGTCAGTGCGTCCGCCTTCCATGGCCGCAAACCCCTGCAGGATCTGCTTTTCTCCGTTTTCCATACAGGAGATCTGACGGATCGAAGCGGTGTCTACCGCCAGTCCTTCCGCGGCTGCAGCCAGACAATATCCCAGAAAATACTCGTCCTGCTCAGAGCGGACCAGAGAGAGCAGGCTGCCGCCCGGACGCAGGTGTTTTTGCAGGGAGTGGACTTCCTCCTCATAGTAGTCCATGAGAAGCGAGGCCCTGCGCAGGTAGAGAGTGCCCCGTTTCCAGACCGGAAAACCATCCCCGGGCTGCAGGGGACGCAGAGGAGCCCCGCCCAGTGAAAGCACTGTGTCAAATTTGCCGCCCTCGTAGCTTTTGAGACCGCCATTGAGAAAGAGGGGACCGGAAAGGGATCCGTCCCCGGTTCTGTTGTCTGTTTTTTCTCCTGTCCCTTCATTCTGTGAAGCTTCCAGACAGACAACCGCGGAGGCCGGGAACAGGCGGCTGATATGCCGCGCGCATTCCGGATCGATCTCGGAACAGAGTATCTTGCCGCCGAACAAATCTTTGTTTTTGTCGATCCAGCGATTGATCTTTTCTACAATATTATTTTTCATTCTTACCACCTATGCCGCTCGTAAGAGCGGCATCCTGAAGCGTTTTCGCGCAGGCGAAAACGGTGAAGGCTCACAGGATGTCTGCGCGCCGGGCAGAGCGCCGGGGCCTGTGGGCGAATCCTGAGCAGCAGGTACAGAATCCATTTTACATCCCGTCAGAACAAAGTCAATCTGTATGGACAATATCCGGCTGCCGGGAATGCAGCCGGACAAGTTCAAACAGGGATGAAGACAGGATTCTGTGAAGATTGATGGTGATTGTTCAATCGTACTAATAATAATACAGTAAATGTATACAAAAAAGTCGTGCCAAATATTGAAGTTATTGTGAAAAAAATTATATAATTTGTATATATCTTACTCGTTCGTATCAGCAGGTTTTTGACCCTTCACGGAGGGTAAGCAGGAGGCAGTTAAAAACCAGCCCTCCTGTTCAAAATATAAGACAGCGGCAGGGAAGGTAAATCCGGATTTACGGACCGCGCGCCTGCGGAGCGAAACAGCAAAACAAGGTAATACAATGGGGCATCAATGGCGCACGAAACCCGCATCAGCAGGGGATAGCATCGGGTTTCAGCAAAAAAGAGAAAGGAGTGAGCTGTATGAGTACAACAGATGCGCTGTATGAACGTTTCAAGACGAATCTGGCAGCCGTCAACGGGGAATGTTCATTGGCAGTCAAAGCAGATGCCGCCAAGGTTGTGGCAGATCTCTTCCGCGAGAAGGGATTGAAGACGACCTGCGTGGCAGAGACGGACTTCCTTCGTGAACTTGGAATTGTTCCCGCGCTGAAAGAGGCAGGAATCGAGGTCTTCACCGACCACATCCGTCTGCATGCGGAGACCGCCCAGGGCGGCATTTCCGAGGCACAGTACGGCATCGCCGATCTTGGCAGCATTCTCCAGGTCGGAGATGAAGTGGATGCCAGAATCGTGGCCACTATGGCGGAGGACTATGTCGGAATCGTAAAGGAATCCACGATCGTCGACGACTATGACGCTATGTTTGACCTGCTCTGCGGATTGCCGGAACTTCCGAATTTCGTCGGATTCATCACCGGTCCCAGCAGAACTGCAGATATCGAGTGCGTGAGCACAGTAGGTGTGCACGGACCTCTCAGACTCAATATCGTGGTGGTACAGGACGCCTGACCTCGGGACCGGACCGGTTCATTCCCGACCTGAGGCCTGAACCATTCTGATCCGTTCCGGAAAATCTGTATACATCTCGAACGCCGATGCGTCAGCACCGGCTTTTGGAAAGGAGAAAATTAAAACATGGCTAGTCTGGAGCTTAAGCGGGAAATACAGGAAGCCTTAAAGAATACGACCCTCAGCAGAACGCTGGGAACATTCTGCGCTACCTATCCTGCAAAGAGAGAAAAATCTTATGCCGGCGTCGATTTTGAGTCGACCCGCGACAGTATCAAAGAAGTAAAGAGCTACGCTGCAGAGCATGTCGATGAGATGATCGAAGAGTTCACCAAGAACTGCACTGCAAGAGGCGGCAATGTCTTCCACGCCCACAGCACGGAAGAGGCAATGGAGTATATCCGCAACCTTGTCAAGGAAAAAGGCGTCAAGACCATCGTCAAGTCCAAATCCATGGCATCTGAAGAACTTCATATGAACCATGTACTGGGCGATGACGGCGTCCTGGTGCAGGAGACCGACCTGGGTGAGTTCATCATCGCGCTGGAAGGCAACACACCTGTCCACATGGTCATGCCGGCCCTCCACCTCAACAAGGAGCAGGTCGCTGACTACTTTACTGAATATACAAAAGTGAAAAACGAGCCCATCATCGCGGAGGAGGTCAAGACAGCCCGCCGCGTCATGCGCGACAAGTTCACACATGCCGAAATGGGCGTTTCCGGCGCCAACGTCGCTGTGGCCGAGACCGGAACAGTCTTCACCATGACCAACGAAGGCAACGGCCGTATGGTCGGCACGCTGCCCAATATTCATCTGTATGTATTCGGTATCGAGAAGTTCGTCAAGAGCCTCTCCGACGCCCGCTACATTTTCAAGGCACTTCCCCGTAACGGCACGGGCCAGCGCATCACATCCTATATCTGCATGTACAGCGGCGCGACCGAGGTCACAACGGACAAAGAAGCCGATACCAAGGAAAAGAAAGAATTCTACGCAGTCATCCTCGATGATCCCGGACGCCGCGCCATCCTTGCGGATCCCGATTTCCGCGAGGTCTACAACTGCATCCGCTGCGGCGCATGTCTTGACGTATGTCCGGCCTTCGCTCTTCTGGGCGGCCACGTCTACGGCTCCAAAGTCTACACCGGCGGTATCGGAACCATCCTGACCCACTTCCTCGTCTCCGAGGAGCGCGCGGATGAGATCCAGAACATCTGCCTGCAGTGCGGACGCTGCAAAGAGGTCTGCGGCGGCGGCCTCCACATCCCTGAGATGATCATGAAACTGCGTGAGCGCAGCTACGAAGCGAACCCCAATCCTGTTTACAAGTTCGCTCTTGACGCGGTCAGCGACAGAAAGCTCTTCCACTCCATGCTGAGGATCGCCTCTGTGGCACAGGAGCCTTTCACCAAGGGCACCAACTTCATCCGCCATCTGCCTATGTTCCTGTCCGGCATGACCGAGGGCAGAAGCCTGATGAGCATTGCCCCCGTTCCTTTCCGCGACATCTTCCCGACCATTCAGCAGAAGGTCGACAATCCCAAGGGCAAGATCGCTATGTTCACCGGCTGCATGCTCGATTTCGCCTATGTCGATATCGCCAAGGCTGTCATCGCCAACCTGAACTCGATCGGCTATGTTGTCGATATGCCTATGGGCCAGTCCTGCTGCGGCGCTCCCGCCACTTACATGGGCGACAGGGAGAACGCGAAGAAGACCGCGGAGCTCAATGTCGAGGCCATGCACGCAGAGGACTACGATTATGTCGTATCCGCATGTCCTACCTGCACACACCAGCTGCGTGAATACAGAACCTTCTTCGAGGAAGGCTCCGACATGTACAAGAAGGCTGCAGAGCTGGGCGACAAGACCTTCGACTTCTGCAAGCTCTTCTATGATCTCGGAGGACTTGAGGAATCCGGCGACGCATCGCCCATCACCATCACCTATCACGATTCCTGCCACCTCAGGAGAGAACTGGGTGTATGGAAAGAGCAGAGAGAGCTGCTCACAAAGACCAACGGCATCACCCTGGTCGAGATGGTCGATTCCGACGTCTGCTGCGGTTTCGGCGGAACCTACAGCATCAAGCTGCCTGAGGTTGCGACACCGATCCTGGCCAATAAACTCGCCCACATCAAAGACACAGGCGCAAGCCTTGTCGCGGTCGACTGCCCCGGCTGCCTGATGCAGATCCGCGGCGGTATGGATGCGAACGATATCCCGATCGAGGTCAAGCACACTGCTGTGATCCTTGCGGAGAAGCGCGGCCTGATGTGACCGGAGAAGCGGGCTTTAGATATAACCGCTTTCTATAAAACGAAATGACAAATACTATTAACAGCAAAGGATCTGCCGCTCCCGGGATTCCGGAGATTCCGGAGATTCCCTATGAGCGCATGACTGCGGCGGCGGCCATCCGCCTGGCTGCAGTCCACACATGGCCCGCAGCGGCCTGCCCTGCACTGTTCGGCATTTTCTGGTGCCTGCAGCGGGGAATCAGCCTCTCACCGGCACAGGCCATACTGCTTGCGGCCGCATGTGTGCTTTCACAGTCTTCGGTGAACACCCTCAATGACTACGTTGACTTTGTCAGCGGCACAGACAGCGAGAAAGACAATGTGGAAGTCAATGACGCAGTGCTGATCTACTATCGGGTGAATCCCAAACATGCCCTGGCGCTGGGGATCATATATCTGATCTCCGCCGCGCTCTGCGGAGTGGCGGCTTCCTGGCATTCGGGGCCGGCGCCCTTTATCATCGGAATCCTGGGAGGACTCACGGTCCTGGGCTACAGCGTTGCCCCTGTTTCGGCCGCTTCCCTTCCGGTGGGAGAAGCGCTGTCGGGATTCGTCATGGGAGCTCTGATCCCTCTGGGGATCGCGGCTGTGGCCGACGGGAACTTCCATCCGGAAATACTCCCCGAGTGCCTGCCCCTGATCCTGGGGATCGCGCTGATCATGCTCAGCAACAACGGGAGCGACATCGAAAAAGATATACCGGCTCATCGCACCACCCTTCCGGTCCTGCTGGGGCGCGAAAAGGCCCTGATCCTCTACCGTGTAATGCTTGCGGTCTGGACCGCGCTTCTTTGCATCCAGCCGCTTACACGTCTGGGGAAGATCGGTTTTATGAGCATTGCGCTCACACTGATCCTGGGCCGCCGGCCATTCGGCTTTCTGATCCGGGCCCGCCTCCTTCCCAGGGACAGGATCCGTCAGATGAAAAGCGTCACAGCTGCAAATCTGATCGGCAACGGGCTGCTGGGACTGGCCTATGCGGCCGCCTGGTTTCTGAAGATTCCGGGCTGATTCCGGGCTGAGGATTGAATTATCAGGCCCGGGAGGATCCCGAAAGGGCAATGTGCCTGCGGCAGCCGGCAAGGCAGCTGCAGAACAGAACCGGAAAAAATGACAGTTTAACCTGAAATATGAAAAATAAAAAAACGCCGGCGGACGTGTACGAGATTTTTCAGACACTGGCGCCGCGCTATGACAGGGCAAATGCCCGGATCAGCCTTGGCCTTGAGCGGGGCTGGAAAAAAATGCTGGTGAAGAGACTGCCGGCCGGGATCGGGGCCGGAGAGCAGGTGCTTGACGTCTGCTGCGGCACCGGCGACATAGCGATCGCCCTCGCGGGAGAATATCCGGTTCTGGGAGTCACCGGACTCGATTTTTCACCCGCCATGCTGGAGGTCGCAAGGGAGAAGGGAAAAGGGCTCTCCAACCTGACATGGGTACAGGGAGACGCCATGGAACTTCCCTTTCCCGAAGGGACTTTCGCGGCAGCCTGCATTTCATTCGGCCTTCGGAACACACCGGATTACGCTCGTGTTCTGCGGGAGATGAAACGGGTCGTGCGGCCCGGAGGAAAGGTCTACTGCCTGGACTCCTTTGTCCCTGACAATCCGATCATTCTGCCTGCCTACCGCCTCTATTTTCGGCACATCATGCCGGTGCTGGGCGGAGGAAGGAAGTATCATGAACAATATACCTGGCTTTATCAGTCGACGGAGCAGTTTCCCAGGAGGAAAAAACTGATGCGTCAGTTTGCCCGGACAGGGCTTGCGCAGGTGCAGAGCCGAAGCAGAATGTTCGGCGCCTGTGTCCTGGTCGAAGGAACAAAGCCGGAACAGATTACAACAGGAGAAAACTATGAGCGAAGAAAAATTTGACGCCATAATCGTAGGAGGAGGACTGGCCGGCGCAACGGCGGCATATGTTCTTGCAAATGCCGGGCTGGAAGTTCTGCTGGCAGACCGCGGCGATTTCTGCGGCTCCAAGAACGTGACCGGCGGACGTCTCTATGGGCACAGCATGGAGAAAGTCATCCCCGGTTTTGCCGAGGAAGCTCCTATCGAGCGAAAAGTCACACATGAAAAGATTTCGCTGATGACTCCGAAGAGCTCTCTGGATATCGGGTTCAGCTCCTCGAAGCTTGCGGAGGAGGCCGAGAGTACATCTTACACGATCCTGCATTCCAAATTTGACAAATGGCTTGCCGACAAGTGTGAGGAAGCGGGCGTCATGCTCGTTCCCGGCATCCGCGTCGACAGCTGTGTCGTCGAGGACGGAAAAGTTGTGGGAATCGACGCCGGCGGCGAGGTCATGTATTCAGACGTCGTCATTCTGGCGGACGGTGTCAACTCTCTGCTGGCCCAGCGCCTGGGCATGAAGAAAGAACTCACCCCCCACGAAGTGGCTGTCGGTGTCAAGGAAGTCATCAAACTGGATGAAGAAGTCATCAACCAGCGCTTCGGTGTCCGTGGAGACGAGGGTGTCGCCTGGCTTTCCGCCGGTGACGCGACTGCCGGAGCTTTCGGCGGCGGCCTTCTTTACACCAACAAGGACACCATCTCCATTGGCATCGTGGCGACTCTGGCAGATATCGGCTACACCGATATTTCCATCCCGGATCTGCTGGACCGCTACAAAGAGCACCCCGCTATCAAGCCTTATATTGAAGGCGGCGAGGTCATTGAGTACAGTGCCCACCTTGTTCCCGAGGCCGGCATTCACATGATTCCTGAACTTGTCCGTGACGGCGTTCTCGTGACCGGCGACGCGGCGGGATTTGTCGTGAACCTGGGCTTCACAGTCCGCGGCATGGACTTCGCGATCGAGTCCGGACGTCTTGCGGCAGAGGCTGTCATCGCAGCCAGAGAAGCGGGCGACTTCAGCAAGGAACAGCTTTCCTCCTACGTGAAAGCCCTCGACGAGAGCTTTATCATGAAGGACATGAAGGCACTCAAGGGATTCCCGACCATCCTCTCCCGCAGAGAGATCTTCAAAGACCTGCCCGAGATGGTGGACGACATGTGCACAAAGGCATTCACGGTCAGCGGAAAGCCCAGCATGGACTTCATTATGTATGTAATCAATTCTCTGGCATCCCACCTGAGCGTCGCGCAGCTGATGAGTCTGGTCGGGGATATCATGGACGCGTTCTGACCGGCATCCAGAGGCCAGAATGAGATGATCCGGCGGTCAGAGGTCAGATTTAGATGACCCCGTGATCAGACCGGAAAGCGATGATTGATTCTACGTATAAGAGGGAATAAAAATGGCTAAAATGAGTGTAGATGATAAGCTGGGACTGGATTTGTTCCACACAGATGAGCACAATCCCCATATCACTGTGAATGAGGATTATGACAACATGGAGGAGATCCAAAAGATCCTCCTCGCATGCCCCGCCGGCCTTTACCACTACGAAAACGGTAAAGTGACATTCAGCCACGAGGGCTGCCTCGAGTGCGGTACCTGCCGCGTGCTCTCCATTGACAAGGTCGTAAAGACCTGGGATCACCCCATGGGAGGTGCTGGCGTACAGTTCCGCCAGGGCTGATCCATAACGATTCCGCCGCGGCTTTCGGGCGGCAGGAATTCCAATAAGACTGACACAGCTCTCCGCCGCGGCACACAAGGGCCGGGCGGAGAGCCTTTTAAGTAAGACTATCAGAAATCAGATTAAAGCGGTGCCTGGGCGAGGTATACGCGAAGCGGCCTTACGGCAGTGCACGGTTTTTATGACACGGCCGGTATAATGTATTTTTTGCGTTTTGCGGCGGACACTGGCCGGTCGGGGCAGAGGGCGGCACAGCCGCCTCTACATTCTATGACTATGAGTTTGTGAGCTGTGCTTATGGCAGAATGTGAGGCCAAAGCACCTTTGGAGAAAAAGGACATGACAGGTATTTTTATCATCACAGGAAAAGGCGGGGTCGGAAAGACCAGCGTGGCGGCCGCGCACGCGGTGCGCAGCGCCGGGGAGGGAAAAAACACCCTTCTTGTCAGCGCTGATATGGCCCATAACCTGGGCGATATTTTCCAGACAAGAGCCGGGGGATATGTACAGGAAATAAGTCCCTGCCTGTCTGTCCTTGAACTGGATCCATACCTGTTGATGAGGGAGGAATATCCCCATATCAACAAATCCATCGCCAACCTCTCGGGCAGTATGGGGATGGCGGTCGGACAGATCGGGGACAGCTATATGATCCCCGGCCTGGAAAACCTTTTTTCACTGCTCAAGATTCGCGACCTGTATCAGAGCGGTACATATGACCGGATCATCGTGGACTGTGCCCCGACCGGTGAGACCCTGTCCCTGCTCAAACTTCCGGAACTTCTGTCCTGGTATGTCGAAAAGTTTTCACCTGTCGGCAGGACACTGACAAGAGTCCTGACCCCTCTGGCAAAGATCCGCTACCAGATGGATCTGCCGGACGGCGCCGCCATGGACGAACTGGGACAGCTCTACCAGAAACTGATCAGGCTTCAGGACCTGCTCAAGGATCCGGAGACCACCCGTGTGCGTCTTGTCTGCACCCCGGAGAGGATGGTTGTCGAAGAGACCAGGCGCAGCTATATGTACCTGAATCTCTACAGATACCCGGTGGACTCTGTCTTTATCAACAGGATTCTTCCGGGGAAAACAGGAAGCGATTTTATGGACAGCTGGCGGGAGATTCAGGCGGGCTATATCTCGGAACTGGAGAGTGTCTTCAGTGAACTAACCATCACCAGAATCCCCTGGTATCCGTTGGAAATCCGGGGAGCCCGGGCCGTAGAGCACCTTAGCCGGGACGCCCTGGGAGCCAGGGACCTCTTTGACCGCCCGGTCAGGACGGACAATGAGGTATATGCCCGGATCGAAGGAGGCTACAGCCTGACCATCCGCGTCCCCGGAGCAGCTCCCGAAGACGTCGAAGTCTTTCCCCGGGAGATGGATGTGGATATCCGGATCCGCAATTTCATGCGCAGCATCCCCCTTCCCGGTGTTCTGCGCGGAGCGGAAATGACTTCCGCCCGGGTCGGGGAAGGATGCCTGACCATCTGCTACGCTGTAAAAGCACAGGACACATGAAGTCTGACCGTTGCTGCGCTGTAAAAGCACAGGACACGTGAAGCCTGACCATTGCTGCGCTGTAAAAGCACAAGACACATGAAGCCTGACCATTGCTGCGCTGTAAAAGCACAGGACACATGAAGCGGTGGGCTGCACATTTCGTACGGGTGAAACATAAGCTGTGACCGCATGACCGATCATTGCAGAAAGACGAAAAAAATGAGAATTCTGATCTATACCGGAAAAGGCGGAGTGGGAAAAACAAGCATCGCTGCCGCGACTGCCGTGAAGCTGGCGAAAGAAGGGAAAAAAGTACTGCTCATGAGCACGGACCAGGCACACAGCCTGGGTGATTCCCTCTGCATGAAACTGGATACCGAACCCCGCCAGGTGTTTCCGGGGCTGGAAGCCATAGAGATCGATCCATCTAAAGAGAGCAGGAGAGCCTGGGGAACCCTTCAGGACTATCTGCGTCAGCTGATCGAGCAGAAGGCCAACGGAGGCATAGAAGCGGATGAAGTCCTGCTCTTTCCGGGGCTGGAGGAACTGTGTTCCCTGATCCGGATTCTGGAAGCATATGAAGAGGGAAAACACGATGTGATCATCGTGGACTGTGCCCCTACCGGCGAGACACTGGCTCTTCTGCGCTACCCGGAGCGCCTGTCGGTACTGGCCGACCGCCTTCTCCCTATGGTGCGCGGTGTTACGAGTGTATTCGGAGGACTGATCTCCAGGAAGACCACCGTTCCCAAGCCCAGGGACCTGGTATTCGCGGAATTTGACGCCCTGGTAAAACGCCTGAATGAGCTTCAGAAGATCCTGCGGGACCGGTCTGTGACCAGCATGAGGATCGTCACCACGCCCGAGAGAATCGTTCTTGAGGAGGCCAGAAGAAGCTTCACCTGGATCAATGAGTATGATTTCGGCGTGGACGCTGTGTGCATGAACAGGATCTATCCCGAGGAGGCCATGCAGGGCTATTTTGAGGGGTGGAGACAGATGCAGGAGGAGAGCCTGCGGATCGCGTCCGAGAGTTTTCCCGGCAGGAAGCATTTCCTCCTGCCCCTGCAGCAGGCGGAGATCCGGGGGGTTGAGGTTCTGGAAGGCATTGCGGAGAAACTGTACGGCAGCGACGACCCGGCCGCCATCTTCTGTAAAGAAGAAGCCTTCCGCATGGTTTACGATGAGCAGTCGGGCGTCAGGAGTCTCATTATCTCACTGCCCTATGCGGAGGAGGATGAGATCCGTGTCGAAAAAGAGGATAACGACCTCCTGCTGTATGTACGCAGCGAGGTGCGCCGCCTTCGCCTGCCCGACCTGCTTTGCAGACGCGAGCTGGGTGATTGGCGCTTTCAGGACGGACAACTGACTGTCCCCTTCACATATTCCTGGCAGAAATAAGGGGGATCTCCCGGCAGAAATAAAGGCAGAAATAAATAAGGAATTCCTGGCAGAAATAAAAAGAAACTTCTGGAAGAAATAAAAAAGAAACTCCCGGAAGTAATATAAAACGGAAATTCCGGAAGTAATATAAAAAAGAAACTCCCGGAAGTGATTTAAAAAGGGGATATCGGGGAACATAAAAAGAGCCGGAATGTGGTTTCATTCCGGCTCTCTTCATATAGAAGATGACATTTTCACATAGAAGATGGCATTTTTATGCAGAAATCGAAGGACGAGTGACTGACTCCCTGCCGCCTTCAGGCGGCTTTGCAGGTCAGGTACATTATCCTGCAGGGCTGTAACAACTATAAGAGTGCTGAATACATGACGGATAAACAGAATCCTCTGACCCTTCTTTCTCAGCCCTCTTCCAGGGAGTGGGACTTGTGGACCGTGACAGTCTGGTCATAGCAGGAGAAGACGTCTTCCACGAATTTTTTGTCAGGCGAAGGAGTGAGCAGGCTGACGATCGGGACGATGATGAGCCCGGCGATCATTGCAGCTGCACCTGCATTGATGGGGGACTTAATGAAGTGAAGGAACATGTTGGAAACAGTGATTCCGACACCTGCAATGTAGCTGACCCATACAGCGGCTGTAGAAACGTTTTTGAAGTACAGCCCGTACAGGAAAGGAGCCAGGAACGCGCCTGCCAATGCACCCCAGGAAATACCCATCAGCTGAGCGATGAAGGTGGGGGGATTGAGGGCGATGACAACAGAGAGGATGATGAAAAAGGCAACCAGGGCACGCATGACGACCAGCTGTGTCTTTTCAGTCATATCCTTCACGACAGTTTCTTTGAGGAAGTCCAGAGTCAGGGTGGAGCTCGATGTGAGAACCAGCGAAGACAGAGTGGACATGGAAGCGGACAGAACAAGGACGATGACGATACCGATCAGGATATCCGGCAGGGTTGAGAGCATCTGCGGAACGATGGAGTCGTATGCGATAGTACCATCTGCTTTGTAGATCTCGGGGCAGTCGAAGAGGCGTCCGAAGCCACCCAGGAAGTAGCAGCCGCCCGCGACGATCACGGCGAAGAAAGTGGAGACGATCGTGCCGGTCTGCACGGCCTTCTCATCGCGGATCGCGTAAAACTTGTGCACCATCTGGGGAAGTCCCCAGGTACCCAGAGAGGTCAGAATGATAACGCCCAGAAGGTTCACGGGATCAGGACCGAAAAAGCTGGCCAGCAGACCCTGGCTGCCCTGGAGCGCGGGAACCGCCACATCATCCGCGGAGATGAGGGAGAGTTCGTGGATCGCGTTCTGAAAACCGCCGTGGCCGTTCAGGACCGCGAGGATAACGGCGGTGATGCCGAACAGCATGATGATGCCCTGGATGAAATCGTTGAGCGCAGTTGCCATGTAACCGCCGACGATGACATAGATACCGGTCAGGATTGCCATGGCGAAAAGGCATACACTGTAGGGAATATCAAACGCCATCCCGAACAGACGGGACAGACCGTTGTAGATCGAAGCTGTGTAAGGAACCAGGAAAATGAAGGCGATCGCGCTTCCGGCAATCTGCAGCGGTTTGGACTGGAATCTCTTTCCGAAGAAATCAGGCATGGTCTTGGAATCCAGCTTCTGTGTCATGACGCGTGTGCGTCTGCCCAGGATAAGCCAGGCCAGAAGGGAACCGATAAAAGCATTTCCCAGACCGATCCATGTAGAAGAGAGACCATATTTCCAACCGAACTGCCCCGCGTAGCCGACGAAAACGACTGAAGAAAAATAGGAGGTACCGTAAGCGAATGCTGTGATCCAGGGCCCGACCTGACGTCCGCCCAGAACGTAATCAGTGACATTGCCGGCTTTGCTGCGGCTATAGAAGCCGACACCGACCATGACGCCGAAGAAAATCAGTAACAGTAGAATTTTCGCAAACATAAATAATACCTCCTAAAAAATTAATAAATCTATGCGGGGGTGAACAGTCCAGGCTTTAAAGACCTGCGCTTTAGCACTTAAACGCTTAAACGCTTAGACGCTTTAAAGTCCTAAAGCGTATTATAGACAGGGGAGCCACCCCTGTCAATAGAAAAATTTTGGGGATCTGTTCAGTCTTTTCGGCAAAGAGCCTGTAAAAATCAGAACTTTATTGAAAAAACAGAGAAAACATGTAAAAAATATCGATAATCAGGATCTTTTTTCTATCATTGACGGACATGAAGACGACGAATATCGTTTCTATTCACTCTGCCCGGTATAACTCAGGCCACTCCGGCCGGGAATAACTCAGGCCACTCCGGCCGGGAATAACTCAGGCGGCTCCGGCCGGGATTGTATCAGGGCGGAATCCATCCTTTTTTCTTAATAGTGTTATTTGAGCATACCGCCTTCCGCTCAATCGGTTTTTTCCCGAATCAGTTTCCCTGAATCAGCTTTTCCCAAAATTAGTTTTTTTACATATGATTTATAGGATAATCGTCTGTATAATGATACAATGTGGTAAGGAGCATTGACGGACATTTTCCGTGCGCTGCTGCCCAGAATCGCGGACCTGGAAAGCATTGTGTCTGTTCCGGCCGTGACGTGCTTTTTTCGTGTTATCTGAAGATATTTTCTGAAAAAAAACATAAAGCGGGTTGAAAATTCAACTCAAATCGTTATAATCCTTTTCACTGAAACCGGTGTTACTGCACCCGCCCTGTCGAGGGCGTGACAGTAACTTGCGAAAACCGCATTCCAATGCGCTTACGGACGATTTTCGCCGTACAACCCGGGTTTTCACGCCAGGAACGCGTGAAAAAACCTGTCTCGAGTTTCCGGTGGGGCTGTACAGATCAGTAACAAACTGGTTCCCGGAAAAAGTTCCAGGGGACCAGACATAGTATTGTATTGTAAACATCCTTTGGGAACTCTGCTCCCTGAGAGCGGGGCAGGAAGGCGCCGCGGGGAGTGTTTGCACTAAGGCGCCGTAAATCTGCGCAGACGGGATCATAGAATTCACGTGTGGAATTTTCTCTCCGTCTGTTTAAGAGCGGAGCGCTTCTTTATGGAGAGAGGTAAAAATGGCAGGAAGAGATTCTGAATATCGTGATAGAGGTAATAATTTAAACAGACAGGGCTCCGCTTATTCCCCGGAAGGAATGATCGAAGACGAAGAGGACTATGAAGAGTTTGTCCGTTCGATGGAAAGAAAAAACAGAAAAGCCGCTTCTTCCGCAGGAAGGCAGTCAGTTCGTTCTTCTTCCGGAGGAGGGAGGCGCAGGCCGGAAAACGCGGGGGGACGTGAAAACGGCAGCGTCCGCGGAGATTTTCGTCCTGCCCGGGATCTGGAGGATGAAGCGGAATATTATGATCCGGGGCAGAGAGAAACGAGAGGAGGACAGAGGCAGTACCCGGAGGACCGGGGCGGCATCCGGACAGGTGGTTCCGGAGAACAGGACAAAGGCTCCGGAAGGCGCAGAAAAAAAGGGGTCGGAAGCCTCATTCTGAAAATTTTCCTGATACTTCTGCTCCTGATCGTTATCGCCGGAGGCCTTCTTTTTTACAAAATGAAGGACGTTCTCAAGCTTCAGAGGGTGAATTCCATTGATCTCGAAGAACAGCTGAGTCCGGGGATTCCGTATAAAGTCAGAGCAGACGAGTATATGAACGGATACAAGAATATAGCCCTTTTCGGTGTGGACTCCCGTTCCGGAGACCTGCTTGAGGGGGATAACCGCAGTGACACTATGATGATCTGCTCGATCAATGAGAAGACCGGTGAGATCAAGCTGGTCTCCCTCTATCGCGACACTCTGCTCGATGTGGGAGACGGCCAATACAGAAAAGCCAATACCGCCTACGCCCTTGGAGGACCTGCGCAGGCAATCGATATGATGAACAAGAATCTGGATCTCAATATCGTCGATTTTGTGACGGTTGGATTTGAGGGACTGGCGCACACGATCGATGCTCTCGGAGGAATCGAGATTGAAATCGATGAGGAGGAACGGGGATATCTCAACCAGTATGTGCATGACATGCATTTGGAACTGGGCACAGAGGATACTCCGGTCGAATCAGCCGGCCTGGTCACCATGAACGGTATTCAGGCGACTGCTTACAGCAGGATCCGCTATACAGCGGGAGATGATTTCCGCCGCGCGGAGCGCCAGCGCACTGTTTTGTCAAAGACTCTTGAGAAAGTCAGGTCGGCTTCCCCGACCACACTGGTGAAAGTGGCTGACAATGTCATGGGAGACGTCGCCACATCCCTCTCCTCATCGGAGCTGCTCGGTCTGATCATGAAAGCAGGCAGCGCTGACCTCTCGGCTACAGCCGGTGTTCCGTTGGAAGAATACAGGGGATTCCGGACCAATTATGATGAGGGAGATTATGTCCTCCCTATGGACCTGAGCGATAATGTAATCTGGCTTCATGAGTTTCTCTTTAATGAATCGGACTACACTCTTTCTGATGAAGCGGAGGCCAGAAACACTGCGATTCAGGAGTACGGAATGAACAACAGCTGGGAAACAGGTTACTGATGCTCTGACCGTGTCTGCTTCTGTGTTCCGCAGCAGCAGACGTGAGCAATAAACCGGAACGGGAACCGCATATACAGGTCGGAATGAGTACAGCGAGGTTACAACATGACATTAAGAGAGTTTTACGATCGGACGGGCGGAGATTACGAGGGCGTTCTCAGCAGAGCGCTTGATGAGGGACGTATCCGAAAATATGTAAAAATGTTTAAGAATGATCCATGCTATGGGGAGCTGGAGATGTTTCTGGAAAAAGGGGATGTGGAGCAGGCTTTCCGGGCGGCACATACACTCAAGGGTGTGTGCCTGAATATCGGCTTCAACAGGCTTTACAGCTATACAGATACTGTTACAGAAGCCCTGCGAAGCAAAGATCTGGCTCAGGCATGTGAAAACATGCCGCATCTGAGGGCAAGCTATAAGGAGATTATAGAAGGAATTGATGCCGCCTGTGCAGAGGAGGCGTAAAGGCCTGGGCGGTGTCATGGATGAAGACGCTGTCGCAGCAGCCTGCTAAGAGGAGGCGTAAAGGCCTGTCTGCCGCTCCCTGCGAGATTCGGGAAGCGCAAGTGCCTGCGCCGCTTCAGTAAGGCCGGTGTGGAGGATGATTACGAACAGCTGCGTGAATCGCGCAAGCGCGGAATGCGCTGTGCAGCACGCAGCTTTTCTCATTTTCGGGCCTTGGATCACAGCTATGGAATGAAAGTATAAAACGTTTGTGAAATATATAAAAATTATCTAACTATAAATACGGAAGTTTGGGGAATAATGTACAAAGCCCTGCCCTTTCTTAAAAAAACATAAACTTGATATTGTGGTTTTGAAAGAATCTGTTAAAATTGTACTTGTTGATGGACGGGCAGGAATCTACACCCAGGAGAATAAAAAGGAAATCACATACCGGATATTGTGCCCGGAAGTCATGTCAAGGTTACATGCAGAGGTGTGGATAATGCGGGAGGCAGAGGTCTGCTGCAGGTTACCGGTATTAGAAAAGAGGTAATAATCATGAAAGGCTTTATTGAAGAGTTCAAGGAATTTATCAGCCGTGGCAATGTCATGGACATGGCAGTCGGTATCATGATCGGCGGAGCTTTCACAGCAATCGTCACTTCTCTGGTCGATGATATCATCAGCCCTATCCTGGGCGTTTTCGGAGGTCTGAATTTTGATCAGCTGAAAGTGAATCTCGGGGGTGAGGTTACTCTGATGTATGGTAAGTTCATCACTGCAGTGATCAACTTCCTGATCATGGCTTTTATTCTTTTCTCCATCATCAAAGCTCTCAATGCTGCATCTTCCAAGATCAAGAAGCCTGAAGAGGAAGAAGCTCCCACAACCAAGATGTGCCCTTACTGCATGTGTGATGATGTAGCGATCGGCGCTACAAAGTGCCCTCACTGCGCTTCTGTCCTTCCTGTTGAAGAGACCGCAGAGCAGGCTTGATCTCCGGATATCTGAAAAATGCCGCAAGTGTGCGGCGCGGGGACAGGCGGCCGGGAAAATGACCGGCGGCAGCAAAATGAAAAACAGCGGAGACGGTTGTCTCCGCTTTTTTCTATGACGAGACCGGCGCAATATATTTACTCCTTGCTGCGGACATAGATTTGACAGCGGACAGAAACGACAAACTGACAGGACTAAAAAACCGGACAGGAATAACGAACTGACAGGAAGGCCAAACTGACATTAGCCGGCAAACTGACAGGGAAAATTAACCGACAGGAACATTTTGCTTATGGATGATACATATACTGGCAACACGCATATACTACAGACGCAGCTGGAAGAATATGTCCGGCAGGGCCTTTATCCTCTGCATATGCCGGGCCACAAAAGGCTGGTGCAGCCGGCACCCGGACTTCCGTCTTCCTGGGATCTCACGGAGGTTGAGGGCACAGATGACCTGCATGATGCGGGCGGGATTCTGTCTGACGCAATGAAGCGGACTGCCCGCCTGTGGGGAGCGGAAAGGACCTGGTATCTGGTCAACGGCTCTACATGCGGACTGCTGGCAGCGATCCGGGCCCTGGCCGGGCACGGGGCGGAGGTGATCTGTGCCAGAAACTGTCATAAGGCAGTGTTCCACGCGATCGAACTCTCGGGATATCGGGTGCGCTGGCTCATGCCTGCCGTGAATGAAGAATGGGGGATCTGCGGCGGAATCAGTGCTCTTCAGGTACAGGCTGCTCTCAGCAGATACCCTGCTGCAAAAGCGGTGATACTGACAAGTCCCACTTATGAAGGGATTCTTTCGGATATAAAAGGAATCTGCCGCGTCTGCCATGAGAAAGGGATTCCGGTACTGGTGGATGAAGCGCACGGAGCGCACCTGATGCCCCTTTCCGCAGCCTCCGGTTTCCCTGCCGGCGCCCTTGCAGGGGGAGCGGATCTGGTGGTCCAAAGTCCCCACAAGACTCTTCCCAGTCTCACGCAGACGGCGCTTCTTCACTTACAGGGAAGGCTTGCGGATCCGGCACGGGTGGAAGAGGAACTTGACATATTCGAGACCAGTTCGCCTTCCTATCCCCTTATGGCTTCTCTGGACGGATGTACAGGTATCCTGCGGGAGCAGGGGGAAGAACTCTTTCAGAGATGGGCTGACAGAATAGGACGCTTCGATGTGACTGTCCGCAGCAGACTTCACAGGATCAGGATTCTGGGCCACACAGATTTGTCTCCTGCCTGCGGAGTCTGTGACCCCGGGAAAATACTGATCGATGCCGGACCGGTCGGAATGGACGGCAGGAAGATGGCAGGAATACTCCGGGAGAAATACCAGATGGAGACGGAGATGACTCAGGGGGGGCTGGTCCTGGCCATGACCAGTATCTGCGACGAGGAGAAAGCCCTTGACAGGCTGGCCATTGCTCTGGAAGAGATAGAAAAGTCCTGTGCCTGCGGCAGCCTTTCAACTGCAGTGACCATGGGAAAAGATCCTGGCCGCAATAAGAAAAGGAGCACAGCCCCTGTAAAAAAAGAAGAGTCGAAAGAGGAAAAAAATGAGAGCGCAAAGCAGGAAATGATCGCCGGAACGGTACAGAATAATACATATATCCGGAAACTTTCCAGCCTGAAGCCTGTCGTCTTCTGTACGATTGAACAGGCGGCTGCCCGGGAGTCAGAATATGTGCCTTCTGACTTGACCACCGGCAGAATATGTGCCGAATATCTCTATTTTTATCCTCCCGGAATCCCTGTCCTGGCTCCGGGGGAGCTCATCACAAAGAAGCTGACTGAGCTTCTGAAAGAGGCAGGCAGGGAAGGAGCAGCATTTTACAGACACGCCCCGGACATAAGGATGATCCGCTGTTTACGCGAGTAGGTGCCTCATCAGAAAAACCTTCTCAAAGTCCTCAGGAATTTTAAAAGGAGGCTTTATGTCTATGGAAACAAAACCCGGAGAATTCCGTGATCTGAATGCCCGCAAAGTTTTTATGATAGGAATAGGCGGATGCAGTATGTCCGGTCTGGCTCTGCTTCTCAAAAGCTATGGGTACGACGTTTCCGGCTCTACCAGTATTGATACAGAATATATTCCGGCTCTGACAAAACAGGGAATCCGCGTCTATGCCGAGGATAATCCGGAAGATATGGCAGGTTCGGATCTGGTCATTTATTCCCATGCCATAACAGCGGAAAACCCAATGGTCAAAGCTGCCCGAAAAAATGGGATCCCACTTAAGTCCAGATCCTGGCTGCTGGGCAAGCTGTCCGGGGAATTTGAGCGATCGATCTCTGTCTGCGGCACCCACGGGAAGACTACCGTCACATCGATGATCTCCCAGATCCTGATCGATACAGATCAGGACCCGACTGTTCATATCGGGGGTATTTATCCGCCGATCGGGGGAAACGTACGCAGTGGGAAAAGCAGTCTGTTCCTCACTGAAGCGTGTGAATACCAGAGAAGCTTTCTGAGCCTGCACCCCACGGGAATCGTTCTGCTCAATATTGACAGGGATCATCTGGACTGCTATCGGGACATTGACGAGATTGAAGAGACTTTTGGCTCTTTTTTGAAACAGCTGCCTGAAGACGGATGGGTGCTGGGATGCGGAGAAGACAGCAGAGTGCTGAAACTGCTCAAGTCATCGAACTGCAGAACTTTTGCCTACGGCCTTTCCGACACCTGTGATTATTACATGGAAAAACCTTCAGAGGACTCAGAAGGCTATTATCAGTTTGATTTCTGCCATAATGGCGAAAAACTGGGGCATGTGCACATGGGAATTCCCGGTCTTTTCAATGCCTTAAATGCCTTGTCAGCTCTTGGCGCGGCACATATCCTGGGCATAGATCCGGCTGCGGCCTGTGAGACAATAAGCAGATTCAGGGGAGCCCACCGCAGATTCGAACTCACCGGCACCATAAACGGAGCCGAACTTATTATGGACTACGGTCATAATCCCACAGAGATGAGATACGCGGTCTCCATTGCGCGCAAGCGCTGCAAGGGCGGCAGGCTCTGGGCAGTCATGCAGCCCAATAACTACATCAGGGTAAAGACTCTTTTTCAGGACTTTCTCACTTGTACGGAAGAGGCGGATATTACGCTTGTGACAGACATCTATGGATACAAGTACCAGGATACGGGCGACATCAGCAGCGGGATGCTGGTAGAGGGAATGCGCAGGCATCATGTCAATGCAGTCCTGACACCGGGACTTTCTGACGCTGCTGCAATGATTGAAAGCGGCGTCAGACCGGGAGACCTGGTCATAATGATGGGATGTGGAAATATCCATCTTTTAAACGATCTTCTCGTGAAAAAAGATGAAGAGCCGGTACAAGGGAAGGAACTATCGGGAAAATGAAAGGAATCATAAGGGGAGGCGGACAAGGTACCCGTCTGCATCCTTCCACAAAAGCAGTCAATAAAAATTTGTACCCGGTCTATGACAAACCTGCGATCTATTATCCGATCTCGCTTTTGATCATGGCTGGTGTCACTGACATCCTGATCGGTGTTTCTGCGGAGCATCAGGAGGCTTACTACAGGCTGCTTGGAGACGGGAGCCGTTTTGGCATCAACATCAGCTATTTCATCGAAGAGAGGACTATGACTCCTCCGGAAATGTTTCTGCAATGCAGGGGCTTTATCGGGACAGATTCCGTTGCTGTTGCCCTCGGGGACAATATTTTTGTCGGAGAAGACATTCGACAGACCTTGGAAGACGCGGCGGAAAATTTTGAAAAAACAAAAGGAGCCACCGTCTTCTGCAAAGAAGTAGATGACCCCTGGAATTATGGTGTGGTGGAATACAAGGGCGACGGCAGTATCTGCAGTCTTGAAAGTAAGCCCCGGATTCCCAAAAGCAATAATGCGGTGACAGGGCTGTTCTTCTTCGATGACACCTTGTTTGAAGTCATCGGCAGGACAAAACCGGCTGAAGACGGCTCTATAGTGCTGGCTGACCTGCTCGTAGAGTATCTCAGGGATGGCAGGCTGAATTCCGTCCTTCTGAATGAGGGTATCCAGTGGTTTGATGCCGGAACCCCTGAGAGGCTGTATCTGGCCTCCGGCGCAGTCAGGGCTTTTCAGCAGAGCCACGAAACCCTTGTGGGAAGTATAGAAGAAGCCGCGTTTGAGAAGGGCCTGATCGACCGGAACAGACTCAGCGAACTTGCAGCGGACATGAGCGCAGCTCCATTAGGGCAGTATCTGGCGGAACTGGCTCAGAAAACGGTCAGATGCGAATGATCAGGTTGTTCATACCGTAAAGGCCGGTATACTTGACATCCTTGGCCAGCTTCATCATCATCTTTATGGCCGGCCCCTTTTCCGGATCGCTTTCATACTGCAGTTCCTTCCGATATTTTTCTACCGGATCAAAAGGTATGCCGTCATCCCTGAATCTCAGGATCAGTTCATCACCCTTTGCAAGCATACGGATATGCACATGGTGCGGCTTATCGTCCGTGAATCCGTACTGGACGATATTCCCTGCCATCTCTTCTACAGCAAGAGAAACAATCTCAGCTTTACGTTTCTCAAAGCCTTTTTCCAGGGCAAAGGCGACCGCGATGCGGGAGATCCCCATGACATCAAACATAGAGTCCCCTTCGAAGCAGAGTTCATTCTCCGGCAGCACGCCGAAATTCTCGGGGAGCAAAAGCATTTTTTCCCTGAAGTTCTTTCCCTTCTGACGCATTATATAAAGCACGGCAGCCATGACGACCGCCACATTGATAAAAGGTTTTGCAGCCCATGCTCCCCGATATCCGAGCCCGAAAAGGAAAGCCGCTGTCAGAGGAACAGGAAGCCCGAAATCCAGTATGAAACTGTAAATGTTGGCATAGAGCCTGCGTCCGGCTCCAATCAGATAAGACTGGAAGCAGTAGATGAATACATTCATGGGCATGGAGAGAGCAAAGAAGCGGATGGACTCGACGGCCATCTTCATGGTGGCAGCATCCCCGTTTCTGAGAAAAAGATGTCCCAGCGGCCCCGCGAAAATAAAAACGGCAGCGGCAGCGGAACAGGTCGTCATGAGCCCCTTTCGGACAGCAATTGCCTGAACATCCCGCAGGGCATCCCGGTCCTGCTCTCCGAAAAACATACTCGAGAAGGAAAGGAGTGTGCTGGCGGCTCCCAGCCACAGGGAGAAGCAGAACTTGAGTACCTGGTTGCCTACGCTCAATGCCGCGATCACTTCACTGGTAAAGGATATGGCCAGCATATGGTTGATCGTAATGCCGCAGAAGGTATTGCTGAGCTTCACCACTCCTGTGGGCATGCCGGTTATAAGTATCTCACGGCATTCCGACAGACGTATTTCTTTTGTCTGAAAGCGGAAAAAAGAACTTTTGCGTATAAAGTGACTTAACACGACCAGGAAGGAGGCTGCATATCCGGCCGCAGTCGCCAGCCCGATCTGGAAAAGGCCTCCGTGCGTGATTTTGACCACAAAAAGATCCGCCACTATATCTACTACTGTCATTACTCCAGAGGATGTCACGACTATTTTATAGTCTCCGTCCATCTGCACAAAAGGGGTAAGGATATAGGTGGCGGCAAAAAACGGCAGCCCTATGCAATAACCTCTCAGATAATCGGAGGCGGGCTGCATCAGGTGGGCTATGCCTCCGCGCGCTCCCACAAGAACAGCGATCTGCCTGGAAAAAATAATGCTGTGCAGGGCAAGTATAAGAGCTGCCGCAAGAGACATAATGACAGACTGGGAAAAAATGCGGTTTGCTCCTTCCCTGTCCCCTGCGCCGATCCGCCCTGAGGCCATCACATGGCCGCCTCTGGCTATGATAGAGGTCGAGATAGTGCGATAACCTACCAGAAGGAAAGAAGTGAGTCCGATCGCGGCGACTTCGTCCACATTATAATAAGAACCTACTATGATACCATCTACAGTAGGTCCGATTGCAGTCGTCAGGTTCGAGGCGATAAAGGCGCCCATTGCAGTTGAAAACATCCGTTCAATCACAGCACTGTTGTTTCCGCTCTTATGTACTCTGCTCATTTTTCAAAGCTCCCGCTGAATAGTTGTATCCTTCTATAATTTTTAATTTTCAACACTACAATTCATTTAAAGTCCATTTACTATAATATACTACTTCGTCAAGGTCTTCACCTGTAACTAATCCGGTATAGGTCAGGGCCTTCACTTGTAAGCTGTCGTTGACTTTTAAGGATGTAATTCATATAATAAGGCAAGGTGAAAGCCATTTGAAAAGCTTCGCGGCCATTGGCCCATGGATGCAGGACGGATTTTCTTCTGATCTCCGCCTGACGACGGCGGGATCATCCGCCGGTTCATGAGGAGCGTAAATTGATAAAAATGCAGAGATTGAATATTTTTCAGAGAAAGGACATCAACATGAAGCATATCGTGACATTGGATACCCGTGATATGGCAAAGAGCGCTGTCAAGGGCGGCTGCGGCGAGTGCCAGACTTCCTGCCAGAGCGCATGCAAGACCAGCTG